>CAJTUQ010000010.1:0-10879 GCA_910579335.1 uncultured Dorea sp. | reverse complement strand
ATTTTTCGGTTCCGCTCTCACAAATTTCGGGGTGGAGACATTTTTGAAACATTTTCTTTTGATGACTACGTCTCCTTTGCCGAGGATGTCCGACAAAGGGGCGGTCGACCCGATGGAAGAGCCGGACTTTTCGGCGTTCGTATTTAAGATTCAGGCCAATATGAATAAGGCTCACAGAGACAGAATCGCATTTCTGCGTATCTGTTCCGGGGAGTTTGAAGCGGGAATGGACGTCCATCATATGCAGGGCGGGAAAAAAGTCCGTCTGTCGCAGCCGCAGCAGCTGATGGCAAAGGAGCGAAAAATCGTGGAGAAAGCTTATGGCGGAGATATTATCGGCGTGTTTGATCCGGGCATATTTTCCATAGGCGACACGCTGACGGCATCAGGAGAGCGCTTCTGCTATGAGGGGATTCCGACTTTTGCGCCGGAGCATTTTGCGAGGGTGCGGCAGATCGATACGATGAAGCGGAAGCAGTTCGTAAAAGGAATCAACCAGATTGCGCAGGAGGGCGCAATTCAAATCTTTCAGGAATACAATACAGGAATGGAAGAGATTATCGTAGGCGTAGTGGGCGTTCTGCAGTTTGATGTGTTGAAGTACCGCCTGGAAAACGAGTATAATGTGGAAATCCGCCTGGATAACCTGCCGTATGAATATATCCGGTGGATTGGAAACGAAGATTTGAATCTTGACAAGCTTACCGGGACCTCGGACATGAAGAAAGTGAAAGACCTTAAGGGAAGGCCGCTTCTTTTGTTTGTGAACGAGTGGAGTATCCGGATGACGCAGGACAGAAATGACGGCCTGATACTGACGGAGTTTGCAAAATAACGTTTTGGCGCATGGCAAAGCAGGAAAAAGGCTTTGCAAAAGAACAGAAATTTGTTATAATTAAGGATATGTAAATCCGGCGCGGCACATTCCGGAAGGTGGATGGTAAAGCGCTGTGCTGACAGGAGGTTTGATGATATGGGAAAAGAAGAAAAAAATACGTATACAATAAAGACAGAGGAGAATCTTGGAGAGGTTAAGATTGCAGACGAGGTCGTTGCGGTCATTGCCGGGCTTGCGGCGATGGAGGTTGACGGAGTGGCGTCTATGGCAGGAAGTACGACGAAGGATATTGCCAGCAGGCTTGGCGTGAAATCCATGTCCAAGGGCGTGAAGGTGGATGTCCTGGAAGGAATTGTGACGGCGGCGCTGACTCTGAATTTGAAATACGGATACAATATTAAGGAAACCACGTCAAAGGTTCAGGAAAAAGTAAAGTCGGCTATAGAAAATATGACAGGGCTTGACGTTGCGGATGTCAATATACGGATTACCGGAGTGGAGATGCCGGAGGAAAAATAAGTGAAGAGAACAGAGTTGAGAGACCACATCTTTAAGCTGGTATTCGGGATGGAGTTCAACGCTGCGGACGATAGGAAGGCGCAGATGGAGCTGTATCTTAATGAGCTTACAGGTGCGGGCGAAAAGGATTTGGAATACATCCGGGCAAAGACAGAGCAAATCGGCGGAAAGCTTGCCGAGATTGACAAGCTGATAAACGAGACGGCGAAGGGCTGGAAGACAAGCCGTATGAACAAGGCGGATTTAAGCATCTTAAGGCTGGCGGTCTATGAGATGCGCTGGGATGACGACGTTCCCGTAGGCGTTGCGATTGACGAGGCGGTGGAGCTTGCGAAAAAGTATTCCAGTGACGACGGCCCTTCTTTTATAAACGGGGTGCTTGCGAAGCTTGCGGCTTCCTAGTTTGGAGCCGTAGTATGCATTGATGTGAAACAGAGGTGGGAGATGGCGCGGAATGTATATTCAGTAAAGCAGGTAAATGCTTATATTAAAAATATGTTTGCTCAGGATTACATGCTGAATTGCATTTATGTAAAAGGCGAGGTGTCAAACTGCAAGTATCACAATTCGGGACATATATATTTTTCATTAAAAGATGAGTCTGGAACGATTGCCTGTGTCATGTTTGCTGGGCAGCGAGGCGGGCTCTCTTTTCGTATGTGCGAGGGGCAGCAGATCATTGTGCTTGGCAGTGTGGCGGTCTATGAAAGAAGCGGCGCTTACCAGCTTTACGCAAAAGAGATACGCTTAGACGGCGAGGGAGCCCTCTATGAGCGTTTTCAGCAGCTAAAGCAGGAGCTTTCGGAGATGGGGATGTTTGCTCCTGAATATAAGAAGCCGATTCCTGCATTTGCAAGCCGGGTCGGAGTCGTGACCGCACCTACAGGGGCGGCGGTGCGCGATATTATAAATATATCAAGAAGAAGGAATCCCTATGTGCAGCTTCTTCTGTACCCGGCCAAGGTGCAGGGAGAGGGGGCAAAGGAGAGCATCGTCCGCGGCATCCGGCTGCTTGATAAGGCGGGCGTGGATGTGATCATTGCAGGAAGGGGCGGAGGCTCTATAGAGGATTTGTGGGCATTTAATGAAGAGGAAGTGGCGAGAGCGATTTTTGACTGCCATACTCCCGTTATCTCGGCAGTCGGTCATGAGACGGACACGACCATTGCAGATTATGCGGCGGACTTAAGAGCGCCGACGCCTTCAGCGGCGGCGGAGCTTGCAGTGTACGAATATGAGAAGCTTGCAGACGGGCTTTTAGAATGCCGGCTTAAGATGAGGCGGCTGCTCATGCAGAGACTTGAGATGAACCGGATGCGGCTGAAAAACTACAAGACAAGGCTAAAGTACCTGCATCCGCAAAATCTTCTCAGGGATTACAGACAGCGTGCGGTGGAATGCGAGGATGATTTGCGTCTTTTGATGGAAGGGGCGCTTGGGGAGGCAAGGCACAGGCTTTCCTTGTATGTGGAGATTATGAAAGGGCTTTCCCCGTTAAAGAAGCTGAATCAGGGGTATTCTTATGTGCAGGCTCCCGGAGGGCGTGCGCTGAAGAGTATCAGGCAGGCGGAAAAAGGGGACGAGATATCGGTCTATGTAACCGACGGCGTCGTCTCGGCGGCCGTCACGGGTAAAAAGGAGGAGCAGAGAGGATGAGCGGGAAAGACAGGGAACCGGAAGATAACCGGACGCTTCAGGATATATTTGCGCAGCTTGACGAAGTGATAGAAGGCATGGAGCAGGAGGAGGTTTCCTTAGAGGAGACGTTTGAACTTTACCATAAGGGCATGGACATGCTGAAGCTGTGCAGCGACAAGATTGACAAGGTGGAGAAAAAGATTCTGCTTTTAGATGACGAAGGAGAAGAACATGAGTTTGAAAGCTGAATTTCTGGATTGCCAGAAAAAAAAGGTTGAAGAAATTGAAGCGGTACTAAGGCGCTTCCTTCCAAAAGAGGAAGGATACCAGAAGATGATTATGGAGGCTATGGCTTACAGCCTTCTCGCAGGAGGCAAACGGCTCAGGCCGATGCTTATGAAGGAGACGTACCTGCTTTTTTCGGAAGGGGACGTTAAAGAAGAGATGGCGCTTCATGCGTTTATGGCGGCTCAGGAGATGATTCACACCTATTCTCTTGTGCATGACGACCTACCCGCAATGGACAATGACGATTACCGGCGGGGAAGGAAGACGACGCATGTCGTGTTCGGGGAGGATATGGGAATCCTTGCGGGGGACGCCCTGTTGAATTATGCATTTGAGACGGCGGCAGAAGCCTTTTCCTATGCTCCTTCAAAATGGAAGGAAATTGCAGAGGCGTATCGGATACTTGGCAGGAAGGCCGGAATTTATGGAATGATAGGCGGACAGGTTATCGATGTGAAGGAGACCGGGCATGCCGTATCCAAAGATGTCCTTGATACCATTTATGAGCTGAAAACAGCCGCATTAATTGAGTCTTCCATGATGATCGGCGCAGTGCTGGGCGGTGCGGGAAAAGGAGACGTAAAGATAGCGGAGCAGATTGCAAAAAATGTCGGCCTGGCTTTCCAGATACAGGATGATATACTGGATGTGACGGGGTCGATGAAGGCTCTTGGGAAACCGGTCCACAGCGACGAGAAGAATGAAAAGACGACGTATGTGACGCTTTACGGTGTTGAGAGAGCGAAGGAAATCGTGGAAGAGAAATCCCGGAAGGCGGTGCTGATGCTTAAAGAGCTTCCGGGAGAGCATGCATATCTGGAGCAGTTGTTTTTGCAGCTGATATACAGAGAAAAATAGAGAAGGAGTCATGCGATGTTAGAGCGGATACAGAAGGAAAATGACATAAAAGAACTGAATCCGGAAGAGCTTTTACATCTGGCGGAGGAAATCAGGGAATTTCTGATTGAGAAGACAAGTAAGAGCGGAGGGCATCTGGCGTCGAATCTCGGCGTTGTGGAGCTGACCATAGCTATGCACCGGGTGTTCGAACTGCCCAAGGATAAGATTATCTGGGACGTGTGGCACCAATCCTACACGCACAAGCTTTTAACCGGGCGGAAAGATCAGTTTGACACGTTAAGGAAGTATGGCGGGATGAGCGGATTCCCGAAACGAAAGGAAAGCGACTGCGATGCATTTGACACAGGGCACAGTTCCACATCGATTTCCGCGGGTCTTGGCTATGTGAAGGCGAGGGATTTAAAAGGAGAGGACTACAGTGTTATTTCTGTAATCGGCGACGGTTCGCTTACCGGGGGGATGGCATATGAGGCGCTGAATAATGCGGCGCAGCTTGAGACGAACTTTATTATTATACTGAATGACAACCATATGTCGATTTCTGAAAATGTAGGAGGAATGTCAAGATACCTGGCGCAGCTTCGGACGGCGGATCTCTATACGGGGCTTAAGAAGGGCGTGACGAAGACGCTTGAACGTATCCCGAAGGTGGGAGACCGGATGATCGCCCACATCCGGAAGACAAAAAACAGTATTAAACAGCTTGTTGTGCCGGGAATGCTTTTCGAAGATATGGGGATTACCTATTTAGGGCCGATACCCGGACATGATATCGGGGCGCTGTGCAAGGCGCTGAAAGAGGCAAAGAGAATCGGAGGCCCGGTGCTTTTGCATGTGCTGACAGAGAAAGGGAAGGGTTACCAGCCCGCCGAAAATGCACCGGATGTATTTCACGGAATCGGACCGTTTGACGTGGAGACAGGAAAGGTTTTAGGAGAAAAGAAAAAGGATACGTACACGGATGTTTTCGGCAAAGTGCTCTGTGACGAGGCCAAAAGAAATGAAAAGCTTGCGGCGATTACGGCGGCGATGGCCGACGGAACCGGATTGTCCAGATTTAAAAAGCTTTATCCGGAGCGTTTTTTTGACGTGGGAATTGCGGAAGGACATGGGGTCACCTTTGCCGCAGGGCTTGCGGCGGGCGGCATGAAGCCGGTGTTTGCGGTATATTCCTCCTTTCTGCAGAGAGGATATGACCAGATGATTCATGACGTATGCCTGCAAAACCTTCCGGTGATATTTGCAGTTGACCGTGCGGGGCTTGTAGGAAGCGACGGAGAGACCCATCAAGGGATTTTTGATCTGTCTTATTTGTGTAGCATCCCGAATATGGCGGTGATGTCGCCGAAGCATAAATGGGAGCTTGCGGACATGCTCAGATTCGCAGTGGATTATGATGGCCCCATTGCGCTCCGGTATCCAAGAGGAAGCGCTTTTGACGGATATTCGCAGTACAGGGAGCCGGTACGTTTCGGAAAGAGTGAAATGATTTTTGAGGAGGAAGAGATTGCCCTTTTCAGCGTAGGCCATATGTTCGAGGAGGCGGTGAAGGTGCGCGGGCGCCTGAAAGCAGAAGGATTTGCCTGTACTCTTGTAAATGCCCGCTTTGTCAAGCCGCTGGATGGAGAGTGTATCCGCAGTCTATCGAAAAATCATAAGTTGATAGCGGTCATAGAAGAAAATGTAGGGAGCGGCGCATGTTCACAGCGTGTGCTTCAGTATGCGTCAGAAAATAACCTGCCGGTAAAGGTAGCATCCTGTGCGCTGCCCGAACAGTATGTAGAGCACGGGAGCGTGGACGTACTGCGGAAAGAAACGGGCGTCGACGCAGAGTCGCTGGCCGATAAAATCATGAAAACATACGGAGAGTTGCGGTTATGAAGGAACGGTTGGACGTGCTGCTTGTAAAAAGGAACCTGGCGGCATCCAGAGAAAAAGCGAAAGCAGTGATTATGTCAGGGAACGTCTATGTGGAAGGACAGAAGGAGGATAAGCCGGGAACGGCCTTTGCGGAGGAAGTGCGCATAGAAGTAAGGGGGAAGACCCTTCCGTATGTGAGCAGAGGAGGGCTGAAGCTTGAAAAGGCGCTTGCATGCTTTCAGGTGTCGGTGGACGGGAAGGTCTGTACGGACGTAGGCTCGTCTACAGGAGGTTTTACGGACTGTATGCTTCAAAACGGGGCGAAAAAGGTATTTGCCATTGATGTAGGCAGAGGGCAGCTTGACTGGAAGCTAAGGCAGGATGAGCGGGTGGTCTGTATGGAGAAGACCAATATCCGTTATGTGACGCCGGAGGATATTGGAGAGCCGGTTGACTTTTCTTCTATAGATGTTTCCTTTATTTCTCTCACCAAGGTACTTGTCCCCGTCCGTAATTATCTGACGGAAGACGGAGAAATCGTGGCCCTTATCAAGCCGCAGTTTGAAGCGGGCCGGGAGAAGGTCGGGAAAAAGGGCGTCGTGCGGGAGAAGGGCACGCATGTTGAAGTGATAAATAAGGTGGCAAAATATGCGCTTTCCGTTGGATTTGACGCAAAAGAGCTTGAATTTTCCCCGATTCGGGGGCCGGAAGGCAATATAGAATATCTGATACATTTAAAAAAGTGTACGGGAAGCGGGCGGATAAGCAGCGGGATTCAGGTAGGACAGACAGTGGAGCGGGCGTTTGTAACACTGGCGAAATCATAAAGGAAGCAGAAGGAATGGACAGATTTTTTATCGTTACAAATGACGGGAAGGACCCGGATTTCACTGTGACGGACAAGGTTAAAAGCCTTCTTTTGCAGGAGGGGAAAACGACATACCTGTGTGAGAAGAATGAAGACAAGAGGATGATTAAGGATACGATACCGGACGATATCGATTGCGTAATCGTCATCGGCGGCGACGGGAGTTTGATTGAAGCGGCGCGGGTCTTTCATGCAAGAGAGGTTCCCATATTAGGAATTAATATGGGGACACTGGGCTATCTTACAGAAGTAGAGGTTAAGGATATCGGCGAAGCGTTAAAAAAGCTTGCCGCAGGAGACTATGCCCTGGAAAGCCGCATGATGATTGAAGGTGCGTTTGAAAACGGAGAAAAAGACGTGGCGCTCAACGATATCGTTGTTTCAAGAAAAGGAGTATTGAGAGTTCTGCATTTCAAGCTCTATGTCAATGGGGAGCTTTTAAATTCCTATGAGGCGGACGGGATTATTATATCCACGCCGACAGGCTCTACGGCATATAACTTGTCGGCGGGCGGCCCCATCGTGGAGCCGACGGCGTCTATGATCGTGATTACGCCTATCTGTTCCCATGCGCTGAATACAAGCAGCATCGTCTTATCGGCGGAGGATGAAATCGTCATTGAAATTGGCAGGGGAAGAAATGGAACGGTGGAAGAGGTATTCACTACCTTTGACGGGGCGGACATGGTTTCCTTAAAGACGGGGGAGCGTGTAGTGATACGAAGGAGCGATGCAGATACAAAGCTTGTCAAGCTAAGCAAAATCGGTTTTTTGGAAATATTGCGCAGAAAGATGAAAGGAAGTTAGAGACATGAAAGTGAACAGACACGCAAAAATCCTTGAATTGATTAACAAGTACCGGATTGAGACACAGGAAGAGCTGGCAGAGCACTTAAACAGAGAAGGATTTAAGGTGACGCAGGCGACCGTGTCAAGAGACATCAGGGATTTAAAGCTTACAAAGGTTCCTTCCGATGAAGGGAAGCAGCGCTATGCGCCGCACCAGTCCGCCGACAGCAGTATGAGTGAAAAATATATCCGGGTGCTCAAGGACGGTTATCTGTCTATGGACATGGCGCAGAACATTCTCGTCATTAAGACGGTGTCTGGGATGGCGTCGGCGGTCTGCGCCGCTCTTGACGCTATGAAGTGGAATGAGATCGTGGGGAGCATCGCCGGCGACGACACCATTATGTGTGCGGTCAGAAGCGTGGAAGACACCGTTGAAGTCATGGATAAAATCAGCAGAATTGTTTCGTAGGAGAAAATATGTTACAAAGTGTACATGTAAAGAATCTTGCATTAATTGAAGAGATTGAAGTGGATTTTAAAGACGGGCTGAACATACTGACGGGTGAGACCGGCGCCGGAAAGTCAATTATACTGGGTTCGGTAGGTCTTGCGCTCGGAGGGAGATATACAAAGGATATTATCCGGCAGGGGGCGGATTACGGGCTTGTAGAGCTGATTTTTCTTGTCGGGGACGAGCGCACAAGAGAACGCCTTGAAGCGCTTGATATCTTTCCGGAGGACGGGGCAGTCGTGTTGAGCCGCCGCCTGATGGAAAAGCGGAGCGTAAGCCGTATTAACGGAGAGACGGTGACGATGGCGCTGCTTAAGGAGGCGGCTTCGGCGCTCATTGACATCCACGGGCAGCATGAGCACCAGTCTCTTTTATATAAGAAAAACCATTTGGAAATCGTAGACGCCTTTGCCGGGGAGAGCGCAAAGGCGTATAGGTCATGTGTCAAAGACGACTATGACAGTTACCGGAAATATAAAAAAGAACTGGAAGCGGCGCAGTTAGATACGGCGCAGAGGGCGAAGGAGATTTCTTTTCTTGAATTTGAGATTTCGGAGATTACCGGTGCGGGACTTCTGCCGGGAGAGGATGAGGAGCTGGAGAGTCTGTACCGGAGGATGGTGAACGGAAAGCAGATTGCGGAAAGCTCTGCACAAGCCTATGCCTACACAAGTGAGGGGGATGGAAGCGCCAGTGAAAATCTAAGCCGCGCCATCCGTTCACTGTCAGAGATTGCGGAGTATGACGAATCGGCCGGCGCGCTGTGCGGGCAGCTTGAGGAAATTGACGCTCTGCTCAATGATTTTAACAGGGAGCTTTCCGATTACAGCAAAAGCTGCGAATTTTCAGAGGAGGAATTTTATGAGACGGAAAACCGCCTCAATGAAATAAACCGCTTAAAGGCAAAGTACGGAAGCACCGTGGAGGAAATTCTGGACTACTGCAAAGAGCAGGAAAAGAAGCTTGAAAAACTAGAGGATTATGAGAACTATATCGACGGACTGAATAAAAAATGCGCGGATGCAGAAAGAAAGCTTGAAAGCGATACGGATAAGCTTACAAAGCTTAGGGCAAAGCAGGCAAAAGTGCTTGAGGGTGCGATAGGCGCCGGATTAGAGGACCTTAATTTCCCGGATGTAAAGTTTCAGATACAGTTTGGCAGGCTGAAGGATTTTACGGCAAACGGCAGGGACGACGTGGAATTTCTGATATCCCTGAATCCGGGACAGCCCGTAAAGCCTCTGGCGGATGTAGCTTCCGGCGGAGAGCTGTCGAGGATTATGCTGGCGATTAAGACGGTGATGGCAGACAGGGACGAGATAGAAACCCTTATTTTTGATGAAATCGACGTGGGAATCAGCGGCCGGACCGCCCAGAAGGTGTCGGAAAAAATGGCGGTAATCGGAAGGCGGCGCCAAGTAATCTGCATTACCCATCTGGCGCAGATTGCAGCAATGGCGGATCAGCATTATGTCATCGAAAAGACGGTGGGTAAGATGGATACGCGTACGGATATCAGGCAGCTGGGCGAAGAAGAGTCTGTAGAGGAGCTGGCAAGGCTTCTCGGCGGGGCAAAGATTACAGATGCAGTGCGCAAAAATGCGGGAGAGATGAAAGAACTAGCAAAACAGGTAAAATTAAACTGATTGAAAAATAAATTTTTTCACATACTAAGGATAGATCTTTTTTTGCGGTCCGGATATTAGTTTTTGTAAAGAGGGGAAGTATTATGCGCACATATTGGTACAGAAGAATTTTAATTATGGTCGTGGTGTTTAGTATAGCCGTGGGAGGAGGATATTACCTGATTGACAGTAAAAAGCAGATGTTCCGTAAGGAGGTAAGCGCCGGAACATCGGAGGAGACGATGGTGATACCGGGCGGCATGCCGATAGGCATTTATCTGGAAACGGAGGGGGTTATGGTGCTTGGGACGGATGAGATTACGGGGATGGACGGGATGAAGCATGAGCCGTCCGCGCACAAGGTAAAGGCTGGAGATTACATCACAGGAATAAACCATAAAAGAATTAAGGATAAGTCAGAGCTTATCGAGGTGGTGAAAATGTTAAGCAGCGATGAGGTGATATTAGACATCCGCCGGAAGGACGAGGATATCGAAGTAAAGACCCAGGCGGTAAAATTTGACGCTGATGAGTACAAGCTCGGTATCTGGGTGCGGGATAACGCCCAGGGGTTAGGCACGGTAACGTTTTTGGATGCAAAAAGCCGGTTCGGGGCTCTGGGACACGGGATTCACGATATCGATACCAATGAGCTTTTAGACATTTCCGGGGGAACGCTGTATACGACGAGCATCAAGGATATCCAAAAGGGAGAGGACGGGATGCCTGGCGGAATGGAAGGCATTATCATCTATAATAATTATAACGTCCTCGGCAGTATCACGCGAAACAGCGAGGCCGGCATATTCGGCACCATTGACCGGATTGACGCACTGTTTTCCGACCAGACACCTGTGAGCGTTGCAAAGAAGGAGGAGATAAAGGAGGGAGCGGCGACGATTCGCTGTGCAGTGGAAGGAAAAGTCAAGGAGTACGAGGTGGAGATTACAGGTGTTGATTTAAATACTTCTGAGGTAAATAAAGGAATCATCCTGAAGGTGACGGATAAAAGGCTTCTTGAGGTAACGGGGGGCATCGTGCAGGGGATGAGCGGCTCTCCCATTATACAGGACGGAAAA
>CAJTUQ010000009.1:42993-48048 GCA_910579335.1 uncultured Dorea sp. | reverse complement strand
TACGATGTGAAAGACGGCAAAATGTATATTAATGAGGAGGGGGCAAAAGTTGTCCGTCTTATCTTTCATAAGTTTGTAAATGAGGGGAAAGGAACGCATGTGATTGCTCGTGAGCTTCGGGAGGAGGGCATTCAGCCCATGCGTGTAAAAGAATGGCAGAACACAGTCATTCTCCGTGTTATCCGCAATGAAAAATACTGCGGTGATTTAGTTCAGAAAAAAACTTATACGCCAGACTTTCTATCCCATGAAAAGAAAGTAAACCTCGGGCAAGAAGAATTTGTGATTATCAAAGACCATCATGAGCCGATTATCTCCCGTGAGCTTTTCGATAAGGCAAACCGCATTTTGGATGAAAAATCTCTTTCACAGGAGGGAAAAGCGAAACACAGCAACCGTTATCCGTTTTCTGGGAAAATTAAGTGCGGCAGATGTGGCGCAAGCTATGTCGCCAGATATAAAAACCGAAAAGACGGCAGCAGATATAAAGCATGGCGTTGTTACGAAGCAGCAAATCACGGAAGCCCTCATATTGATAAAGCGGGAAACAAGAAAGGCTGTTCTGGTATGAGTATCCGCAATGAAGAAGCCGTTCACATTATGTCTCTCGTCTGCAAACAGCTCACCATTGACCGCCAAAAAATATCCGATAACTTAATCAAGATGATTCATAAGGTTATTTCGATGGATGTAACAGGCGCAGACACAAATGTTTTGAGAGAGAAAACGGAAACGGCAAAGAAAAAGCGTACCGACTTAATTGACCTTTATACCAGCGGTGATATTGACCGTGATGAATTTTCTGCTCTCAGAGTAAAATACGATGCCGAAATAGACAGCTTAAGATCTATGATGGAGAGTATTGAAAAGCAGCAAATTGTAAAGCGTAAGCAACAGGAGTTAATGGAAGATATAAAGAAAGGGATTGACGAACTTATTAGCGGTATTGAATATGAAGATGAATTTTATACGCAGCTACTTGATAAGATGGTCGTCAATGATAGAGAGAATATAGATGTGTATTTGAACCTGCTCCCCCTCAAATGGAGCTACACGGTTGCAAAAAGCGTAAACTGTCCGCAGGGTAGACCGCTTACGGGAAAGCATCTACTGGAAGCTTCCCCGCACACAGAGCGAAAAAAAGCTGGGGCCCCTGAGGTGGAACATTTCTGAGGCTTCACTACCTATATCGGTTAAAATGCCGGTTACTTCATTGTAAGGCATCGTGTATCGCTGGGACAAATAGCGCATGGAAGCGGCAAGTTCGCCGTCAGGGCCGCCGAACTGACTGATAATTACCTGGGCGATTTTAGGATTTGTCTGTGTGATATTTACCGGATACTGCAGTCTTTTCTCATAATTCCACATAAACTAGCATCCTCCTTTCTGCCACGGCCACGGCTCATGTATCCATGTCCAATGGTCACTGCATGGGCTGGCGGTGTCGACGGTCAGCGGACCGTAATACTTTGCATATTCTTTTAGAGCCTGAACACGCTGCTTTTTAAACTCTTCAAAGTACTCCAATGCTTCCATATTACATGGATGCGTGTCTAAAAACAATTTTACGTCATCCACGGCAAAGCTTACGATATTAATCCATTCCAATAATTCACTTCGGCAGGGTTTTTGTTCACTCATTTGCAGCATCCTCCTATTCCCCGAAACGGTTTGTCAAGCTCTTCAAAGATAGTGCCGCGGTGAAAGGCTTTGTCAGCCTCATAGAGAGAGCACCATTCCTGCCACGGAACGTACGCCATGCCAAGAGGCATTCCCCGCAGTTCATCATAACCGGCCTTGTCATTGCAGCATACGATAGCAGGGGTCTCCCGGCAGGGCGCTTCGCAGGCGGACGGGCAGGGAGCCTGGGCCGGTGCGGCAGAACCTCTGCAGTTTCCGCGCCGCATATTCATATAGTCAGGTGACTGATAACGATAATTTGGCATATGTGAATCTCCTTTCAAAAACATTTGCAATATTAGTGTATGAAAATCCGGAGGAAGGTGTGCGGGAAATGAAAGTGACGGTTGTTTTTATCCGTGCATCCAAGTATAATAGTAACGATTGGAGTGTAAAAGTTATGGCGGATAGAAAAACGAAGGAGAATAGAAGACCGGAGAGAATCAGATATTATGATTACAGTCTTGTGGCAATCTTGATTTTTTTGGTGTGCTTTGGTCTGGTCATGCTTTATAGTACAAGCGCATACAGCGCATTGGTGACGTATGGGGACAGCATGTATTATTTTAAAAGACAGCTTATATTTTGTACGGCAGGGTTTGTCGGCGTGTATATTATCTCAAAGATTGATTACCGCTGGTATACAAAGATAGCAAAACGGCTGTATTTTGTGTCCATTATTATGATGGCGCTTGTACAGACGCCGCTCGGAAAGGAAGTAAAGGGCGCCAGGCGGTGGATCAGGCTTCCGGCGGGGCAGCAGTTCCAGCCGGCCGAGCTGGCGAAAATTGCAGTTATTCTTTTTATACCGCTTCTTATCTGTAAAATCGGTAAACAGATAACGACTCTGGAGGGTGTAATAAAAGTATTGGTCTGGGGAGGGATTTCCGCGGCATGTGTTTATCTGCTGACCGATAACTTGAGTACGGCGATTATTGTTATGGGAATCTCGTGTGTCATGGTATTTGTCGTCCATCCAAAGACAATGCCGTTTATTGCCACTGCCGTGGGAGGGTTGGTTCTCATCATTGCCGCGGTGCAGATTCTCGGCGCCAATCTTGCTAATATGGGCGGATTTCGGCTTAGGAGAATTTTGGTGTGGCTTGACCCGGAAGCACATGCCTCAGAGGGCGGCTTTCAGGTTATGCAGGCGCTTTATGCGATTGGTTCCGGAGGATTTTTTGGAAAAGGGCTTGGAAACAGCGCCCAGAAGATGATTATTCCGGAGGTGCAGAATGATATGATTCTTTCTATTATCTGCGAAGAGCTTGGCGTGTTCGGCGCGATTGTCATCTTGCTCTTGTTTGGGATGCTTTTGTACAGGCTGCTGTTCATTGCCCAAAATGCGCCGGATATGTATGGTTCTTTAGTTGTGACAGGAATTTTTGTACATATTGCCCTGCAGGTTATTTTAAATGTAGCGGTTGTCATCAACCTGATTCCGACGACCGGAATTACCCTGCCGTTTATAAGCTACGGCGGTACCTCCATTTTGTTTTTGATGGCGGAGATGGGGATTGCTTTGGGAGTATCGAGAAGAATTCAATTTAGTGAATAAAATACTTTCCTTTCAGGCATAAATATGCTATGATATTTAAGTAGTATTAAAAACTATGTATTATAGAAATAAATGACATGCCAGGAGCATGTTTGTATAGGCATGTCGGGAGGATGGAAATGAGTTATAAAGTTGTTGTCGACAGTTGCGGGGAGTTAAGCAGTGATATGAAAGCATCTGGGCATTTTGAGACAGCGTCGCTTAGCATCGAGGTGGCGGGACATTACATCGTAGACGATGAGACGTTTGACCAGGCGGATTTTTTAAGGAGAGTGAAGGAGTCGCCGGATTGTCCGAAGTCTTCTTGTCCGTCGCCGGAGCAGTATATGGAGCTGTACCATTGTGAGGCGGAGCATGTATATGCGGTAACGCTTTCAGCGGAGCTGAGCGGGTCTTACAACAGTGCCCAGCTTGGCAGGAAGCTTTATCTTGAGGAGTATGGCAGTAAGGACATCCATGTGTTTAATTCTCGTTCTGCGTCTATCGGCGAGACGTTGATTGCGCTTAAGATTGCAGAGTGCGAGGAGAGTGGCATGAGCTTTTCGGAGACAGTGGAGACGGTGGAAGCTTATATTAAAGGGCAGGATACTTATTTTGTGCTGGAGACGCTTGACACGCTCCGGAAAAACGGGAGACTGACCGGACTTAAAGCGGTTGTGGCGACGGCATTGAATATCAAACCGGTTATGGGAGCGACCCCGGAGGGGAATATCTGTCAGCTCGGCCAGGCGAGAGGGATTAAAAAGGCCCTTTCAAAGATGTGTGATATGATTATAGAAAATTTGAAGGATTCAAAGGAAAGGATTCTTGCCATTTCGCACTGCAACTGCCGGGAGAGGGCGGAGCAGGTGAAGCGTATGCTGGAGTCCAGGGCCGCATTTAAGGATATCATAGTCCTTGATACAGCCGGAATCAGCAGTATGTATGCATCGGACGGCGGGATAATAGTGGTTGTATAGTTTTCTGATTTGTGGTAGACTTATTCCAGTATAATTTAACATAAAGGAGTAATCAGGATATGAGTCAGGAAAAGGTCGACAGATATAAAAAAGAGAAAGCGAACCGTAAGCAGACGGTAAAGAAGGAGAAGATTCAGAACGTGCTGCGTAAATGCGTAGTAGGTGTCGTTGCGCTTTTATTGATTAGCTGGATTGGTTATTCGGCCTATGGCACATATGAGTCAAAAAAGCCGAAGGAAGAGGTAGAGATCGACTATACGGCGCTGACCGACTTTACGCAGAAGCTTAGCGAGGCGGCAGGGGAGGCCAAATAGTAACAGAATGGATACGGGCGGAGAGAATCTGCCCGTTATTTTTATGCGGGTTTTTATCTGCGTTTTCTTAGAATGCGCTTGGCAGACAAAAATTTTATTAAAGATGTAATTGACTGTAACGAATCATACAATTTTCAGATATATAGGTAAAGCGGGGCGGGAAGGAGGCGAGGGGATGCTGAACATGGATTCGGCGTACAAAGAATATGCACAGACGGTGTACAGATATCTGCTGTCCGTGTGCCATGAACCGGACACTGCCGAAGAGCTTACACAGGAAACATTTTATAAGGCGGTGCTCTGTGCCCATAAATTTGACGGTACATGTAAGGTATCAACGTGGCTGTGCCAGATTGCCAAGCATCTCTGGTATCAGGAGCTTGACAAGAGAAAGAAGAAAGGGACGCTCTCCCTTTCGGATGAGATATTATCCGGAGGAATGGCGCCGGACGAAGAGGTCAGTCTGAGAGAGGAGAAAATGACTCTTTTTAAAAGAATCCATCTATTGAATGAAACGGCGAAAGAGGTCGTGCTTCTGAGAGTT
>CAJTUQ010000009.1:42637-42924 GCA_910579335.1 uncultured Dorea sp. | reverse complement strand
GCTGTTCGGGAAAAATGAAAACTGGGCAAGGGTGACATATTACCGTGCAAAGCAAAAATTAGTGAAAGGATGGGACAGAGAATGAAATGTGAGATTATCAGAGACTTATTTCCAAGCTATATAGACAAGCTTACAAGTGAGGAGAGTAATAGGGAAATAGAAGAGCATTTGTCAGAATGTGGGGAGTGCAAAGCGTATCTTGAGAATATGCAGGATGAGGAGGCGCTTGGGGCGGGTGCGATGTGCGGCGGGGAAATGTTTAAAGAGGACATTAAACCCTTTAAGAA
>CAJTUQ010000009.1:22854-42624 GCA_910579335.1 uncultured Dorea sp. | reverse complement strand
TGATGATTGGGGTGGTGGCGGCGATGTGCGTTATCTTCGTGGCATATGACTGTCTTGCAGCTTATTATACTACAGGAGTGACGGCTTCCTCCAGGGATGTCAGCGTCAGATACGAAAAGGTAGGAAACATGGTGACTGTCCATTTGATTCCTAAAAAAGACAATATCAATCTTGTTATGGGTAGGGATAACAATATAGTATCGGACATCGAGCTAGTGCCGATAAAGTATCATAAGAATCCGTTCCAATATACGGATTGGATGTATGCAAGCTTTGATTACATTTTTATGGATGAGGATACGATATTGGAACAGGACGGGGAAGTAAAGCTTGACGGTTCGGAGACGATTACCATCCAGTTTGCAGATGAGGAGTATGAGCTTAGGATTAAGGAGCTGTATACGGAGGACGGGATAAAAGAGCTTGAGAAAAAGTTAGGAAAGTAAAATCCATAATGACAAGTGCAAAAAAGGCCGGTAAACCTTGGAATATCCGTGGTTTGCCGGTTTTTTGACTGTGATTTCCGGCTTCCGGCGCAAAGAGTACGCCGGGAGAAATTTCAAAAAAGGGTTGAAATCACCCAAAAAGTAGTTTACAATGGGTTCAAGTGGTAGAAAGTGGTGAAAAGTAGAAGAAAGTGGTGCGAATGAAATAAAAGTGGCAGACCGCTTTGGAAGAAGGTGAGTTCCAGTGCTTAAGGGGGAGTATAGTCATAATATAGATGCTAAAGGCAGAATCATCATTCCTGCAAAGATGCGTGACGATTTAGGGGAGCATTTCGTCATCACAAAAGGGATGGAAAACTGCCTGTATGTATACCCGGAAGCAGAATGGAACGCCTTTGAAGAGAAACTTAACGCCTTACCAACCACCACGGATAAGAAAGCCCGCGCTTTTGCATATTTTTTTCAGGGAAGTGCAATTGACGGGGATTTAGACAAGCAGGGCAGAACATTGATATCGTCTGTTCTCAGGGACTATGCAAAGATAGATAAAGAAGTAGTCTTTATCGGCATGGGGAAGCGTGCCGAGATTTGGGACAAGGCGAGATGGGATGCAAAGAATGCTGAAGTGGAACTTAACATTGAGGATATCGCATCTGATATGGAAGCAAGTGGATTCAGTATCTAGTATAACGAATAGTGATTATTTATTATACAAAAGGGAGAAGATATGGAGTTCAGACACAAATCAGTATTGCTTAATGAAACTGTTAATGGATTAGGCATTAAGGCGGATGGTATCTATGTAGACGGAACTCTCGGGGGAGGGGGACATGCTTACGAGATATTGAAGCGCCTTGGCAAAAAGGGGAGTATTGTAGGAATAGACAGGGATGAGGCAGCTATCGAGGCTGCGGGCATCCGGCTTAAAGACTTCGGGGAAAGGGTCACGATAGTCAGGAGCAACTATTGTGATATGAAGTCGCTGCTCCATCACATAGGCATTGACAAGGTCGATGGGATTGTGCTGGATCTGGGCGTATCATCTTACCAGTTAGATACGGCGGAACGGGGGTTTTCCTATCGCAATGATGCACCTCTGGACATGCGGATGGATAGACGTCAGAAAATGACAGCCAGGGATATCGTCAATGATTATAGTGAGATGGAACTTTACCGCGTGATTAGAGATTACGGTGAGGAGAAGTTTGCGAAGAATATCGCAAAAAACATCGTACATTCACGCGGTAAAAGTTCTATTGAGACGACGGGACAGCTTACAGAGATTATCAGGCAGTCAATACCTATGAAGTATCAAAAGAAAACGGGTCATCCGGCAAAGCGGACGTTTCAGGCTATCCGCATCGAATTAAACGGGGAGCTTGACGTTTTGAGGGAATCGCTTGATGACATGATTGACATACTGAATCCGGGTGGAAGATTATGCATTATCACCTTCCATTCGTTAGAGGACAGGATAGTAAAGAGCGCATTCCGAAAGAATGAGAATCCGTGCACCTGTCCCAGAGATTTCCCAATCTGTGTGTGCGGGAAAGTTTCCAAGGGGAGTATTATAACAAAAAAGCCTATTCTGCCGAGTGAGGAGGAAATGGAGGGCAACAGCCGCGCTAAAAGTGCGAAACTTCGTATTTTCGAGCGGAATTAGGCGTGAAAGAGGGGTGAATGTATATGGCGGCAAGACGTGCACCAGCTGCGGGTAGACAGAGATATAGGGGAGCGGCGGGACAGATGTATGTGTATGGCAATGCGGTCCCGAAGCCAGAGCAGACACCGGTAAGAAGAAGGGAAGACAGGCCGAAAAAGAAGGTCAGCCGTCAGGTACAAAGGAATCGTAAGAAGGCGCTTTGCATGAATCCGGGATATGTGGTGTTTTTAAGCGCAGCGGCTATTCTTGCGTTGATAATCTGCGTAAATTATGTGAAGCTTCAGTCGCGTCTGACCAGTTATTCCAAAAATATTGCCGGCCTTCAGGCAGAGCTGGCGAATATGAGGGAGGAGAACCATACAAAATACAATGCGGTTATGGACTCTGTGAATCTGGAGGAGATACGTGAAAAAGCCCAGGAGGAACTTGGCATGGTGTATGCATCGCCGGAACAGGTGATCGAATACCAAAGGCCTTCTGCGGACTATGTAAAGCAGTACGAGAATATTCCGGAGGACGGTGTGCTTGCGCAGTCGGACAAGAAATAAATCGGGTGAGTATATGATAAAACGCAGAAAAAAATTTTTGAAAAAAAAATTCAGCAAATTGATGCAGAAAAAGCTGGTCATGTCCTTTGCGGCAATTGTACTGGTTTTTGTTTTCTTAATTGGAAAGATTACATATATAAATGCGGCAAGCGGCGATAAATATACGAAGGTCGTGCTGGACCAGCAGCAGTATGACAGCCGGGTCATTCCTTTTAAGCGGGGGGATATCGTAGACCGCAACGGGACAAAGATAGCAACCAGCGAACGGATATACAATGTGATTCTGGATGCAAAGGTTATGCTCAGCAATAAAAAATATAAAGAACCTACCATTGAAGTGCTGAAATCCTGTTTTGGTATTCAGGACGAGGATATCAGGGAAGTGCTTGAGAATAACCCTTCGGGCAGGTACAACATTATGAAGAAGGGCGTGGATTATGCGACAGCCCAAGAGTTTGTGAAGATAGACGAGGACAGAGAAAACTATCCGTATGTGAAAGGGGTTTGGCTGGAGGAGGACTATATTAGAAAATATCCCTATAATACGCTGGCAAGCGACGTGATTGGCTTTACGGTTGACGGGAATGTGGGAAGCAATGGAATCGAAGCTTCGTACAACTCCATTTTAAATGGCACTGACGGACGGGAATATGGATATCTGGACGATATTTCCTCGGTGGAGAGGACGGTGAAGGAGCCGGAAAACGGCGACACAGTCGTGTCTACCATTGATGTCCAGGTGCAGAGTATTGTAGAAAAGTATATTTTGAAGTTTAACGACGAGCATAAAAATCAGGCGAGGAGGGGCGAGGGAAGCAAAAACACGGCGGTGATCGTTATGAATCCGCAGAATGGGGAGATTCTTGCAGAGGCATCCTATCCCAATTATGATTTGAACAGTCCGAGGGATTTGACAAAATATTATTCGAAAGAGGAGATTGAGGCAATGTCGAGCGAGGAAAAGCTTGATAAGCTGAATAGCCTCTGGAATAATTTCTGTGTCAGCGGAACCTATGAGCCCGGCTCAACCATCAAGCCGTTTACTATTTCCGCGGGTTTTGAGCTTGGCGTATTGTCAGGGGACGAATTTTATGACTGCGGAGGCATGCTGCATGTGGGAGACCATGACATTCATTGCAGCAACAGGAGCGGCCACGGTTCCCAGAGCCTTAAGAAATCGCTGGAAAATTCCTGCAATGTAGCGCTAATGCATATCGGGAACAGTATCGGGAAGGAGGAGTTCTGCCGTTATCAAAGGCTGTTCGGTTTCGGGGAATATACAAGTATTGACCTTCCCGGAGAGGCGGCTACAGACGGGCTCCTTTACACGGCTGAGAATATGGATCCGGCCAGTCTTGCGACCAATGCTTTCGGTCAGAATTTTAACGTTACGGCGACGCAGCTTGCGGCGGGCTTCTGCTCCCTTGTCAATGGCGGGGATTACTATGAGCCTCATATTGTAAAGAGGATCCAGGATGAAAACGGCAATGTGACGGAGAATAAAGACCCTGTTTTAGCAAGGCGGACGATTTCAAAGGAAACCAGCGATCTCATTAAAGAATATATGCTTGGCGTTGTTGAGGAAGGAACCGGCGGGGAAGCGGCAGTTGAAGGATATGCCGTGGGCGGAAAGACAGGTACGGCCGAAAAGCTTCCCAGAGGAAATGGAAAGTATCTGGTGTCATTTATTGGCTATGCGCCGCAGGAGAATCCGCAGGTAGTGGTCTATGTGGTAATTGACGAACCGAATGCAGGGCAGCAGGCCAACAGCGGGTTTGCAACGGAGATGGCATCGGACATCATGGAAGAGATATTCCCGTACCTTGGTGTGGAAAAAGCGTCAAAAAGTGAATAACCTCGTAAAAGCAATAATAAGTTATACAAAAGCTTTTGCGAGGTTTTTGTGTGCGATGAAAAATAAAACATACAACAGGAAAAAAATTTTAGTAGTGTTTTCCTGCGCCGTTGCAGTGATTCTTGGGCTTGTGGGGAGACTGGTGTATTTGATGGTCTTTGATGCGGAGTACTACCAGAAGAAGGCGGAAGCGCTTCATGAGAGAGAGCGGGAGATCAAGGCGGCAAGAGGGGAGATCGTGGATGCCAAGGGGACGGTGCTTGCCACAAACAAAACGGTCTGTACGATATCTGTCATCCACAGCCAGATAAAGGAGCCGGAGAAGATTATCCGCGCTTTGTCACAAGAGCTTGGGCTGGAAGAGGAGGAGGTGCGCAAGAAAGTAGAAAAAGTATCCTCTATGGAGCGTATCAAGACGAATGTGGAAAAGGAGTCAGGAGACCGTATCAGGGAGCTTGAACTTGACGGGGTGAAGGTAGATGAAGATTTCAAGCGTTTTTACCCCTACAATGAGCTTGCTTCCAAAGTTTTAGGATTTACCGGAGGCGATAATCAGGGAATTATCGGGCTGGAGGTGAAATACGAGGAGTATTTGAAAGGAAAGAACGGGACGATTCTTACGACGACGGACGCAAGAGGAGTGGAGCTTGACGGAGTGGCGGAAGACCGCATTGAGCCGGTTGCCGGGAACACGCTGAAGATAAGTATTGATTACAATATCCAGATGTATGCGCAGCAGATGGCGGAGAAGGTCATGGAGGAAAAACAGGCAGACAAGGTGGGGATTCTTCTGATGAATCCGCAGAACGGGGAAATTCTCGCTATGGTGAATGTGCCGGAATTTAATTTGAACGACCCTTTTACCTTGAACACGGAAAATGCCGGTGTTCTTTCTGATGAGGAGAAGCAGGACGCCTTGAATCAGATGTGGAGAAACGGCTGTATTAATGATACCTATGAGCCGGGTTCCACCTTCAAAGTTATTACCGCGGCTTCCTGTCTGGAAGAAGGAGTGGTATCTTTGGAGGATAATTTCAGCTGCCCTGGATATAAGGTGGTGGAGGACAGGAAGATACGCTGTCATAAAGTGGGAGGACATGGAGCCGAAAATTTTGTGGAAGGAATCCAGAACTCTTGTAATCCGGTGTTTATCGAAATTGGTTTGAGGCTTGGGACGGAAAACTTTTATAAATATTTTGAGCAGTTCGGGCTGATGGGCATGACGGGAGTGGATCTGCCGGGAGAGGCCGGGACCATCATGCACAAAAAGGAAAATGTAGGACAGGTCGAGCTGGCAACGATGAGCTTTGGACAGTCTTTTCAAATTACGCCGCTGCAGCTTGCGTCTACCGTGGCATCTATCGTTAACGGCGGGGAGAGGATTACGCCTCATTTCGGAGTCAGCGTGCAAGATGACGACGGAAAAGAAGTGGAGAAGTTTGAGTACGGGCATAAAAAGAGAATCGTGTCAAGAGAAACTTCCGAGACAATGAAAAAGCTGCTTGAGAGCGTGGTCTCTGAAGGCTCAGGAAAGAATGCATTTGTGGAAGGGTACCATATCGGAGGGAAAACGGCAACCTCCCAGACGCTCCCCAGAAGCGCGAATAAATACATCTCTTCGTTTGTCGGATTCGCACCGGCGGATGATCCGAAAGTGCTTGGAATGTGCGTGATTTATAATCCGCAGGGCGTTTATTACGGGGGAACGATTGCCGCTCCGGTAGTGAAAAATATATTTGAAAATGTATTACCGTATCTTGGCATTGAAAAAGAGTAAGAAATGAAGTATACTAGGTAAGATTAAGTTGGATAACAAAAGAGATGAAGAGGTGTGGTATGGATTATACAGTATTTATGCCGGTAATTATTGCGTTTGTGCTCAGTGTGATTATGGGGCCGGTGATTATTCCCATTTTAAGAAGGCTTAAAATGGGTCAGACGGAGAGGGAGGACGGAGTAAAGTCCCATCTTAAAAAGGCAGGTACGCCTACGATGGGCGGGGTGATTATCCTGCTTAGCGTTGTAGTTACCTCTGTGTTTTATATGAAGGGACATCCGAAGATTATTCCCATTCTGTTCGTTACATTGGGATTCGGCCTGATAGGTTTTTTGGATGATTATTTAAAGGTTGTTATGAGACGCTCGGACGGCCTGTTTCCGAGACAGAAGATGGCGCTCCAAATCGTAGTGACAGCTGTGTTCGCTTTCTATGTGATACGCTTTACGGATGTTCCGCTTGCGATGCTTATTCCGTTTTCGGGCGGGAAATACTTAGATATCGGCTGGCTTGCGGTTCCGCTTATGTTTATTGCGGTCATCGGGACCGTAAACGGCGTGAATTTTACTGACGGGCTGGATGGCCTGGCTTCCAGTGTGACCGTTCTTGTGGCGACATTTTTTACCGTGGTTGCGATTGGAACAAAGAGCGGAATCGAGCCTGTTACATGTGCGGTTGTAGGTGCGCTGCTTGGATTTCTTCTATTTAATGTATATCCTGCCAGCGTGTTTATGGGGGATACGGGTTCTCTTGCGCTGGGCGGATTCGTGGCTTCAACGGCGTATATGCTTCAGATGCCTGTATTTATTATAATTGTCGGCCTTATCTATCTGGTGGAAGTGCTGTCAGTTATGATTCAGGTCACATACTTTAAAAAGACCGGCGGAAAAAGAATCTTCAAGATGGCGCCGATACATCATCATTTTGAGCTGTGCGGATGGTCAGAGACAAGAGTTGTTGCAGTATTTTCCATTGTGACGGCGCTGCTCTGTTTGATTGCGCTTATGGCAATGTAAGGGGGAAATTATGGAAGTATCAGGAAAAAGCGTGCTTGTATTCGGCTGCGGCATCAGCGGAATCGGTGCGGCAGAATTGCTGGAAAAACATGGCGCGAAGGTGGTTCTCTATGACGGGAACGCAGAGCTTGACAAAGAAAAGATAAGGGAAAAACTGCCGAAAGACTCCGGTGCGGATATTCTGACAGGGGAGCTTTCGGAGGAGCTTTTTGACAGGATAGAGATTGCAATCTTAAGTCCCGGCGTGCCGACCGACCTTCCGGTAGTGGAAGCGATGCGGGATAGAGGAATACTTATCACGGGAGAGGTGGAGCTTGCTTACGAGTTCGGAAAAGGAGACGTACTGGCGATTACGGGTACGAATGGAAAAACGACGACAACGACTCTTCTTGGAGAAATTATGAAATGCTGGCATGACGAGGTGTTTGTGGTGGGAAATATCGGGAATCCCTACACGGCTGCCGCGGGAAAGATGACGGACAAGTCTGTTGCAGTGGCGGAGATGAGCAGCTTCCAGCTTGAGACCGTTTTGACTTTCCGGCCGAAGGTCAGCGCCATTCTTAACTTTACACCGGATCATTTAAACCGCCATCATACGATGGAGAATTACGTCAATGCCAAAAAAAATATTGCAAAAAATCAGACAAGCGCTGATTTCTGTATTTTAAATTATGAAGATGAGCGGACTAGGGAATTTGGCAAAAATATTGCCGCTAAGGTTCTATATTTCAGCAGCAGGCGTAAGATAGAACAGGGGATTTATATTGAGGATGGAAAAATCATCTATAAAAATCCGGATGAAACAGAGATATGCGGCGTGGATGAGCTGAAGCTTTTAGGTATCCACAACTATGAGAATTATATGGCGGCTATTGCGATGGCGGCAGTTTACGGCGTGCCCTTTGAGGTTATCAGGAAGGCGGTAAAGGCTTTCAAAGGAGTGGAGCACAGGATTGAATATGTGACGGATAAGAAGGGAGTAGCCTATTACAATGATTCCAAGGGAACAAATCCGGATGCGGCAATCAAGGGAATCCAGGCAATGAACCGTCCGACCGTATTGATTGGCGGCGGATATGACAAGGATTCTGATTACACAGAATGGATACAGTCTTTTGGCGGTAAGGTGAAGAAGCTGATACTTTTAGGCCAGACGAAGGAGAAGATAGCAAAGACGGCCCAAAAATGCGGGTTTCATGATTATGTACTTACGGATACTTTTGAGGAAGCGGTCCTTTTGGCGGCGGAGACGGCCTGTCCGGGAGATGCGGTGCTGCTTTCGCCGGCATGTGCCAGCTGGGGGATGTTTCCCAATTATGAAGTACGCGGAGAGAAGTTTAAAGAAATCGTAAATTCCTTATAAGGAGTGCATATCAAATTGCAGCCAAAAAAGAGAAAGTATGACATTACGCTTCTTACGGCATTATTGTTTTTAGTGGCCTTCGGGCTGATAATTTTATACAGTACCAGTGCATATAACGGAGAGGTAAAGTTCCACGACGCATTTTATTATCTGAAGAAACAGGCGTTTGCCACCGGACTTGGGATACTGGGCATGTTTTTTGTCGCAGGGATGGATTATCATATTTGGAGACATATGGCGCTGCTTGGGTATTTTACCGCCATATTGCTGGCGGTTGCGGTGCTGTTCGTGGGGGAAGAATACAATGGGTCCAAAAGATGGCTGTCTTTGGGCCCGTTTTCATTCCAGCCTTCAGAGTTTGCGAAAGTTGCCGTTATTTTGCTCCTGGCCCATATTGTCTCAAAAAATGTGAAGGAGATGGGAAAACTTGCCGCACTTGCAAAAGTAATGCTTTTCATCCTCCCTATCGTCGGACTTGTAGGCGCAAGTAATTTGAGTACGGCCATTATTATATTGGGGATTGGTGTGATTGTCGTGTTTGTGGCAAGCCCAAAGTACGGCCAGTTTATTTTTATGGGAGTACTTGGCGGAGGGTTTATGACGATTTTCCTCGCCCTTGAGAGCTACCGGCTGGAGCGTCTGGAAATCTGGAGGAATCCGGAGAAATTTGAAAAAGGATACCAGACCCTGCAGGGACTTTACGCCATCGGTTCCGGCGGGCTGTTCGGAAGAGGGCTGGGTGAGAGCGTGCAGAAGCTTGGATTTGTACCGGAAGCGCAGAATGACATGATTTTTTCTATTATCTGCGAGGAGCTGGGGCTGTTCGGGGCGGGCTTCGTGATGATTTTGTTTTTGATACTTATATGGCGTTTTTTTGTCATTGCCACCCATGCGGAGGATTTATTCGGCGCGCTGATTGCATCGGGAGCGATGGCGCATATGATGATTCAGGTGATATTAAATATCGCAGTTGTGACAAATACCATACCAAACACGGGCATTACCCTGCCTTTCGTGAGTTACGGAGGTACTTCCGTAGTATTTCTCCTGCTGGAAATGGGGCTTGTGCTCAGCGTGTCATCAATGGTACGATAAATACGTAATGATAAGGGAAGAACGGGGAGGAAGATACATGGAGAGGAGAAACTATCGCGAAACCTATGATACATACAGAACGGATGAAAGACCTGTGAGAAGGAAGAGGAAGAAAAAAAGGAAGTCCCATTTTCTGTATTTTTTTGTAGTAACGGTTTTAGGGGCCGCCATTTTGTGCCTTTTCATCCTTCTTTTGTTCAAAGTACAGAAAATAGAAATTACCGGGAATCACTACTGTACGAACAAGCAGATTAAGGATATGGTGCAAAGCGATAAATATTCGGTAAATGCTTTGTACATATTCGGGAAATATATGACGGACAGGGGGGAGGTGCTTCCGTGTCTGGACAGTGTCAGGGTAACGCTGAAAGCGCCGTGGCATGTAAACGTGGAGGTAAGGGAAAAAACCATCGTAGGATGTATGGCGCAGGGAGAGGAAAACATTTATTTTGATAAGGAAGGGCTTGTTGTCTATAAAGACAGCGAGAGAATGGAAGGACTGCCTCTTGTGGAGGGAATATCCGTTAAAAATACAAAACTGTACCAGAAGATGGAGAGCGGCGATGCCGGGATATTCGAGGAGATCCTTGAGACGTCCCAGGAGCTTAAAAAATATGAGATTACTCCGAAAAAAATTGTGTGCAAGGATGGGAATATTTATCTTTATATAAAGAATGTGAGCGTAAGTCTGGGCAGCACGGTAACTTCCGAAAAGATAGCACAGATACCGCCGATTATGGAAAAGCTTGGAAGAAAGAAGGGTACGCTCCATATGGAAAACTATTCGGACGATCGGGAAACGATTACATTTGAGGAGAAAGCTTCAAAGAAGAAAGAAAAGGAAGAGGAAAAAGAAAATTAAGAAAAATTGCGTTATTCTATTGATATTTTATACAAAAGCTTATATTATATAGTATATATGGCGAAGTGCATGTATTAGACTGCCCTATACATGGGATGGATATATATTATAAGGAAACGAAGGAGGAGAAACCCTTGCTAGAAATTAAAACTAATGAATCGGAAGCGGCGGCAAAGATAATTGTTGTTGGAGTAGGCGGCGGCGGTAATAACGCTGTAAACCGCATGATTGATGAACAGATTGCCGGTGTGGAGTTTATTGCAGTAAATACAGACAAGCAGGCGCTTCAGTTGAGCAAAGCCCCGACGCTTATGCAGATTGGAGAGAAGATTACAAAAGGGCTTGGAGCGGGAGCAAAGCCTGAAGTTGGAGAAAAAGCGGCGGAAGAAAGCGAGGAAGAGATTTCGGCGGCTCTTAAGGGTGCGGACATGGTCTTCGTTACCTGCGGCATGGGAGGCGGGACCGGAACAGGGGCGACTCCTGTCGTGGCACGTATTGCCAAAGGTCTCGGCGCACTTACGGTAGGCGTTGTGACAAAGCCTTTCCGTTTTGAGTCTAAGGCGCGTATGAACAATGCTCTTGGCGGCATTGAAAAATTAAAAGAGAATGTAGACACTTTGATTGTAATTCCGAACGACAAGCTCTTGGAGGTTGTTGACAGGCGAACGACGATGCCGGAGGCTTTGAAAAAGGCCGACGAGGTATTGCAGCAGGGTATTCAGGGAATTACGGATTTGATTAATGTTCCGTCCCTGATTAATCTGGACTTTGCCGACGTGCAGACTGTTATGACTGACAAGGGTATTGCACATATCGGTATCGGACAGGGCAGGGGTGATGATAAAGCGCTGGAAGCGGTGAAGCAGGCAGTTGCCAGTCCGCTGCTTGAGACGACGATTGCAGGAGCGTCACATGTTATTATTAATGTATCCGGCGATATTACTCTTATGGACGCATCAGATGCGGCAGAGTTCGTACAGGAGCTTGCAGGCGAGGATGCGAATATTATCTTCGGAGCAATGTATGACGATTCCCGGACTGACGAGGCGGTAATTACAGTTATCGCAACAGGACTTCACAATGTAGGCGGAACGGCTTCCAAACTGAAGTCAAGACTGGAGAGCCCAAGACCGGCAGGAGCCCAGTCTGCGTTTGAAGGATATGAAAAGCAGGGCGGAATAAAGCAGGTAGGAGCAGCTCCGCAGCCACCGAAGCTTGATTTGGGCATGGCTCCGACAAGAAACGGAGGAACCACGGCAGTGCCAAGAAGGACGGCAGCAGCTCCGCAGCAGGCATCGTCACTGGACATGCCGAAGACACCGTCGCCGAAGGTAAAAGAGCAGTCAATTAAGATTCCGGATTTTTTTAAGAGATAAAAGATATCAGTGAAGACCGTATGGATGTGTCCATGCGGTCTTTTTGTCATTCTATGTCGAGAAATATCTTGTATATGCTTCAGGGTATGACAAATTTTTCCGGATGAAGTCCATATAATATTTCTTGTTGAATATACCGGCGAGAGGTGGGAAAGGAAACAGAATGTGCAGTATGAATTATACATAGACTTGTTTTTTCTTGTAAATTTTATGATGGATTATATTTTGCTGATGCTTCTTCGAAAGATGCTTGCATGTACTGCCACACATGTACGCGTTATCCTGGGGGCAGCTGCAGGGGCGCTCATGACCTGCGTTATAATCGCAGCTCCCGTCCCCTATGGCATACTAAAGCTTTTCCTTTTTCACGGTGTTGTAAATGTCATTATGCTGAAGGCGGGACTTGGTATCGAATGGGGACGTCCATTTGCAAGGGCGTTTCTGTTTCTTTATATCGGCGGCTTTCTGCTTGGCGGCATTATGAGTTTCCTTAGGCAGTATGTAAGGATTGGCAGCTTGTTTTTTATCCTTGCGTTGTCGGGATATATGCTTGCGTCTGGGATATGGAGCCTGATGGATGCGCTGCTTCGGTATAACCGGACCCACTGCTTAGCCGTGCTTAGCCGGGAAGGAAAAAGCTGCCGGGTGAAGGCTTTGATTGATACGGGAAACAGGCTTAAGGATGCAAGGACCGGGAGACCGGTCAGTATCATAGGGCCGGAAACTGCACAGACGCTTGGATTTCAGGAGAATATGAAAAGTTCCGAGACACTCCGCTATATTCCTTATCATTCTATTGGGAACGCAGAAGGAACGCTGCCGTTATTTGAGATTGATAAAATGTGCCTGACGGGGAGCAAAACTAAGATAGAGGTGTATCGGCCGCTGCTTGCGGTGTGCAAAAAAGAGATGGCATCCGACAGTTATGGGATGATTCTGAATCCGGATATTTATATTGGAGGGAATGAATAGATATGATAAATACAGCAGTAGTAAGACCAGTAAAATTATCGGTGTTTGCCAATTTAAAGGCGTTTTTATTTTCGGAGAGCAATGAGGTTCACTATATCGGGGGTTCGGATGTCCTTCCGCCTCCTCTGCAGCAGACGGAGGAGACAGAGGCTATAGAGAAGCTGGGGACCGCAGGTGAGGAGACTGCAAAAAATCTGCTGATTGAGCACAATCTCCGCCTGGTCGTATACATAGCAAAAAAATTTGACAATACGGGAGTGGGAGTGGAGGATTTGATTTCTATCGGGACGATTGGGCTGATTAAGGCAATCAATACATTTAATCCGGAAAAGAATATCAAGCTTGCGACTTATGCTTCGAGATGTATAGAAAATGAAATTCTTATGTATCTGAGAAGGAACAATAAGACAAAACTGGAAGTGTCCATTGACGAGCCGCTGAATGTGGACTGGGACGGCAATGAGCTGTTGCTTTCCGATATATTGGGAACGGAGGAGGACACGATTTACCGGAATCTGGAGAATGAAGTAGAAAGAAAGCTTCTTATAAAAGCGATCGGAAGACTGTCGGGAAGGGAGCGGAAAATCGTCCAGATGCGCTTTGGGCTTGGAATGCCGGACGGGGAAGAGAAGACCCAGAAGGAAGTGGCGGATATTCTTGGAATATCCCAATCCTACATCTCCCGGCTGGAAAAAAAGATTATGCAAAGACTTAAGCGGGAAATGGTGAAATATTCTTAAAAAGGTGCTACAATAAAAGAAAAAGGAGTTGTGCGTATGAAACTTACTTTTATTGGGGCAGACCATGAGGTGACGGGGAGCTGTCATCTGCTTCAGGCATGCAATAAAAATATCCTGATTGACTGTGGTATGGAACAGGGGCCGGACTTGTATGAAAATCAAGAGATTCCTGTGGCGGCGGGAGACATTGACTACGTTCTGCTGACTCATGCACATATTGACCATTCGGGAAAGATTCCGGTGCTGTGCAAGGAAGGATTTAAAGGTGAAATCATTACGACCTTTGCGACGTCGGACTTAAGCAATATCATGCTCCGTGACAGTGCGCATATTCAGGAGTTTGAGGCAGAGTGGAGAAACCGTAAGGCCAGAAGAAGCGGTGCGCCGGAATTTGAACCGCTGTATACGATGGAGCATGCGGATGCGGCTATCAGGCTGTTGCACCCGCTGGATTATAACCAGAAGATTGAGCTGTGCGAGGGAATTGAAATCAGGTTTAATGACATGGGCCATCTTCTCGGTTCTTCTTCTATAGAAATCTGGATTACGGAAGAAGGCGTGTCGAAAAAGATTGTCTTTTCCGGAGACGTGGGGAATACGGATCAGCCGATTATCAAAAATCCGGTGAAAGTAGATGCGGCTGATTACATAGTAATTGAATCTACATACGGAAACCGGATACATGCGGCGGAGAAACCCGATTATGTAGGAGATTTTACGGAAATTCTGAGAGAGACCTTTGCAAAAGGAGGCAATGTCGTCGTTCCATCCTTTGCGGTAGGCCGCACACAGGAGCTTTTATATTTTATCCGTGAAATCAAAGAAAAAAATCTTCTGCCGGAATTTCCTGGATTCGAGGTATATGTAGATAGTCCTCTTGCAGTTCAGGCAACGAGGGTGTTTAACAAAAATGTCCAGTCGTGTTTTGACGAGGATGCGATGGAGCTTTTAAGGAAAGGCATTAACCCGCTTTTGTTCCCCGGACTGAAAACATCGGTAACGAGCGATGAGTCAAAAATGATTAACTTTGATGAGAAGCCGAAGGTAATACTGTCGGCGTCCGGCATGTGCGAAGCGGGACGTATCCGTCATCATCTGAAGCACAACCTGTGGAGGAGAGAATGTACGATTTGTTTTGTCGGATACCAGGCAGTAGGCACTTTGGGGCGGAAGCTTATTGAGGGAGCCGATGAAGTAAAGCTTTTCGGTGAGAATGTAGAGGTGAACGCTTCTATCAAGTCATTAAAGGGAATCAGCGGGCATGCGGATATGAACGGACTGCTGGACTGGCTGTCAGGTTTTCAGGCCCCGCCGCAGCATGTGTTTGTCGTGCACGGCGAGGATGGCGTGACGGATGAGTTTGCGCAGACCGTTACACAGCGTCTGGGCTATCCGGCTATGGCGCCGTATTCCGGAGGATGCGTAGACCTTGCTACGGGCGAGATTCTTACAGCCGGCGTTCCGGTTAGGAAGACGGCGGCAAAACCTGTGGATATCCGGAAGAAGACGGCGTTCCAGCGAGTGGTTGCGGCGGCAAAACGGCTGCTTGAGATCGTGTACAGGAATGAGGGGCTTGCGAATAAAGAGCTTGCCAAGTTTGAGACACAGATTCATAACCTTGCGGATAAATGGGACAGATAGGCTGTCAAGGACTAAAAGTTTTTTTATTTTCCCAAGATGGGGAATAAGTAATGTGCATATGGAAAAAATTCTACTAGATGATTTAATCTGGCAGGAGGTTTTCATTATGGCACAGGGAAAAGTAGAAATATGCGGCGTGAATACGGCAAAGCTTCCAATCCTTAAAGAAGAGGAGAAGGAAGCTTTGTTTGCGAGAATCAAACAGGGGGATCAGCAGGCGAAGGAGGAGTATATCAAAGGAAATCTCCGGCTGGTCTTAAGCGTGATTAAAAGGTTCGGCGCAAGCAATGAAAATCCGGATGATTTGTTTCAAATCGGATGTATCGGCCTGATTAAGGCAATCAATAATTTCAATACGGAACTGGACGTGAAATTCAGCACATATGCCGTACCAATGATTATCGGGGAAATCAGGCGCTATATGAGGGATAACAACAGCATACGGGTGAGCCGTTCTTTAAGGGATACGGCGTACAAAGCAATCTATGCCAAGGAGAATTATGTGAAGCAGCACCAAAAGGAACCGACAGTGCAGGAGATTGCCCAGGAAATAGGGATATCTAAGGAAGATATCGTCTTTGCGCTGGACGCCATCCAGGTGCCTATGAGCCTGCAGGAGCCCGTATACAATGACGGAGGCGACGCGCTTTATGTGATGGATCAGCTCAGTGATACGAAAAATAAAGAGGACAAATGGGTGGAGAATCTGTCTCTGGAAGCGGCGATGGAGCATTTAAGCGAGAGGGAGCGGTATATTATAAGGCTGCGCTTTTTCGAGGGGCGCACGCAGATGGAAGTTGCGCGGGAAGTAGGCATTTCACAGGCACAGGTGAGCCGTCTTGAAAAAAATGCACTAAAAACAATGAGACAGTATTTAAGCTAAATACTGCCTCATAACTTATTTGCTTTTTTTATTGCAGGAAAAAGAAGCTGTCGACCCGGTTATCCTTATCAAACATTTGGTTATACTGCAGCATCTGATAGGAGGCAAGCAGCTCGCTGTACTTTGATTTTTCATCATTTCCGTAGACGTTTCCGTCTTTGTCTTTGCAGCATACTGCAGAGATGACAGGAAGCTCTTTCTGCAGCTGTAGCAAAAATTTGTTGTACCCGGTCAGCTTGTTCCCGGCAATCTTCATAACATAGGAGGAAAGATAATTTGCGCTCATATCAAGCTCTTCCTCCTCGATATCGTAGTTGGCCCATATAACGTACGGAGTAGAGTACCAATCCGCTTTTTCCTCCGTTGACAGTTCTTCCACGTCCTTTCCGAATTGATTGCTGTAGAAGGTATTGTCAATCGGCGGCTGATGGTCTCCAAACATTACGATAATCGTCGGATCGTCTATTTTTTCAAAATAATTCACAAGCATTTTGAAAGCATCGTCACTCATTTTTGCCAGATTAATATACTGCTCGGCTTCAGAAGTTTTAAGAGCGGGATCCTCAATGGTGATCTTGGGATCGATGAGACCGCGCTTTCCGTCATATCCGCCGTGGTTCTGCATCGTGACGTTAAACAGATAAAAAGGTTTGCCGCTCTCTTTCTTTGACGCTTCAAAGTCGTCGATGATCTGCTGGAAATCGGCTTCGTCGGACACATAGTTCCTCACCGGCGAGTGGTTATTGTTTTCTTTGTAGTACTCGTAAAAATAACTATTGTTAAACCCTAAGAGAGGATAGACAATCGTCCGGCTCCATCCGGAGGATTTGTAAGGGTGGAAGGCATTCACTCCGGCATAGCCCTGCGCTTTCATATTGTAGGCCATAGAAGGGGTGGCGTCCCGGATGTATTCATTATACGGGACACAGCGGTAGGGCAGGAAATTTAAAGTATTGCCGGTTAGAAATTCAAATTCCGAATTTGCAGTGTTCGCACCTTCGATAGACACGAATAATTTTCCTTTTACCGTATTCTCCTTCAAGCTGTGCAGGAAGGGAAGATAATCTTCCGATAAATTGATAGGGCTGTTGTAGCTTAAGTCCGCAAGCGATTCATTCATAATGGCAATAATGTTCGGCGAGCCGTTCTCTGAAGCATCCGTTTTGGAAGCCTGATCGGACGGATAGGCTTTTGCTATTTTCTTTACCTCCTCGATGGAGTAGTTTTTCGGTTTTTCGACTTTAATCGCGGACCATGACATCATAAAGGAGAGAGCGTTCCCGTTTTTAGCATAGGAGCGCTGCGGGAACCAAATCTCATGTTTGACGCGCTTTGGTATAAAGTCAGTCTGTATAAATAAAATGCTGAATATGCAGGCATATGCCGCACAAGCAGCGCCGATAAAAAGACGCCGTTTAAGGCGGGGGCCCTTATAACCCCTGAGACTTAAGAGCATGGCGGTAAACGAAAGGATGTATACAACGCCCCATACCCCTGTAAGGTCAAGCGTGTAGGAAAAATTATCGGCTACATTTAATGCGGTTGCGGCGGACTGCAGATCCGTGGCAAGAATGGGGCATCCCCGGAAAACCCAGACATAGTAATTGGCAATATGCAGCATAAAAGCCAAAAGCAGAACAAGCATGCAAGCATACTGTGTCCGGTTGAGAATCATATAGGCAATCAAGAGCAGCAGGACATAAATCGATAAATTGAACCAAAACTGCCATGTGGCTATTCTATGAATCATCTCTGAGAGATGGTAGTCATTGAACCGGTCGCCTAAGAAAACACAGAGAACAGGAGTGGCCCAAAAGAACACTCTTGATATAAGAATGGTAGTATCAAGTTTTCGGCCGGTTTTTTGTTCAATCACACCATCGATACGCCAAAAAGGAACAAACACGAAAAGCAGGGCCAGAAAAAGTAAAATAAACATGTCGGCCAATGCTTTTGTATTATAAAAACTGTAATAGAAGGAAGTCCTGAACCGGTTGTCGATCGCTGCCCCATCCTGCGAAAGACTGCCAAAGAGACTGCCCTTGTCCGCATGCGTATAAATTCCGAACCCCTGTGGATTATAAGCGTCGCGGACGTTAACCTGAAGAATGTAGGTGCTGTTTTCGGATAATTCCTTTGTTTCCAAAAAAGCAAAAGGGGTTCTCCTTATAATTTCTGAAAGCGCTTTTTCCGTGCTTTGCAGGATGTTTCCGTCTTCATCGAGAATGTTGACGGAGACGCTCCCGGTCGAAAGCTCCTTCCCCTGGTTGGAAAAGCGTATCATAACCATTTTGAGAGTTCCGTTCCATCCAAAAAACTGCTGTTCAAATGTCCTGCTTCCGGAAAATTCAATCAGCGTCTCGTCTTCCTGGGCTTCGGCGCTGACCGGCACGGAATCAATATGCGCGCTGTAGTAAATGTCTCTGTTGGACAGCACGAATACCATCCCGAATAAAAGGAGAACAACCGCACATGCTTTTTTGGCTGCCAGCATACGGTTCTTTTTGATAAAATCCTTTATCATAGGTAATACCTCTCTCATTCATTTCATTATTCAATGATTTTAAACGTAAATATTCTAGCACTTGGATATTAAAATTTCTACTGTAAATTTAAAAAAATGAAAAATTATATCGGTACTTGAAATTATTTAAAGTTCATACTATCATGGAAAAGACGGAGGAATAAAAAAGATGATAAAAGCATGTATTTTTGATTTGGACGGGACGCTTGCGGACACGATTGAGTCACTGGTCTACTCTGTAGGAAAAACACTTGAAGAGATGGGGCTTTCGGCTATTACAAAGGAGCAGTGCCGGTGTTTTGTGGGAAACGGGGCGAAGGTCCTTTTAGATAAATCCATACGGAAGGCAGGGGACGCAAACGGGGAGCGTCTTGATGAGGCGATGGAAATTTACAGGCGCATATTTGATGAAAACTGTACATATCATGTATCACCCTATGAAGGAATCACGGAGACTTTAAAAAGGCTCCGAAGAAATCAGGTGAAGCTGGCCGTCTTGTCAAATAAGCCCCATAGACAGACCGTTAAGGTTACGGAGGCTGTTTTCGGGGAAGAGATATTTGACGTGATTTTGGGACAGCAGGAGGGGATTTCAAGAAAACCATCGCCGGAGGGGCTTTATGCTGTGCTGGAAAAGCTGAAAGCTGCAAAAGAGGAGTCTCTTTATGTCGGTGATTCAGAAGTGGACATTGCTACGGGCGCCGCTGCGGGGATACATACTGTCAGTGTGACCTGGGGGTTTCGGACGCAAAGAGAGCTTGAGGAGTCGGGAGCCGGACACTTAATCCACAGGCCGGAAGAACTGTTAGACCTTTTGTAAAGGTGTCGGCGGATAAAAGCGATGAACAGCGGAAAAGGCAGGCGGCGCAAGTATTTGCGGGCGCGGTGAAACGATAGAAAATAAATATAGAAGGGAGGGAAGCCGGTTATGTATGAATATGATGAAGAATGTCTCACTGCTTTTCTTAAAAACCAGTCCAGGCTGTTTGACGAACCGGTCGCCGAAACA
>CAJTUQ010000009.1:9265-22844 GCA_910579335.1 uncultured Dorea sp. | reverse complement strand
GCGGAGGCTTTTCTGGAAGACTGTATGGCAGTAGTCGTGGACAGTATCGAAGAGGTCCGTCAGTTTCTTGAAGAGGAAGGACTGGACGTGGAAGGGATGACTGCAGAAGAATTGGAAGAAGCATCGGAAGTGTTTGCGATTCCGAATGGAAAATACTTGATTGTGGAAGGCTGATAAAGATAAGCCATAGCTGCCTACTCGGCAGTTATGGCTTTTTCTAAAGCTTCGTCTATGGCACTGGTAAGAATCTGGGAAGTATACGGATATTCCTCAGAATATTCGATATTGTCAAGAGACTGCTTTTCATATACCTGTTCGGCTATGTCTTCAATGGTCGGCTGGATAAGCGGGTACATGGTAGTTACAGTTTCGTCTAAGTTGGAGAAACGGATAGAATTGATATGCGATTCGTCTACGGTGACTTCTACTTCCAGAGCCGTGTTGTTTAAGGTGACGGTGGATGTGTAGACGCCGGGCACGTATTTTTCCGCCTCCGCACTTGTCTCCTGCTCTTTCGGACGGAACATAAATACGAGTAATATGATTAATACTATTGCTAAAACTGCGAAAATGGCAGTATATACAATTTCTTTCATATGCAATACAACGATTTTAGTTTTGGAACTCATAGTGTCCTCCTCGTAATTGTACGTTATTGTGTTCTTTATAATGTATGAAAGAATCACAGAAATTATGCATTACAAGTTTTTAAAGGGAAATGAGCGTGACAAATCAGCCGCATTCCTGTAGAATGTAGAAGGGAAAAGATGAGGTGAGAAAATGTATATAATAGCAGGACTTGGAAACCCTACGCTGCAGTATGAGGGAACAAGGCATAATGTGGGATTTGATGTGATAGATCTGCTGGCGGACAAATATAATATAACAGTGGAGACAAGAAAAAGCCGCGCTTTCATAGGAAAAGGAATGATTGAAGGGAATAAAGTGATTCTCGTAAAACCCCAGACTTATATGAACTTAAGCGGGGAGAGCGTGAAAGCTCTTGTAGATTATTACAAGATTGACAAAGAGAGTGAGCTGCTTGTAATCTATGACGACGTAAGCTTAGGGACGGGGCAGCTTCGGATACGCAAGAAAGGGAGTGCCGGAGGACATAACGGAATCAAGAATATCATCTCCCACCTGGATACGGATGTGTTTCTGCGTATGAAAATCGGTGTGGGGGAGAAGCCAAAAAAGTATGACCTTGCCGATTATGTGCTCAGCCGATTTTCAAAAGAAGAAAGAGAACAGATGGAGGCAGGGTATGAGAAGGCGGTCAAAGCGGCAGTCATGATTTTAAACGGCGAGACAGATGCGGCCATGAATGAGTATAACCGAAAAGTAAAGCCGGAGGAGGCGTGAGGATGCAAGCCTTAATAAGTCCCCTTGACGAACTGGCAGAGTTCGGGGAATTGTATAAGACAAGAAAAGAAAAGACAGGGATGATACGTGTCTGCGGCTGTGTAAATTCCCAGAAAACACATATGATGTATGCGCTGAGCGATGGCTGTAAATACAGAGTCATCGCCTGTTCCAGTGAGACGAAGGCAAAGCAGGTCTATGAGGAATACCGTTTTCTCGACGGTGACACGTATCTCTATCCTGCAAAGGATCTGCTTTTTTATCAGGCGGACCTTCGGAGCAAGGAGCTTGTAAGGCAGCGGATGGAGGTTCTGGAAGCGGTTATTTCCAGAGAGAATGTCACGGTCGTTACAAGCTTTGATGCATTTATGGACTCGCTGCTTCCCAAAAAGACGATTGAGGAGAGAGTGATACGGATTGCCGGGGATAGTGCGGTTGACATGGAAGAGCTTGCATACAGCCTTACCGGAATCGGGTATGACAGGGAAGAACAGGTGGAGGCGCCCGGCCAGTTTGCGGTGAGGGGAGGGATTTTGGACATCTATCCTCTTACGGCGGAGCTGCCTGTGCGTATCGAGCTGTGGGGGGACGAGGTCGATTCGATCCGTACCTTTGACGCAGAGTCCCAGAGGTCGGTGGAAAATCTTTCAGAGGCAGTCATCTACCCGGCGATAGAGTTCCCGAAGGAGGGCGAAAGGGGAGTATCCTTTCTGGAATACTTCGAGAGAGAGCGTACGATATTGTTTTTGGATGAACCGCTGCGCCTGCTGGAAAAGGGGCAGGGAGTGGAAGCGGAGTTTATGGAGGCGCAGAAAAAGCGCATAGAGAGCGGATATGAGATGACGGATGGGGAAGCCTGTCTGTATACTGCGGATGAAATCGTACAGAAGATGAATACTTACAGCAGCATTGGGTTTCTGGCATTGGAGATGCGCTGCAAGGGTTTTGACGTGCGGGGAACGTACAGTCTCCAGAGCAAGAGTGTGAATCCTTATAATAACAGCTTTGACATGCTCACTCAGGATTTGAAGCGGCTTAAGAGAAACGGATACCGGGTCATCCTCATGTCCGGTTCGCGTACAAGGGCGAAGCGGCTTGCAGAGGATTTAAGGGATTATAACCTGAGCAGTTATTACAGCGATGATATGGAGCGGGAGGTTCAGCCGGGAGAGATTATGACGGTATACGGCCATGTGGCGGAAGGATATGAGTATCCGCTTCTTAAATTCACCGTCATTTCAGAGACGGATATTTTCGGAAAGATTAAGAAGAAAAGGAAACGGCGCATATACGAGGGAAGGAAGATTCAGAGCTTTGCGGAGCTAAAGCCTGGCGACTACGTAGTGCATGAAAGCCACGGGCTTGGAATCTATCAGGGGATAGAGAAAATAGAGGTTGATAAAATCTCAAAAGATTATATGAAGATTTCTTATGCAAAGGGCGGAAACCTCTATATACCTGCGACGCAGCTTGATTTGATACAAAAGTACGCCAATGCGGACGCCAAGAAACCGAGGCTTAACAGTCTTGGAACACAGGAGTGGAACAGAACAAAAAGCCGGGTGCGGGGAGCGGTAAAAGAAATTGCAAAAGACTTGGTAGAGCTGTATGCGGCGAGAGAAAATTCTGAAGGGTACCAGTACGGTGAGGATACCGTTTGGCAGCGGGAGTTTGAGGAAATGTTTCCGTTTGAAGAGACGGAAGATCAGACACTTGCAATTGAAGCGGTAAAGCGGGATATGCAGAGCAGAAAGATTATGGATCGCTTAATCTGCGGAGATGTGGGGTACGGAAAGACGGAGATAGCGATTCGCGCAGCCTTTAAAGCAGTGCAGGAGGATAAGCAGGTCGTCTATCTGGTGCCTACCACGATTCTGGCTCAGCAGCATTACAATACATTTTTACAGAGAATGAAGGATTTCCCGGTGCGGGTGGATTTGATGTGCAGATTCCGCACGCCCGCCCAGCAGAAGAAGACAATTGAAGATTTAAAAAGAGGTCTTGTGGATATTGTAATCGGTACGCACAGAGTACTCGGAAATGATATGAAATTCAAAGACTTAGGGCTTCTGATTATTGATGAGGAGCAGCGGTTCGGGGTGCAGCACAAAGAAAAAATAAAAAAAATGAAGGAAAATGTAGACGTGCTGACGCTGACCGCCACGCCGATTCCGAGAACTCTCCATATGAGCCTTATCGGAATCCGCGATATGAGCGTATTGGAGGAGGCGCCGAATGACCGGCTGCCGATTCAGACATATGTTATGGAGTATAACGATGAGATGGTGCGGGAAGCGATAGAAAGGGAATGTGCAAGACAGGGGCAGGTATACTACGTTTACAACCGGGTCGAGGATATTGCGGAAGTTACGGCAAATGTCCAGAAACTGGTTCCGGAGCTTACGGTGTCCTTTGCTCACGGGCAGATGAAAGAGCGGGAACTGGAACGGATCATGTACGATTTTATCAATGGAGAGATTGACGTGCTGGTATCCACGACTATTATTGAGACAGGGCTTGACATTTCCAATGTCAATACGATGATTATCCACGATTCGGACCGTTTGGGACTGTCGCAGCTCTATCAGCTTCGGGGCCGCGTCGGGCGTTCCAGCCGGATGGCGTATGCTTTCCTCTTGTACCGGAGAGATAAGCTTCTTAAAGAGGTGGCGGAAAAACGTCTGGCTGCAATCCGGGAGTTTACCGATTTGGGCTCAGGCATCAAGATAGCCATGCGGGATTTGGAAATCCGCGGAGCCGGAAACCTTCTGGGGGCGGAGCAGCACGGGCACATGGAAGCCGTGGGGTATGACCTTTACTGCAAGATGCTCAACGAAGCGGTGCGCTTCCTGAAGGGAGAGACGCAAGAAGAAGATTACGCCACAACGATTGATTTGAATGTGGATGCGTATATACCGGACAGTTATATTCCGAATGAGTATCAAAAGCTTGATATATACAAACGGATAGCGGCGATAGAGTCCGGGGAGGAGATGGAGGACATGACGGAGGAGCTGATAGACAGGTTCGGCGATATCCCGAAAAAGGTGGAGAAGCTTCTTCTGGTGGCGGAACTGAAAGCGAGAGCGCATAGCGCCTATGTAACGGCAGTTGAGCAGAAGGGGGAGACCTATACGTTTACGATGTTTGAAAAGGCAAAGGTGTGCCCGGAAAGGATACCAGAGCTGATAAATCGTCACAAGGGCGAGCTTGTGTTGAAGACGGATACGCAGTCCCCTTGTTTTGTTTACCGGAAGCTGAACAAAAATAAAAAAGAAGCGCAGCAAAGCTCAATTGATGTTGTGAAAAATATGTTAAATGAGATAAAGGGATTGATAGAATGCTAGAAAGAATGTATAATATATAAGTTATCAGCTACCAAGGAGGATTAGTGTAATATGAAGAAAAGGATATTGATAATTGCCGCGGCGATGATGACAGCCGTCTCTTTACTGTCAGGCTGCAGCCTGCTTCCGGCAAGTCCGAATGAAGTTGTTTTAAAGGTGGATGATTCAAAGCTCACGGCAGATGCGGCAAATTTTTATGCAAGATATATACAGGCTCAGTATGAGACTTATTATGGGGCATATGTAGAAGGCGAAATGTGGAAGACAGAGGCGGACAAAGGAAAAACTTACGAGGAATCCGTGAAAGCTTCTATCCAGGATGAATTGAAGCTGATGCTTGTGCTGGAGCAGCATATGAAGGATTATGACGTCACCCTTTCGGATGCTGAAAAAGAAGTGGTTCAAAAGGCGGCAAAGGAATTTGACGAGGATAATTCCCTTGAAAATAAAGAAAAGCTTATGTCCAGCAAGGAGGCGGTTGAGCGGATGCTTACCTTGATGGCGATAGATCAGCGGATGCGGACGGAGATTCAAAAAGATGCGGATACGGACGTCTCTGATGAGGAGGCTGCTCAGAAGAAGATGGATTACGTATTGTTCTCTTATGAGAAAGAGGGGGACGATGGTTCCGTCGACATGACAGATGCGGAGAAAGCAGCGGTAAAAGAGAAGGCGGAAAATTTTGCAAAGGATGCGAAAAAGGATGAAAAGAAGTTTTTAGAGCTTGCAGAAGGAGCGGGGACAGAGTCCAAGGAGGCTTCCTTTGATTCCGAGACGGAGTTCCCGGACGCTTCTTTAATCAAAGCGGCGGACGCCCTTGAGAAAGGCGAAGTGACCGACGTGGTTGAGACGGACGGCGGCTGTTATGTTGCCAGAGTTACCAGCCTTATGGACAAGGACGCCACGGAATCGAAAAAGAAAGAAATTATTTCCCAACGGGAAAACGAGCTGTTTGAAGAGGTTACGGAGAAATGGCTGGAAGAGGCGAAGGTTGATGTGAATAAAAAAGCGTGGAAAAAGATAGATTTCAAGGAGTCACGATGAAGCAGGCGGAAAAAGAGCCGTATGCGGATGAAGTAAAGACCGACGACCAGGCAGAAGACGACGGGACGGAAGAATAACGGAACGCAATATACAAAACCATAGAAAAGGGGCGGCCGCAAACAAAGCGGCTGCCCCTTTGACTTACTGCAAAAATGAAGTAAATATATCATTTACCAGCTTCCCGTCGGCTTTTCCCTTTACCTTTGGCATAAGGACTTTCATAATTTTCCCCTTATCCTTTGCGGTCGGCGTATCAATGCCGGCCTCCTTAAGAACGTCCTTAATGACCCCGCGAATCTCGGTCTCATCCATCATCTTAGGCGCATAGCCATTCAGCACATTCAGACGTTCCGTACATTCTTTTATAATATCCTCCCTGTCTGCGGGAGTCATGTCCAGAGTTTCCTTTACTTGTTTGATTTCTTTTAAGATGACCTGCGTTTCCTCTTCGGGAGTTAAATCTTCTCTTTTATCGATTGCTTTATTTTTAAGTGCGGATAATAAGAGTGACAAGGTATCTTTTCTTCCTTTGTCACCAGCTTTCATAGCCTTGACCATGTCGGCTCTTACTTCGTCAATTTTGCCCATGTTTCATTCCTCCATCCTGAGATTTTCTGTCCCGGCGGCCGGGGATGTATTTGGATGCGCATCCGCCCGCCCGGTAAAGGCAGAAATATTTAATATCATTTACGGTTCACATTTTAACAGATAGAGATTGTGTTGGCAAGTTTATTGTAAGGATACGGTCATTTCCCGGCAGTGAGTGCAGGCTCAAGGTATCCAAAAGCAAAATGTTGTGGTATACTTCATTCTATAGAAATGAAGGATGCAGGAAGGATGGACAAAGAATGGAGCTTAAAGTGCTTGAAAATCTTCAGGACAATATTTCAAAGGTGATGATAGGGAATGAAGGGACGGTGAAGCTGTTGCTTGCCGCACTGCTGGCGGAAGGACATGTGCTGTTGGAGGACGTTCCGGGAACCGGAAAGACAGTGCTTGCCAAATCTCTTGCCAAATCAGTGGATGCGCAATTTATGAGAGTTCAATTTACGCCGGACCTGCTGCCCTCGGACGTGACAGGGCTTAATTATTTCAATGCAAAAGACGGGAAATTTGTATTCAGGAAAGGGCCGGTGTTCTGCAATATTCTGCTGGCGGATGAAATTAACCGGGCGACTCCTAAGACGCAGAGCAGTCTTTTGGAGTGCATGGCGGAGAACCAGGTGACGGTGGACGGGGTGACAAGGACACTTGGAAAGCCCTTTTTTGTAATTGCGACGCAGAATCCGATAGAAACAATCGGGACATTTCCGCTGCCGGAGGCGCAGACAGACCGTTTCCTTATGCAGGTTTCTATGGAAGCCATGACGCAGGAACAGGAGCTTTCTATGGTAGAGAGGTTTCTTGTCAGGGAACCGCTCAAGGAATTGGAACGTGTCTGCGGCGGAGAGGAAATTACAATGCTTCAGCAGCAGTGCCGCAGCGTATACGTACACAGGGATTTGATGAAATATATGATTGAGACGGTACATGCGACAAGAAGGCATGAGAAGGTGATCTGCGGCGTCAGTCCGAGAGGGACGATTGCATTTGTGCGTGCCGCGCAAGGGTTTGCCATGACGGAAGGGCGGGAGTATGTGGTGCCGGAGGATATTAAAAGCGTAGCGGTTCCGGTGCTTGCGCACAGACTCAGCCTGTCTGCCCGGACAGAGGGGCAAAAAGGGGAAAAGATGGTTATCCGGGAGATTCTGGAAACTGTAAAGCTTCCGACAGAGGAATGGGAAAAACGGTAAGGAAGGGAAAAAATATGCTGCTGTTACTGCTGGCCGGAGCCGGTGCACTTTATATCTTGCAGGGCTTCTTATATAGAAAATACTGGAGCCGGGGGCTTGGAATAGATATCCGATTTGACGCCCGCTCTGCATATGAGGGGGATACTGCTTACCTGGCGGAAGAGATTACAAATGACAAGCTGCTGTTTCTTCCTGCCCTGGAGGTGAATCTGGCTGTCAACCGGGCGCTTAAGTTTTCCAAAGAGGCAAAGGAGAATGCAAATGTGTCGGATCAGAGCTACCGGAGAGATATTTTCTCTCTTTTTGCGCATCAGAAGGTTGTAAGAAAACTTCCCTTTGTATGTGGAAGAAGAGGTTTTTATGAGATAAAGAAGGCAGACGTCATCGGATACGATTTCTTTTTTAGAAAAAGCTTCCATGACAACAGGAACTTTCAGACATCTTTGTATGTGTATCCGAAGCTGGTGGACAGCCGCAGACTTTCGGTTTTATGCAGGGCTGTTTCCGGTATGACGGTGACAAGGAGCCGGCTGTTTTACGACCCGTTTTGTTTTTCGGGAATCAGGGACTACAGCCCGTCGGATCCTATGAACCAAATAAACTGGAAAGCTTCTGCAAAAGGACAGGGACTTTTGGTGAACCAGTTTGATTCTACGACAAATATACAGGTGAAGCTGATTCTGGATACAGAGGATACGGGGATGATCCGCCGCGACAAGCAAAATGAGGAGGGCATCCGCATTGCGGCTTCTCTCGCCTTGCGTCTGGCGGGCCGCGGGATGGACGTTACCGTGGCTGGAAATGGAATAAAGCGTATTCATATTAAAAATGGCGCAGGACAGATGCAAAAGCTGTATGAGGAGCTTGCCCGTATTGACATTTATGAGAAAACCGAGAGACTTTGCTCGCTGCTTGAGGAAGAGGAGAAAAATCTTTTGCACGAAGCAGTATACGTGATTATTTCGATGAACCAGGACAAGGAGACGATAGGAGCAATCGCATCTCTGGCAGAGAAGGCAAGTCCCATCCTGTGGGTCATGCCCGTGTCGGCTTCCCAGGAAGAGACATTGCCAGAGGGAAGCTTTGCAAGGGATTCGTCGGCCGCATCCGGCCGGGGAAGAAGGATGCTGCAGGGAGTGGATATTTATAAATGGGAGCTGGAAGGATGATGGGAAGAAAAAGCTTTGCCATGCGCCTGCTGTCATGGGTGCACAGCTTTCTTATTTTTGAGGGAATTTACGTGCTGGCGGCAGGGTTAGGGCATATAAGAGGATGGGACGCGGTATGTTTCTTCGCGCGGGGGCTGTGGTTATTTGTACCGTTGGTTTTAACAGACATAGCAGTGCGAAGATGCAAAAGCCTGGCGGTTTTCATCCTGTCTGCTACAGTGCTGACAGGATGTATGTGGATTTTTGCAGGGGCTTTTCCGGCAGGAGGACTTACGGCGTTTATCTGTCTGTACCGATGTTACGGAAAGCTGAAGCAGGGAGAGATAAAACGGAAAATGAGACAGATGCCGGGGGAGGCGGCGGTAAAGGATGATGCAGAAATTTGGGAAACGCCGAATCTTCTGGATTCACCTAAGGCAGTACACGGCATTGTGCCGGTGTTTATATATCTGGCGCTGCTGCCTGTACGCCGCCATGAGCTGTCCGGCCTGACGCTCTTTTTGCTCGCCGCGCAGTTGTGTGTCTGTTTTTTATATACTTATCTGGAATGCTTTTGGGAGTTTATAAATAAGAACCGGAATGTCGCCAATCTTCCGGTAAGAGCTATGAAGAAAACGGGCGCCTGGATTATGGGGGCAGGGATTTTGCTGCTTGTTTTATTTATGCTTCCTGCTGCTGTTTATCATAAAGAACCGTTGGAAAATCTGAAGTTTGACGTATCTGAGAACGCAGATTTCCATGTCGGGGAAATCCGCAGGGAGGAGCCCGAACCGGATCTTATGATGGAGGAGTTAATGCGGATAAAGGCGTCCGCAAGAAAAACTCCGCCGTGGGTTATGGCGGCGTCTAAAATCGTCAGTATTTTATTGCTTTTGTGGCTTGCGTTTATGACTTTGCGGATGATATTTTCTGCACTTAAGACAGCGGCGGCAAAATTTTCGGATGATTGGGAGGATGAGGTTATCTTTATACGGAAACCGGGAGAAAGTCCTGGCGGAAGGATGGAAAAAGCGAAGAAAAAGGAAACTTGGCGTTCTCCTGACAGAAGAATCCGGAGATTGTATAAAAGAGCCGTAAAACGCAGGCTGAAAGCAGGTGTTTTAGGAAGCGAGACGCCGTTAGAGCTGGAACAAAAAGCCGGATTCCAAAAAGAGCTTAAAGCTTGTGACATCCACGAATTATATGAAAAGGCGAGGTACGCACAAGCGGAATGTACAAAGGAAGAAGTGAAACAGTGCGTGCATATTTTCTCCAATTTTGACAGATAATAGCAGCATATCTGAATACGAAAACGGAGGAATTTTTATGAAGGCGACAGGAATTGTACGTAGAATAGATGATTTGGGAAGAGTCGTGATTCCGAAAGAGATTCGCAGGACGTTAAGAATCAGGGAAGGCGACCCGCTGGAGATTTTTACAGACCGGGAGGGCGAGATAATCTTGAAGAAATATTCACCGATTGGGGAGCTGTCGGCATTTGCAAAGCAGTATGCGGAAAGTCTGTCACAGACGATGGGGTGTCTGGTATGCGTGTGCGATACCGATCAGATCGTGGCAGCGGCAGGGACCGGGAAAAAAGAACTTCAGGATAAATATATCAGCAAGCAGTTAGAGAGGGTGCTGGAAGATAGGAGCTCTGTCATGGCGTCTGAGGAAGATAAAAAATATGTGAAAATCATTACGAATCAGGAGGATGAATACGCCCATGAAATAATCAGTCCCATACTCTGCGAAGGAGATGTTATCGGAGGCGTGATTCTGCTGGCAAAGGAGGCGAAAAAGAAATTTTCCGAGCTGGAACAGAAGATGGCTTCCTGTGCGGCGGGATTTTTGGGAAGGCAGATGGAGCAGTAATATTTTCCGGAATAATCTTAAATCTTAAAACATACCTTGTATTAGGCAAGGGAGGGATAGGATGGAGAGAAGGATTCGGAAAAATCCAAAGGTCATATGGATGTTAAAATCACTGCTCGCTTCTTATATTATTACAGGTATTCTGCTAGTGGCGCTGGCGATGCTTTTGTATCGGTTAGAGCTGAATGAGAGGACGGTGTCGGCGTCCATTGTAGGTATCTATGTGCTGTCGACTTTCGTCGGCGGGTTCATTATCGGGAAGCTTATGAAGGTGCGCAGATTTTTCTGGGGCCTGAGTCTGGGCGTCGTGTATTTTGCCCTGCTGCTGCTCATTACGCTGGGTGTTTATAAGGGGCTCAACGGCGACGGGGCCAATCTTATAACTACGTTTATCCTGTGTGCGGGAGGCGGGATGGCAGGAGGCATGATTTCTTAAGAAAAGGATTGCGAAAACAGTGCCGGGGTGATATAATACTACGGACGATGAAAATCCTGCATTACAGAACGGATAAAAAATAGGAGGACGATATATATGAAGCATGTGAAGACTTTGAATACGCAGACCCTGAATCATACAGTGAAAAAAGGCGGATGCGGCGAGTGCCAGACATCGTGCCAGTCTGCATGTAAGACATCCTGTACAGTGGGAAATCAGACCTGTGAACAGAAGAAATAGCAGCGGTTAAGTAAAAAGGAATACTGGGGACAGCGGTCTTTAGCGGGTCGCTGTTTCTTGTCGTATCGGGGGAATTTGTTTCCGGTCCGGCAGGGGCCGGTTCTTGCCGCTTAAGCTGAAAGGGGTAGCATTTTGATACATCAGTATAAAAGTAACGGATATAATATTGTCCTTGACGTGAACAGCGGGGCGGTTCATGTGGTGGACGGGCTGTGCTATGACGTCATCGCCTGCCTGAACGGGCAGAATGAAAATCATACGGCAGAGACATTGAAAGAAGCGTCGGTCTTTGCATTGCTGAGAGAGAGATTCGAAGACAGATACAGTGAAAGTGATTTGAAGGAGGCCCTGGAAGACGTCACAGAGCTTACAGAGGCTGGGAAGCTGTTTGTACAGGACTGTTATGAATGCCTTCTGGAGGATGTAAAAGAGAGGAAGACCGTAGTAAAGGCTCTGTGCCTTCACATTGCCCATGACTGCAACCTTGCCTGCAGGTACTGCTTTGCAGAGGAAGGGGAATATCATGGCAGGCGCGCTCTTATGAGCTTCGAAGTAGGAAAGAAGGCGCTAGATTTCCTTATTGAGCATTCCGGAAACCGCCGTAATCTTGAGGTGGATTTTTTTGGCGGGGAACCGCTGATGAACTGGCAGGTGGTGAAGGAGCTGGTTGCATATGGGAGAGAACAGGAAAAACTGCACGGCAAGCATTTCCGTTTTACCGTGACTACAAACGGCGTGCTGCTTGATGATGAGATTTTGGAGTTTGTAAACCGGGAAATGGATAATGTCGTACTGAGCCTTGACGGAAGGAAAGAGGTCAATGACCGCATGCGTCCTTTCAGGAGCGGGGCGGGAAGCTACGACCTGATTGTCCCGAAGTTTCAGAAGCTGGCGGAGAGCCGCGGTCAGGAGCGTTACTATGTACGGGGGACATTTACGAGGGAAAACCTGGATTTTTCAGAGGATATCCTTCATTTTGCGGATCTGGGATTTAAACAGATGTCCATAGAGCCGGTAGTGGGCGCAGAATCAGACCCTTATGCCATCCGGGAAGAGGATCTTCCCGTGATTATGGATGAGTATGACAAGCTGGCGAAAATTATGGTTGAGCGTGAAAAGTCAGGAAAAGGTTTTAATTTTTTCCATTTTATGATAGACTTAGAAGGTGGGCCGTGCGTGGCAAAGCGCCTGTCGGGATGTGGATCAGGTACGGAGTATCTGGCCGTGACGCCGTGGGGCGATTTGTATCCCTGCCACCAGTTTGTAGGCCAGGAAGAATTTCTTATGGGCAATGTGGACGAAGGGATTAAAAGACCGGAGATTGCAGATGACTTCAGGGGCTGCAATGTCTATACGAAGGAAAAGTGCAGGGGCTGTTTTGCGAAATTCTATTGCAGCGGCGGCTGTATGGCAAATGCATACAATTTTCACGGCACGATACATGACGCCTATGATATCGGGTGCGAAATGCAGAGGAAACGCGTGGAATGTGCGATTATGATAAAGGCAGTCTTGTCTTAGATGGCTTTACAACTTTAGACAGTGAGAAAGGAAGAGAAACATGAAGAAAAACAGAGGCATACTCAGTCTTGTGCTGACAGTGGTCCTGATTGCTTTTCTGGGATTTACTACAGTAGTGGGAATCGGGAAGAAGCATTCCGGAGCGGCAGAGAATATCAAGCTCGGCTTGGACCTGGCGGGCGGCGTCAGCATTACCTATCAGGTAAAGGATAAGAATCCGACAGAGAGTGAGATGAATGACACAATCTACAAGCTGCAGAAGCGTGTAGAGCAGTACAGTACGGAGGCGACCGTATATCAGGAAGGTTCGGATCGAATCAATATCGAGATTCCGGGCGTGACCAATGCCAACGAAATTCTGGACGAGCTTGGCAAGCCGGGTTCTCTGGAATTTAAGACGGAGGACGGCACTACTGTAATTACCGGTGCGGATGTGAATACGGCATCAGCAAAATCCGGCCAGGACACGATGGGCAATCAGGAATATTCCGTGGAACTCAGCTTGAATAAGGAAGGAAAAGAGAAATTCGCAAAGGCGACAGAGGAAAACATCGGAAAGATTATTTATATCGTCTATGACGGCGAGACCATCAGCGACCCTCAGGTTAAGGCCGCAATCCCTGACGGAGTGGCATATATTACCGGTAACTTTACTTTTGAAGAGGCGGACAACCTTGCGGCTACCATCCGTATCGGAGGTTTGAAACTGGAGCTTGAGGAGCTGCACCGCTTTCCGAACAATGAGATCCGCATCGGAGGCCATATTTACTGGGATTTGTTTCGGCTGTACCATGAGCTGAAGCAGGGACT
>CAJTUQ010000009.1:0-9255 GCA_910579335.1 uncultured Dorea sp. | reverse complement strand
CAGCTTGGGGAACAGGCCATAAGTACCAGTCTCAAGGCGGGAGCCATCGGACTTGTGCTGGTGTTCCTGTTTATGATTCTGGCATACTATCTGCCGGGGCTTGCGTCGTCCCTGGCGCTGATTATCTATACGGAGCTCGTACTTGTAATTTTGAATGCGTTTGAAGTGACGCTGACGCTGCCCGGTATCGCAGGTATTATCCTGAGTATCGGTATGGCGGTGGACGCCAATGTTATTATCTTTGCGCGTGTGAAAGAGGAGATAGCTCTCGGAAAAAGCGTGAGAAATTCTTTGAAAACCGGTTTCCAGAAAGCGATGTCCGCCATCGTGGACGGCAATGTGACGACTTTGATTGCGGCGACGGTTCTGTGGCTTAAGGGCTCCGGAACAGTGAAGGGCTTTGCTCAGACGTTAGCCATCGGTATTATCGTGTCCATGTTCACGGCGCTTGTAGTGACGCGGCTGATTATCTTTGCGTTTTATGCCGTAGGATTCAGGAGCGAAAAATTATACTACCATAAGACGAAGGAGCGCGCATCCATTGATTTCTTAAGCAAGAAGAATCTCTGCTTTGCGGTATCGCTGGCATTGATTGTCGCAGGATTTGTATTTATGGGCGTGAACGGTTCCAGAGGAGAGGGAGCCTTTGAGTATAGCCTGGAATTTGAAGGCGGTACTTCCACCACGGTTCCGTTTGACAAGGATTATACGATTGAGGAGATTGACGGGCAGATTGTGCCGGTTGTTGAGAAGGTGACCGGGGACAACAATGTGCAGACGCAGAAAGTTGCCGGAAGCAAGCAGGTGATTATTAAGACAAGGACGCTTGAGCTTGACCAGCGCGAGGAGCTCAATAAAGCTCTGGCGGACGGGTTTGGTGTGAAGGAAGAAGAGATTACGGCTGAAAATATCAGCTCTACCGTCAGTGGAGAGATGCGCCAGGATGCGATTATTGCAGTGATAGTTGCGACATTGTGCATGCTCCTTTACATCTGGTTTAGGTTCAAGGACATCCGGTTTGCGACAAGTGCGGTTGCGGCGCTTCTCCATGACGTGCTTGTGGTACTGGCGTTTTATGCGGCTGCAAGAGTATCGGTAGGAAATACGTTTATTGCCTGCATGCTTACGATCGTGGGATATTCTATTAATGCGACGATCGTCATCTTCGACAGAATCCGCGAGGAACTGCACTATAAGACGCGGACGACGGATTTGAAAGAGCTTGTAAATAAGAGCATTACGCAGACCTTGACGAGAAGTATTTACACTTCCCTGACAACCTTTGTCATGGTGGCCGTACTGTTTGTCATGGGCGTAAGCTCGATTAAAGAATTTGCACTGCCTCTTATGGTAGGTATCGTATGCGGCGGATATTCTTCCGTATGCATTACCGGTGCATTATGGTATGTAATGAAGACGAAAATCGCGGGCAAATAAGAATGCATAAAAATTGAGAATCAGCAGCCATTGCCATCTGGTAACATATTCAGGATGACGGTGGCTGTTTTTCATAGCGGGCGTAAAACGAAAGAAAACTTTTGTTTTATGCGGCTGGTCTTGAAGGAGGCAAGGATGGAGCGGTGGGTTTTGTTGAGAAAGGGCGCGGAGTTTGAAAGAATCGCCCGCAAATTCAATATCAGTCCCCGGCTTGCGTGCCTGATACGAAACAGGGACGTTGCGGGGGACGAAGCGATAGAAAGCTATCTGAACGGAAAACTGTCGGGGCTTTCGGACGGAAAGCTGATGAAGGATATGGAGAAGGCTGTCGCCATTTTGAGGCAGAAAATCAAGGAGCATAAAAAGATTCGTGTAATCGGTGATTATGATATTGACGGGGTGAATGCCGTTTATATTCTTCTGGAAGGATTAAAAGCGCTTGGGGCAGACGCCGACAGTGATATCCCTGACCGTATAAAGGATGGGTACGGGCTGAATGCCGCGCTGGTTGAGCGTGCTTTCAGGGACGGGGCCGATACCATCATTACCTGTGACAACGGAATCGCTGCAAAAGACGAAATCGCCTATGGAAAAAGTCTAGGGATGACCGTAATCGTGACGGATCACCATGAGGTGCCTTTTGAGGAGACAAAGGACGGAAAACGTTACATACTTCCGCCAGCGGACGCAGTCGTAGACCCAAAGCAGGCGGACTGTATGTATCCTTTTAAAGACTTGTGCGGCGCCGCTGTAGCGTACAAGCTGATAGAGAAGCTTTATGAGGCGTTCGGGCGCAGTGCGGCGGATATATCTTATCTGATTGAAAATGCTGCCATTGCTACGGTGGGGGACGTGATGGATTTGACAGGAGAGAACCGCGTCATTGTAAAAGAGGGGCTTTCAAGACTTGGGAATACGCACAATCCGGGGCTGAAAGCGCTTATCGAATGTACGGGAATCGAAAAGGGGAATATCAAAGCTTACCACATCGGATTTGTGCTTGGGCCGTGCTTAAATGCGGGCGGGCGGCTTGACACGGCAAAGCGCACCCTTGCCCTTCTGCAGGCAGAGACAAAGCGGGAGGCGGATATTCTGGCCGGGGATTTGAAGGCTCTCAATGACAGCAGGAAGGAGATGACGGCGAGGGCAGTGGAGCAGGCGGTACGGCTCGTGGAAGGGCAGGCCGGGGAAAAGGACAGGGTGTTGCTTGTCTATTTGCCGGAATGCCATGAAAGCCTGGCGGGGATTGTGGCAGGAAGGCTCCGGGAGCGGTATATGCGGCCGGCATTTGTATTGACGGATGCAGAGTGCGGGGTGAAGGGCTCCGGGCGATCTGTTGAGGCATACCATATGTATGAGGGGCTCTCCTGCTGCAAGGAGCTGCTTGACAAATACGGAGGCCATAAGCTTGCGGCCGGTCTGTCGCTTAAGAAGGAGAATATAGAACCGCTTCGCAGGATGCTGAATGATAACTGCACGCTTACAGAAGAGGACATGGCGGAGAGAGTGGCCATAGACATGGAACTGCCGTTTTCCTGCGTGACGGAGGAGCTTGTCATAGAGCTTCAGCTTTTGGAGCCGTTTGGAAAAGGGAATGCGAAGCCGGTTTTTGCGGCGAGAAATGTTTCGCTTTTAGAAGGGAGGATTCTTGGCAAGAATCATAATGTGCTGAAACTTAGAGTCAGAGACTGCGCACGTACGACCGTAGACGCTATGTTTTTCGGGGATATCGAAGTGTTTGCCGGTTATCTGGAGGAGAAGTACGGGGTGGGTGCATGGCAGCGGCTTCTTAGCGGCCGTCCGGGAAATATGGAGCTTTCTGTAACCTATTATCCGGGAATCAATGAATATCAGGGGAGAAAGAGCCCGCAGATCGTTATTACCCATTATAAGTAGGAGAATTACAGCTTTTAAGCTTCAGAAATATTTGAAAATCATGCCAGAAGATGCTATACTTTATTGTATGTAATTTTGCAGAGAGAAACGGAGAGATGACTGATGAAACCAATTGAAGAATACGTAAGAAGCATACCGGATTTCCCTGAGCCGGGAATAATTTTCAGGGACGTAACGAGTGTCCTTCAGGATGCGGACGGGCTCCGTCTTGCGATAGATTTGATGCAGGAAAAGCTTGAAGGCGTGGAATTTGACGTTGTGGCAGGGCCGGAATCGCGAGGATTTATCTTCGGGGTGCCGATTGCCTATAACCTGAACAAGCCGTTTATCCCAATCCGTAAAAAGGGCAAGCTCCCTTGTGAGACCGCTTCTGTTACTTATGAGCTGGAGTATGGTACCGCAGAGATAGAGATTCATAGGGATGCCATTAAAAAGGGACAGAAGGTTGTTATTATTGATGATTTGATTGCGACGGGCGGAACAAATGAGGCGATCATTAAGCTGATTGAAGGGCTTGGCGGAGAGGTCGTAAAATGTGTATTTCTGATGGAGCTGGCCGGACTTGAGGGAAGAGGGCGGCTTCGGGGATACGACGTGGATTCTGTTATCGTATATCCGGGTAAATAAAAGGACGGCCCGGAAGTGTTATAGTTATGGGAATCATACAGGAAGGAGGCAGGAATATGTCAGAAAAAAGGACGACGTATGAGTCATTGGATAATCGTATTGCACCATCTGCAGTTACAAAGGATCTATCGCTTGGGCTGGAGGTCGTGGATGGTCACGCAATCAAAGCGCCAAAAGACTACGAAGATCCGGATAAGCTGTACGACATGTTGATATCCTGCATCCGGAAGTATCATCCGTCCACCGATGTCTCTATGATAGGGAAAGCGTATCATTTGGCGAAGAAGGCTCACGGAGACCAGCTGCGCAAGTCAGGGGAGCCGTATATCGTCCATCCTCTCTGGGTGGCGATTATCCTCGCTGAGCTGGAGATGGATAAAGAGACGATTGCGGCAGGGATGATGCATGATGTGATTGAGGATACGAAGATTGGGGAGGAGACGTTAAAGAAGGAGTTTGGAGAGGACGTCTGCTTTCTTGTGGACGGCGTGACAAAATTGGGGCAGTTATCCTACTCTTCAGATAAGCTTGAGGTGCAGGCGGAGAGCCTGCGCAAGATGTTCCTTGCTATGGCGAAAGATATCCGGGTCATTATTATAAAGCTGGCGGACCGCCTGCACAATATGCGCACGCTCCAGTTTATGACTCCCGCAAAGCAGAGAGAGAAGGCGAGGGAGACGATGGACATCTATGCGCCTATCGCCCACAGGCTCGGCATCTCCAAGATTAAGACGGAGCTTGACGATCTATCGTTAAAGTATTTGGAGCCGGAAGTCTTTTTTGATTTGGTGAACCAGATTAATGACAGGAAGACGGAGCGGGAGGAGTTTGTTGACCAGATTGTAAAAGAAGTGTCCGACCATATGAAAAATTCCAATATTCATGCGGAGGTCAGCGGACGGGTAAAGCATTTTTTCAGTATTTATAAAAAGATGGTGAACCAGGATAAGACCGTTGACCAGATTTATGATTTGTTTGCGGTGCGTATCATCGTAGAGTCCGTTAAGGACTGCTATGCGGCCCTTGGCGTGATACATGAGCTGTATACGCCGATTCCGGGGCGTTTTAAGGATTATATCGCCATGCCTAAGGCGAATATGTACCAGTCTCTCCACACGACCCTGATGAGTACGGCGGGGCAGAGTACGGCCGGCCAGCCTTTTGAAATCCAAATCCGCACGGAGGAGATGCATAAGACGGCGGAGTATGGAATTGCGGCGCACTGGAAATACAAGGAATCGCAGAACGGGAAAAAGAATGTAAAGGTCCGGGAGGAGGAAAAATTAAGCTGGCTGAGGCAGATTTTAGAGTGGCAGCAGGATATGTCGGACAACCGGGAATTTTTAAGCCTCCTGAAAGGAGATTTGGATTTATTTGCGGAGGATGTCTACTGCTTTACTCCGCAGGGCGATGTGAAAAATCTTCCGAATGGATCGACCCCGATTGATTTTGCATATGCGATTCACAGTGCCGTCGGCAATAAGATGATAGGGGCGAGAGTAAACGGCAAGCTTGTGACGATTGATTATAAGATTCAGAACGGCGACCGTATAGAAATCCTGACTTCCCAAAATTCGAAAGGTCCGAGCCGGGACTGGCTTAGCATCGTTAAGAGCACGCAGGCGAAGAATAAGATTAATCAGTGGTTTAAAAAGCAGTTTAAAGAGGACAATATTATTAAAGGGAAGGAAATGATTGCAGGGTACTGCAAGATGAAATCCATTGTCCCGTCTGATATCCTGCAGCCGAAATATATGGAAATCGTCCAGAATAAGTACGGTTTTAGGGACTGGGATTCGGTGCTGGCGGCAATCGGGCACGGCGGCCTTAAGGAGGGGCAGGTCGTGAACCGTCTTGTTGAGGAGTACGGAAAAGAGCACAGGCAGGAGATGACCAACGAAGTCGTATTGGAGAAGGTTGCGGAGGCGGCGAGAAACAAGGTCCATATTGCCAAGTCAAAGAGCGGTATCGTCGTAAAAGGAATTGACGATGTGGCAGTCCGTTTTTCCAGATGCTGCAATCCGGTGCCTGGAGATGAAATCGTGGGATTTGTTACAAGAGGAAGAGGCCTGTCCATTCACCGGACGGACTGCGTAAATATGATTCATCTCACGGAGGCGGAGCGGGCGAGGCTGATTGATGCCGAGTGGGAAGGCGGAGTGGCGGAAAAGGCGGGCGGACAGTATCTTGCCGAGATTAAGATGTATGCTTACGACAAGCAGGGACTTCTCATGGAAGTGACAAGAATTTTCACGGAGAACGGGGTGGACGTAAAATCTATGAATATCCGCACCAATAAACAGGGCACGGCGACCATTGAGACAGGGTTTATCGTTCACGGCAGGTCAGAGCTTGAAAAGGTGATATCAAAGCTCAGGCAGCTTGAGGGCGTGATTGATATTGAAAGGACGACAGGTTAGATGAAAGTAGAGAGATTTGTGACAGGGATTATCAGCACGAATTGTTATCTGGCAGTGAACGAGGAGACAAAGCAGGCGGTTATTATAGACCCTGCGGCTTGTCCGAAGAAGATGCTGGAGCATATTGAGGAGGAAGGGCTTAAGATAGAGGCAATCCTTTTGACCCACGGGCATTTTGACCATATTATGGGAATCGACGGGTTTATAAAGGAATATCCTGTTTCGGTCTATGTCCATGAAGACGACGAGAAGGTAATGAATGACCCAAGACTCAACCAATCTTCCATCTATACGGCGGGCTATACGTATCCTGATGCACAGTATTTGCGGGACAGGCAGACGTTGGAGCTTGCGGGCTATACGTTTGAAGTCATTCATACGCCGGGGCACACATGGGGCGGATGCTGTTATTATGTTGCGTCGGAGCATGTGCTTTTCAGCGGGGATACATTGTTTCAGTGTTCGGTAGGAAGAACGGACTTTGAGACAAGCAGTACGTCGGATCTTATGCATTCCATTAAAGAAAGGCTTTTAAAGCTTCCGGATGACACGCACGTCTATCCCGGACATATGGGGGAGACGACGATTGGTTATGAAAAAACGCACAATCCGTTTATTGTCGAGTAGCGGGTTTGCCAAGCGGTATGCCGGCACGGATATCCGACCAGGTCTGGGAACAGAGGATTGTGACATACAGGGAGATGCAGCGTATGATACAGGTGATATGCAGAGAAGAGACAGATATCTATAATGCGTACCATATAACAAAGGCTTTTTATCCGTCTGCGGAGGTGACTTCGCAGATAGAGGAAAAAGCCTCTAATTATGTAACGGTAATGGTTGACGGGAAAGCGGCGGCTTCTGTTGCAGTTGAAGAAATCAGGGAAAGTTGTGCGAAAAACCGCAAACATCTGCTGGATACTTTGCTGTACCGCCAATTAGAGAGACAGACGGGGCGCTCTCTTTCTTGGGGAGTGCTGACGGGAGTGCGCCCTGTTAAGCTTGCCCTGCAAAAGCTTACTGACGGGATGGGGCAGGATGAGTTTGTCAGATGGTTCGGAGAAAGTTATCTGGTGAGCCGGGAAAAGTCTGAGCTTGCATGGCAGGTCGCAGGGAGGGAAAAGGCTCTGCTTGACAGGCTGGATATGAAAGACGGGTACAGCCTGTACGTGGGAATCCCTTTCTGTCCCACGGTCTGTTCCTACTGTTCGTTCAGCTCCGGCGAATTGTCTGCATGGAAAGGGCGGATTGACGATTATCTGGATGCATTGTGCAGGGAGCTTTGTTTTATAGCAAGCGAATCTGCGGGGAAGCGGATCAATACGATTTATATCGGAGGAGGGACTCCCACCACGCTTTCGGAGACGCAGCTTGAGAGGCTTCTCTCCTGTATCGGCGCTTATTTTCCGAGAGAACATTTGCTAGAGTTTACCGTAGAAGCCGGACGTGCGGACAGCATTACAAGAGGGAAGCTATCTGTTTTAAAACGGCACGGCGTTACAAGGATTTCCATCAATCCCCAGACGATGCAGCAAAAGACACTGGATGAAATCGGAAGAAGGCATACGGTCGGGGAAGTGAAGGAAGCGTTTTCACTCGCGAGGAGCATGGGGTTTGATAATATCAACATGGATGTGATTGCGGGGCTTCCGGGGGAGACTCTGGCGGATGTAAAGGATACGCTAAGACAGATAGAACAGCTGTGCCCGGACAATCTCACCGTCCATTCGCTTGCCATCAAGCGTGCGGCGAGGATGGAGAGACATGACGACGAGAGCGCAGGCCGTATCGGAGCGATGATTGAGGAGGCGGCTTGTGCGGCCGGACGGATGGGAATGCTGCCTTATTATTTGTACCGCCAGAAAAATATTGCCGGAAATTTTGAAAATGTGGGTTATGCAAAGGTTGACAAAGCCGGAATATACAATATACTTATTATGGAGGAGAAACAGTCTATTATCGCAGCGGGGGCAGGGGCGTCTACAAAGATACTGCTTAAGAATGCGCAGCCTTTGCCCGGCAGTAAAAAGAGGAAGATAACAAACCTGATACGCCAGGAGAATGTAAAGGCGGTTGATGCTTATATCAGCCGCATAGACGAGATGATAGAGAGAAAAGGAGAATGGCTATGGCGCTGAAGAAGAAACCGGTGACGGGTATGAAGGACATGATGCCAAAGGAGATGGAAATCCGGGATTATGTCATTCATCTGATTAAAGAGACTTACAAGACCTTCGGGTTTGTATCTATGGAGACCCCTTGCGTGGAGCATATCGAGAACTTGTGCAGCAGGCAGGGCGGAGACAATGAAAAACTGATTTTTAAAATCTTAAAGCGCGGAGAAAAGTTAAAGCTTGGCGAGGCTGAGTCGGAAGAGGACTTAGTGGACGGGGGGCTGCGCTACGACTTGACCGTGCCGCTGGCCAGGTATTACGCGAACCATTCCAATGAGCTGCCTTCCCCTTTTAAAGCGATGCAGATTGGAAACGTATGGAGAGCGGACCGCCCGCAGAAAGGGCGTTTCCGCCAGTTTATGCAGTGTGATATCGATATACTGGGGGAGGCGGGAAGCCTTGCGGAGATAGAGCTTATCCTGGCGACGACGTCCATGCTCGGAAAATTGGATTTTAAAAATTTCACGGTAAATATTAACGATAGAAATATCTTAAAGGCGATGGCGGCATACAGCGGCTTTAAGGAAGAAGACTATGACGAAGTGTTTATTATCCTTGATAAGATGGATAAAATCGGAGTTGACAGAGTTGCCGAGGAGCTCTCTGGTCTTGGATATGAGAAAGAAGATGTGGACGGTTACCTGAAGCTTTTTGACGAGGCGGCGAAAGACGTGACGGGCATCCGTTATCTGAAGGAGAAG
>CAJTUQ010000008.1 GCA_910579335.1 uncultured Dorea sp. | reverse complement strand
AAAAATGCGCAGAAATTGGACTTTCATATGAATGAACTGATAAAGTCTTCCTATGCGGAACAGGAATTGATTTCTGTAAATCCTCATCCGGTCCCGGTAGACGATTTAATAAAAAACGGATGCCAGCTTGTGGAATTGGCCGCTCTCAAAAAGAATATACAAATCCATGCCGCATATCATGGCTACATCGGATATGCCGACCCGAAGTGGACAGAGGAAGTATTGGGAAACATCATTGAAAATTCAGTGAAGTATTCTTTTGCAGGTTCTTGTGTGGAGATAGATTCTATTTTATACGAATCATTTGTCTGTATTCAGATTAAAGACTCTGGAATTGGCATTCCCGAAGAAGAGCAGGGAAAAATTTTCCAACGTTTTTACAGAGGCTCAAATGCCGCGGATGCGTCAGGTTTCGGCATCGGATTATATCTGGCAAGAGAAGTATTGAGCAGACAGCAAGGGTATATTAAAATAAAATCCGCTCCAGACAAAGGAACCTCCGTTGAACTTTTTCTATTAAGAAACCGCAATTAAAAAGCTTCCTGCTCGATTCTTAAATCATGTCAAAACTGTCATGTTTGAGAAAGAATTGAGTAAGAAGCTTTTGCTATGATAAGACCATAAAAATAGAAAGAGGTGGTCATATATGATGATTTTGTCTGTTAAAAATTTAAAAAAATATTATACAACAGGAGAAAATATCGTAAAAGCATTGGATGGCGTCAATCTGGAAATCCAAAAAGGAGAGTTTCTTGCAATTGTCGGGACATCGGGAAGCGGAAAATCCACATTGCTGAACATGCTCGGCGGATTAGACAATCCCACTTCCGGAGTAGTCATTGTGGATGGACAGGATATTTCCAAAATGTCCAGAGATGAATTAACGGTTTTTCGAAGACGAAAAATCGGATTTGTTTTTCAGAACTATAATCTTCTGCCTTTGATGAATGTCTATGAAAATATCGTTCTGCCGATAAAACTGGACGGCATCAAGCCAGATGAAACATTCATTGATGAAATATTAAAGCTTTTGAATCTGGAAAGCAAAAAATATGCCATGCCGAATCAGCTATCCGGCGGCCAGCAGCAAAGAGCCGCACTGGCAAGGGCATTAGCTGCAAAACCTTCCATCATACTTGCAGATGAACCGACGGGGAACCTCGACAGCAGAACCAGTCAGGATGTTCTTGGACTGGTAAAAATTTCCAGCCATAAATTTGCGCAAACCGTCGTGATGATTACGCATAACGACGAAATTGCTCAGATGGCTGACCGGATTATACGCTTGGAGGATGGAAAAATTATAAAGGGCGGTGAAAATCATGTTGAGAGTAGATAACAAAAAAGTAATCACCGTTCTCGCAAAAACAACCTATAGGGCCAACCGGAAAAGAAATATACTGACGGTAACCGCGATTTTTTTAACAACATTTTTGATTTGTACGGTGCTTTCAATAGGAATCAGTTACTGGAATACGATTTCTCTCCGCCAGCGGAGAATGAATGGCATGGATTATGATATCGAATTATCCGAGCCCAGAAAAGACCAAATCTCCCTGATAAGGAAGATGGAAAATGTAAAGTATGCGGGACTATGTGTAAAATGTGCGGTTCTCTCAAAATATTCCGAAAACTTACCTGAAAAGGGAGCGGCAAAGTATGAGCATACCTCTTCCGGCAAAAAGCCTTTAGATAAAATACGGCTGTACTGGACGGACGGCATATGTTGGAAAAGGCAGGTAATCCCTGCATTGGAGTCGCACAAAGGGCATTATCCGACAAAGGAAAATGAAATCATGCTGTCCAAAAACGCACTGAACAGCATGGGGATTAAAAGTCCCAAAACAGGCATGGTACTATCTCTTAGTTATCAAACCCTAAATGAAACTACGAAAGAGAATGATGAATTACAGAAAGATTTTATTCTCAGCGGATGGTTTCTTGATTATACGGGCAGCGGCAAGGGTTATATCTCAGAAGCCTTTTACCGGTCATCCGGTGTAAAGCAGACAGATTTTACACAGGGTGCACTGAAAATCTCTCTGAAAAACCCGCTTTATTCCGAGACAGACATTATTGATATGCAGACCGCACTGTCACTGGAAAGCAATCAAATCATCAACGCAGACTATGATACCATCTCGAATTTTTGTAAAACGGCCGCCGGATTGGTATGTTTGCTGCTCCTTGTTTTTTTCAGCGGATATTTGTTTATTTACAACACAATGTATATTTCAGTAACCAAAGACATCCGCTATTATGGGCAATTAAAGACTCTCGGCGCAACGTCAGAGCAGTTAAAAAGCTTGATTTACAAACAGCTCCTTTGGGATTCCGTTATTGGTATTCCCATCGGCCTGCTATTTTCCCTACTTGCGGGAAAATTTGCTATTCCGCTGGTTTTGCATGCAGTGAATCCGACGCTCTCTGAAGCTAATATCGTAAACAGTCCTTTATGGGTGTTTGTTCTTGCAACAGCATTTGCTTTCCTCACGACGTTTGTAAGCGGCAATAAACCCGCAAAAATCGCAAAGGACTGCTCTCCGGCAGAAGCGCTGAAATATATTGCGGCTGCGCCAAAAATCAAAAACAGACGTTCGCGGGGCGGAAACCTTGTTTCTATGGTAAGGCAGAATCTGTTCCGGGATAAAAAGCAGTTTATCATTATATTGTTTTCCCTAAGCCTGGCAGTTTCGCTTTTCCTGGTCATAAACATTGTTATTTCTGCAAATAATGCGGAAAACATTCTGAATCAAACATATGACTATGATATGCGGATTTTAAATCAGACACTTCTCGATGAAGAGAAGCAGGTTATAACCAACGAACTAATTAAAAAAGCATTAAATACAAAAGGCATTAAAAACGTGCGGGTCTTAACGGCAGCAACCGCCACAGTCCCTTATCAGGAAAATGTTTATGGAGAATATTATAAAGAGCTGTACGAATCCAGATATTCTCCCGGAAACTATAAAAAGGACATGGAACTCTATAAATCGAACCCTGCTCATTATCTCTTTACATGCAGAATCGTAGGCATTGACGGACCGGAGTTTGACAGGCTGAATCAAGACCTGGAGAAGCCGCTTGATAAGCAAGAATTTGAAAACGGGGGAATTGCTTTTGTCTCCAAAAAATTTACGGATGGAGACAACAAAATACCAGGAAAAACGGTTCGATTTTCCATCCCCACGGCCGATGAGCCGCAGAAAGAAGAGACTATAAAACTCGGAGCTGTTTTAGATAGTTTTCCGGCATATTATTCTGCCGGATATACCCCTGACTTGATTGTCAGCCAGAAATATCTGGAAAAGCTTATAGGAAAAGACACATTCGTCGAAATGCTCAAAATCGATTATGACAAAGCATTTTCCCAAAGTACGGAAAAAGCCGTATCAAATTTATTCAAAAATAACCAGCTGCTGTCAATGGATTCAAAACTGCAGCGTTATACAGATATGAAAAATACCGAAAATCAAGTAACGATTTTAGGAAACAGTATCGGTTTTATTATTATGCTGCTCTCACTTTTAAATTTTGTCAATATGATGTCCGCCAGTATTCAAAACCGGGCAAAGGAATTTGCAGTCTTGGAAAGTATCGGCATGACAAGAAGACAGATACGGGAAATGATAACATTAGAAAGCTTAAGCTATGCATGCATGTCGATTATTCTGTCAGTGTTGATTGGTCTTCCGGCAGGATGGTTCATCTTCCACAGCTTTAATATTTACAGGATTTCTTTTTCACTTCCTATAGCAAGCAATCTAATTTTATTTGGTTTTATCATATTATCTTGTGTTTTTACTGCACGGCTGATTTTAAACCGCTCAAATAACGAAACAATCATCGAACTGCTTCGAAAGGAAGATAATTAAAAAGCCGGGTATCGCTTAAAGCTAAAAACAGCAATCTAAGCGATACCCTTTGTTGTGCGCTTCACATATCAACCGCCGTTTTTTTGACCTGGCTCAATGCTTTTGAAACTGCAGGGATTGATATGATAATCACCGTGATAATCCCCTCCGCCAACAGATAGCTATAATTGTATGCAATCGGATAGATGCTTTTTAAAGACTGCGGGAAGTTATCCGGCATATAGTCCATCCAATAAAGATATCCGCCCAATGAATGAAACGCTCCCCTTGCAAGTACCGCCGCTATGTAGCCCTTTACCAGTCCGTTCGGCCGGCTTGCAAAGAAACCGGCAATGCCAAGAGCCGCAAAAGCAAAAATATAATCACAACAGACCTGAAAAAAGGACAATACAAACGGTTCCTGTATAAATTGCAAAATACTGTAAGCAAGCCCTACCAGAATCCCCGTCTTCACTCCATACCAGTTTGCTGCCAGCACGATGAACAGCATACTGCAGAGTGTCACACTCCCGCCCCAGGGCATCTCAAATATTTTAATATAAGATGTCACAAAAGCAAGTGCCATAGACATAGCACAAAACGCAAGCTGCCGTGTAGTTATTTTACTTTTTTTGGAACCTTTCCCTGCGAAAAAAGCAGCAAGCAGAAATAAAAGCGCCCCCGCCGCAATACACACCGCATATCCGGCAGAAGTCAAACCTCCCTCTCCATTCACTAAAAATTGAAACATAAAAATACCTCCTTTATCTTCGATTGAAGACAAAGGAGATTCAACATCTCTCATAACGCATCCCTACGTTGGCATTATCCAAATCAGGTTCTAGGTCTGGGCGGTATCAGCCCACTCTCAGCCTGCTCCATACAAGCTCCCTTGTCATCAATCCTATGTAATTTACAAAGACTATCATAAACAAAAACACTACATCTGTCAAGCCCTACTGCACAATAACCGAAATCACAGCAGATGTATAGAGGCAGGACATGTTGTCTGACATGGCCGCCTCTATGCAAATACACTATATATTTTACATATTTTGGTGAAGGTATTTTTCACGGGTAGCAAGTCCACCGCGTATGTGGCGTTCGGACTTATTGAGGTCTAATATTTTCCGCGCCTCACAAGCAAGTGACGGATTGATTTGGATGAGACGTTCGGTTACATCTTTATGTATCGTACTCTTGCTTACCCCAAACTTCTTCGCCGTCTGCCGTACCGTCGCTTTATGCTCAATAATATAATAAGCGATTTCTACTGCCCGCTCCTCAATATAATCTTTCATACAAAACCCCTGCACTCATTGTTTTTACAATGTATGCAGGGGCAGGATACAGTATGCACCAAGTTTTTATGTTAATCGATACTTTTAGGATACATCTTCTTTCATTCTTATTTCCCGGACGCCTTCTGAATGCAATCCTCCGCAAGTTTCTGAAGCACAAGATTATTGAGCGCTGTTGCCTTAAGCTCCTCTTCTTCTACCTGCTCCTTCAATGCATCTACACTTTCATAGCCATACTGTTCTACGATTCTTTTAAGCTCCTTTTCATAAGCTTCATCACTGAGAGTTATATTTTCCTTTTCGGCGATTGCTTTTGTTACCATCTTAGACTTCACACTCTGCTCCGCCACTTCCGCCGCCTGCTTGTCAAAATCTTCCTCACTCATCTGCATCTGATTTTCAACAAAATCTTCAAACTCCATATTATAAGTCTCGGCCAGTTTTTTATAGCGCTCCTTCAAAGCCTCCTGGGTCTTTTCCTTTTCCCCTTCCGGATATTTTTTTACTTCTGCATTGTCAAGGACCTTTTCCCATATTTCCGAATACAAGGTATTTTGATATTCCAGCTCACACATGTCCTCCAGCTGTTTTTTCACTTCATCCTTATATTCTTTTACATTTTTCGCATTCTCCGAAAGCTTTCCGACCAGTTCATCCGTAAGTTCAGGTACTGTACGTTCCGTGATACTGTTCAACACGATACTGAACACCACATCCTTGCCCGCATACTCCGTGTTGCCGTAATTATCCGGGAACTTTCCATCCCAATCAAATTTATCTCCCACCTTATGTCCGATAATGCTGTCTTCAAACCCATCGATAAAGCTGTCAGAGCCTATCTCCAAATCCTGCCCTTCGGCAGAACCTCCCTCAAACGCCTTTCCATCTATCTTCCCGACAAAATCAATATTGACAATATCTCCATCCTTTACCGCCCGGTCCTTTATCTCTTTCGTCTCCGCCTGTAAGTCAAGCACAGATTGAATCCGTTCATCCACCTTCTCATCCGTGACTTCCTCCGGCTTCTGAACCTGAGCTACCTCCACTTTCTTATACTGCGTAATCTTGACCTCATCCGTCTCCAGTCCTTTACTTGCCTCGCATGCCGTCAAAAATGCGGCTGCTATAATACCTGTCATTAACACAACAATTTTTCTTTTCATCATACACCTCTTATTTCCCAAAATTACATGAAAAATATTTTTTCATCTTCTGCCCGCAATGTTCATGTGTCTCATTTCTCATTGCGGGTATCGGTTGAGTATACCACATTCACTCATATATTTAAACCTTTTTCACAGATATTTCACGTTCTGGTGTCAAAGCACCGGAGAAAGAAGCCGGCAAAACTGTTCCTTCACCCTTACAAGCCACCCTCTCTGTTCATATTTTTTCCTTGTAATAATCGTGCTTTTCAATATATCGCTCTCAAATGCTTCCTCTAGCTTCTGTGTAGTCTTTGCGCTGTAAATGACCGCATTGACCTCAAAATTTAATGCAAAGCTTCGGATATCCATATTGGCAGTCCCCACACAGCTCACCAGTCCATCCACGCAAAGACATTTGCTGTGCAGAAATCCATTATCGTACGTATAACATCTTGCACCCGCTTCAATCATCTCACCCGCAAAGGAATATGTCGCCCAATATACAAACGGATGATCCGGTTTGCAAGGTATCATGATCCGCACGTCGACCCCTGATTTTGCCGCGATTATCAAGGCATCTTTAATATTGTCGTCCGGTATAAAATACGGTGTCTGAATATAGATTCTTTTTCTCGCCATATGAATCAGCCTCAGATAATTATCCCGTATTTTCGGGTACTTGGAGTCCGGTCCGCTGGTAATAATCTGAACCGGGTCTCTGCCGTCCCTCATATATTCTGGGATTTCAAAGAGGCTGTCATCCAGAAAGAGGTTCTCCTTTGCCGCATAATTCCAGTCTAATACAAATCTCACTGCCAGCGACGTAACCGCCGACCCCTCAATACACAGATGCGTATCCCTCCAATACCCGAATTTCCGATTCCGTCCAAGATACTCCCTCCCGATGTTAAAGCCTCCTATAAAACCGAGCCTTCCGTCAATCACAACTATTTTCCTATGGTTTCGGTAATTAATCCGCAATTGGAATTTCCCCAGAAGCGCCGGAAAAAACTCTGCCGCTTCCACTCCTGCGGCACGGAGTTTCTCCCAGTCAACGCCCTGCATCCCTCTGCAGCCCATACTGTCAAACAGCACTCTCACTTTTACGCCCTGTTTCACTTTACGGATTAAGACGCCCTCAATCTCCTTCCACAACTCATCATTGCGGATAATATAATACTGCAGATGAATATATTTTTTTGCATGATCCATTTCATAGAGTAAATCTCTGAATTTATCTTCTCCATCCGTATAAATCCTTACATCATTATTATCTGTCAGTACCGCCTCCCCTTCATTAAGATTATATAGAATCAGCCTTTTAAACCGGTCCAGCTCGGAATTACGAAGGCGCAGCTTTTTGCGGAAAATGGATTCCTCCTGGCGCCGGACTGCGTATTTTATCTCTCCTTCTATCTCCTTCATCTTAAACATGCGGTCTTTTCGGAAATTCTGCTCCAGAACCAGATACAGAATAAATCCTATAACCGGAATAAAATACAGCAGCAGAAGCCATGCCCATACAGTAGTCGGATTACGTCTCTGGAAAAATATAATTAATAATGAAAATATAATATTAATAATAAAAAGATGCTCTAAAATCCATCCATATCCTTCAACCATGCTGTTTTTTATCAAATCCGGCATCTCTACCACCCCGCTGCTGTTAATTTTGAATCATATATACACGCCGCCTTACAGAGTGCATTCATAAAACCCTTTTATCATTATATAATCTTTACCGAGAAAAGTAACCCCTAAAATCCCAAATCACTTGCACTCATACCGAAAGAATGATACAATGTATTTCGTGAAAATGAGTAAGACAGGAGGGTTTCCGTGAGTAAAGTAACAATCATATTATTAGTGATTTTAATTGTATTAATCGTTGCATGTGTCGTTTTATATTTCCTTGGAAAAAAGGCGGAAAAACGGCAGGCCGAACAGCAGGAACAATTAGCTGCAGCCGCACAGACAGTATCCATGCTGATTATTGACAAAGCCAAGCTGAGACTTAAAGATGCAGGCTTTCCTCCCATTGTGGTTGAAAATACGCCAAAGTATCTTCGCCGTTCTAAAGTGCCGGTTGTAAAAGCAAAGGTCGGTCCAAAAATGATGGTTCTGATGTGCGATGCCGAGATTTTCCCGATGGTTCCGATTAAAAAAGAAGTCAAGGCAACTATCAGCGGCATTTATATTACAGCAGTCCGCGGAATCCGCGGTCCGCTTGAAACTCCGCAGAAGAAAAAGGGATTTTTTGCAAGATTGCGCGGCAAATAAATACTAAACCGCAAATAATAACACTTACTTAAAACTATGAAAGGACAGGCTTTTCTGCCTGTCCTTTTCTTATGCCGATTCCGGGGCATTCGCCCGGATATTCATTCTGATATCACAGTCCGCGACTTTCTCACTGTTAATATCCAATTCATAGTTTACGCTGATGTCAATATTTTTTTCCGTCACGTCCACCAGCATGTTTTTCGTAAATATGCCAATTAAAAACTCTCCATATGGAGTTTCGTACTGTGTCATATTAATTTTGTCTTTTTCAAAAACCATCCTTGTATTCGCAAGCCCGCTTTTTTTTATCTCTAACTGATTATTCCCGGCAATCCGGATTTTATTCTGGATGGTTCCCGGCATTCCTTCCACCATCTCCTCATAGATTACATAATGCTTTCCGTTTTTCAGATAATAAGTTGCCGGTGTGATGATTTCTATCGGCTCATTTTCATCCTCTTCCCCAGGGAACGTATCATAATGCAAACCTGAAATAGTAAGCAATACCTGTTTCGTCATATTATCACCTTAAACAATATCATTACAGGGCAAGGCGCTGTGCAATATCATACTGATATTCCGGAATCTCTTTCTTCATGCTCAGAGCTTCATCAATATCAAAATCTTTATACTGTCCGTGCTGATACCCCACTACGCGGTTCGTCTTCCCCTCACAGAGCAGGTCGACCGCCATCGCCCCCATAATCGAAGCATATACTCTGTCCTTGCATGTCGGGCTTCCGCCGCGCTGCATGTGTCCGATAATCGTCGCCCTTGTCTCCATGCCCGTAGCTTCCTCGATTCTCTTTGCCATATTCATAGAATCTCCGATGCCCTCGGCATTAATAATGATATAATTCTTCTTGCCGCGCTTTCTGCATGCCTGAATATCCTCTACGATCATCTGCTCATTATAGTCATGCTCTTCAGGCATAAGAATACGCTCTGCGCCGTTGGCAATCCCGCACCACAATGCAAGATATCCGGCGTCTCTTCCCATAACTTCAATAATGGAGCATCTCTCATGGGAGGTGGAGGTATCACGTACTTTGTCAATTGCTTCCATCGCTGTATTTACCGCAGTATCAAAGCCGATCGTATATTCCGTACACGCAATATCCAAATCGATCGTTCCCGGAATGCCTATCGTATTGATTCCATAATATGCAAGTCTCTGTGCACCTGCGAATGAACCGTCGCCTCCGATAACTACCATTCCGTCGATACCGTACTTTTTGCAGATTGCCGCCGCCTTCTGCTGTCCTTCTTCCGTACGCATTGCATGGCATCGCGCTGTCTGGAGTATTGTTCCGCCGCGCTGGATTGTATCAGATACGTCTCTGGCGGACAAATCAATAATCTCTTCATTTAAAAGGCCCTGATATCCTCTGCGGATACCTCTTACTCTAAGTCCTTTTCCCAATGCAGTCCTTACAACCGCACGAATCGCCGCATTCATTCCCGGTGCATCGCCGCCGCTTGTTAAAACACCGATTGTACGAATCGCTTTCTCTCCCATGTTAATCCCTCCATTCATCTGTCTCAATTATATATAACTTAACTCGGCAACATTGTACATGAATTATCATTCATTTTCAATGGATTTTTCTATCAGTTTTACACAAGATTCACCTAGATAATTCGTCAACCTGCTTAATAGCCCTGGGTCTGCGTGAACGTTCCTGTTAGCGCCAAGACGCTTCATTGCCCGCTCTGTGCGGCAGTATATCACAACCGCATCTTCCCCTTCGGATGCGCCAAGCATGCTGTACAAGTCCTGCTCTTTTTGCTGAAAACTCTCCTTGCTTTCAAACTGAAGCCACAGTTCCTTTTTCGTCCTTCCAAACGGAATGATTTCTTCACAGATAAGCCTGCTTGCAGCCTCATCCTCCTCTGATACCCTGCCCCTGACAAACACCTTATTTTCTTCCTCCAGATACAGACGGTTTTTCTCATAATCCTTTGGAAATACAATGACCTCTACCGTTCCCATAAGGTCTTCAATTGTAAGAAACGCCATCGTCTGATTCTTTTTTGTATACTTAATCGTTTTATTTGCAATCATTCCCCCAATTGTTTCCCTCGCGCCATCGCGCACCTTCGTACTTCCGCTCTCATCGTCTATCTGAAAATCCAAAGTTGTTTTAGTTATGTTTTTTCGCCACTTTTCTTCATATTCTTCCATAGGATGTCCGCTCAAATACACGCCTAACACTTCTTTTTCAAATGCAAGTCTCTCCTCCTTTTCATACTCTCCCACGTCAGGAAGCGGTATTTCAAATTCCGCCTTCTGCTCGTCACTTACCATATCAAAAAGCGAAAGCTGGCCTGTCATAGAGTACTTTCTCTCTCGGTTTACCTGCTCCATTATCTGGGCATATACAACCATAAGTTGTTTTCTCGTTCCTGGAAGACTGTCAAAAGTACCTGATTTGATAAAGTTTTCTATCGTTTTCTTATTCAGTTCTTTTCCTGACATCCGTTCAATAAAGTCTTTAAGGTTCTTAAATACTCCGTGTTCCTTTCGCTCCTCTAGAATCACATCTATAACCGGCCGCCCGATACTTTTAATGGCTGACAGTGCATAACGGATATTGCCTCCGTCAACGGAAAATGTCCCCACACCTTTATTAATATCCGGAGACAGTATATCGATACCCATCTGGCGGCATGTATAAATATATTCTGCAACCTTACTCGGATTGTCTATCACCGACGTCATAAGCGCTGCCATAAATTCCACCGGATAGTAATATTTCAGCCACGCCGTCTGATAGGATACAACTGCATACGCCGCAGCATGCGATTTATTAAAGGCATACTTTGCAAAATCTATCATCTCGTCATATATTTTATTGGCTATCCGCTCTTCTATCCCGTTGGCGACACAGCCCGGCACGTTATCTTTTGGATTGCCGTAGACAAAGCTTTGGCGCTCTTTTTGCATAACGTCGCCCTTTTTCTTTGACATGGCACGGCGCAAAAGGTCGCTGCGTCCTAATGTATATCCTGCCAAATCACGCACGATCTGCATCACCTGCTCCTGATAGACAATACAACCGTAAGTCGGCGCAAGTATCGGCTCAAGCTGAGGACAGTCATAGGTAATCATCTCCGGATGATTCTTCCCCTTGATATACTGAGGGATAAAATCCATCGGTCCGGGGCGGTACAAGGAAATCCCTGCAATAATATCCTCAAGGCTTTTAGGCTTTAACTCCTTCATAAAGCTTTTCATACCAGCGCTTTCAAGCTGGAATATTCCGTCATTCCTTCCGGTTCCGATAGCCTGAAGGACTGCCCCGTCATTATAATCGATTTCATTAATTTCCAATTTTTCCCCTCTTGTCTCACTTGCAAGCTTTACTGCATCCTGGATAACAGTCAGTGTGCGAAGTCCCAGGAAATCCATTTTTAAAAGCCCAAGTTCCTCCAGCGTCGTCATCGTAAACTGTGTAATGACAGAGCCGTCGGAGCCAAGAGACAAGGGAACGTACTCATCAATCTCCCTCTGGCTGATAACTACTCCGGCAGCATGCATGGACGTATGTCTGGGAAGCCCTTCCAGACGCATCGACGCATCGACCAGTTCTTTTACCTGGGCATCCTCCCCATACGCCCGTTTAAGCTCCGGACTTTCCCTCAGTGCTCTCTCTAACGTAATATTTAATTCCTTCGGAATCATTTTTGAAATGGAATCTACAAAGGCATACGGCAGATCCATGACACGTCCCACATCCCGAATCACCCCTCTGGCCGCCATCGTACCAAAGGTTACAATCTGTACGACCCGCTCCGGCCCATATTTACGAACAACATAGTCTATAACCTCCTGCCGTCTCTCAAAGCAGAAATCCACATCTATATCGGGCATAGATATGCGTTCCGGATTCAGGAAACGCTCAAACAAGAGCTGATACCGAATCGGGTCTATACTTGTGATTTCAAGACAATATGATACGATGCTTCCTGCCGCCGAGCCCCGCCCCGGCCCCACCATAATCTGATGATCCTTCGCATATTTGATAAAATCCCAAACGATAAGGAAATAATCCACATACCCCATAGTCTTGATAACGGAAAGCTCATATTCAAGTCTTTCTTTCAATGCCTTGTCCGGATTGGAATACCGTTTGTTAAGCCCCTCGAAACAAAGTTTATTCAAATACTCCCAAGAAGTATATCCTTTCGGTACATCATATTTCGGAAGCTTTGTCACGCCAAATTCTATCTCTACATTACAACGCTCTGCAATCTTTTGTGTATTTTCAAGCGCCGGGAGCGCATAAGGAAACAGTTCCCTCATCTCCTGTTCAGATTTTATATAGTACTGGCCGCCTTCGTAACGCATACGTTTTTCATCAGACAGCTTCTTTCCCGTCTGAATACATAAAAGCATATCATGCGGTTTCACATCCTCTGCATACGTATAATGGACATCATTGGTCGCCACCAGTTCAATCCCTGTCTCCTGAGACATCCGAAGCAATGCCTGATTCGCCTGGAGCTGATTTTGCAGGCCGTGATCCTGAAGCTCCAGGAAGAAATTCCCTTTTCCGAAAATATCCTGATAACGAAGCGCCGCCTCCTTCGCTTCTTCATACATCCCTCTTAAGATATCTCTCTGAACCTCTCCGGCAAGACACGCACTTAAGGCAATCAATCCCTCATGGTATTGTCTCAGAAGCTCCAAATCCACCCGCGGCTTATAATAGTATCCTTCCGTAAAGCCTCTGGATACGATCTTCATCAGATTATGATACCCCGCATCATTCTCAGCCAAAAGCACCAGGTGGTAATATCTGTCATCGCCGCTTCCAGCCGCCTCCTTGTCAAACCTCGAACCGGGAGCCACATACACTTCACATCCAAGCACAGGCTTGATACCCGCAGCCTTTGCCGCACGGTAAAAATCAATCACCCCAAACATAACCCCGTGGTCTGTGATTGCAACGCTGTCCATCCCTAATTCTTTGACCCTTTCTATACATTCTTTAATTTTATTGGAACCGTCCAGAAGGCTGTACTCCGTATGTACATGTAAATGTGCAAAACTCATGTTTAGACTCCGTTTCTTGAATTTCAAATATCGTTTTTATTTTCCGTGGCAAATATCCTATCTTTTGATAATAGCATGTCCAATCAATTTTATCAATCTGTGCTTTGCCAGATTAAAGGGGCCTTATCGGCCCCTCGCATTGAACTAACTGTATTCCTAACTTTCTTCCTTCTGCTCCAGCCGCAGATTCACCACCAGCGCAAATGCAATAATTCCATATGCGACAAAACTCCTGAAATACTCGCCAAGCGATGCATTCGCAAACGTATTGCGCCCCGCAAGAGGAGACAGCACAAACAGCGTATGCAAAAGCACAACGCCGATAAATGCATTTTTTACGCCTGCCTTGCGGATACTGGCCCCTCCTGCAAGAAGCGCCGCACATGCAAATTTTTCTGTGTCCAGATGCTCCGTGTAAACATTCAAAGAACCGATATTCTGAAGATACACAAACTGCCCCAGCGCTGCAAATACTGTAGACAGCACGATAACGATAATTCTTACCCTGTCCGTGTCTATTCCGATATTGGCCGCTTTCTCTTCACTCATCCCGACCGCCTTTATCTTCTGTCCCAAAGGCGTATGCATCAGATAAAACACAAAAGACCCGCACACAAGAATCATCGCCAGAAGAAGCATGGAAACCTTCGCCTCCCCGATGCTGAACACGCCAAGATTATCAAATACCTCTTTAAAAGTCTTTAAATCCACCATGTTTTTTACGCCGATTCCGGTAGAGAGCACCAGCTTCTTATTAAATACATGAATCACCGTACCAAAGCCGGCCACAAAAATAAGCTGGTAAATATAATTGGCAAGAAATCCCACTACAATTGATGTCACCATCTCTCTTCCCCGGACCTTGTTTAAAAGCCGCCCGATTATATACCCGACGCCTGCCGCTGCTGCCAGAGAAACAATCAGTACCGTCCCTGCCCCTTTACCGCCCGTTATATTAAAATTCAATACAATAATAAAACACGCCTGCGTTATCATTGTCCCGATAACTACCGCAAAATTCAGCCCCATTCCCGCCATAATCGGAAATATCAGCGCAAGCACCAGTATAATGTTCCGGATAAACCGGAGCGATACCTGCTCCGCCAAAAACAGAAAACTGATTCCTGACAGGAAAAAGCATATGATGCTGAACAAAATAAATGTAACCGGTACAATTAATTCATCTCTTTGAACTTTCTTTATCACTGCTGTTTCCTCCTTTCCTGTTTTAAAAATGCATATAAAATAATCCCATTTGTAATAATCATACGCACGATTTCCGACATCTGCGGAATTAAAATCGCATTTGCAATCGGCGCTGACAAAAGGTAGATCGTCTGATACAGATACGTCCCTAATACCGCATGGAAAATTTTTGCACGCTTTCCTATACACCCGCCGATTAGTATGGCTGACACTGCCGGAAAACTATGTGACAGCGGCGCATTATAAAGCTCTACAAACCCATAGGTCTGAGCGTACACACAAATCCCCACGGCCCCTATCACTGTTGAAAGGACGATTGCCATCGTCCGCACGTTGTCAATCCGAATGCCGGACAACTGGCAGAACTTTTCGTTTTCACCTACGGCCAGCATCACTGTCCCGCTTTTTGTCCTAAAAAAGAGATATACGAAAAGGCACACGACAGCATAAGCGCAAAGAAGCCCCAATGGAACAGAAAGCTTTCCAATTCTTAAAACAAGCAGCTCATTTAGTACATTTCCAAAATACTTTTCAAGGCTGATTTTGGGACGCAGCCCCTCCGCCCCGACCGGATAAAGCATTTCCCTGTTCGTAAAAGGTATCACCGTCCACACAAAATTCATAATCGGAATAAACGAATATCCGATAAAAATTGCCGCAATATCTTCCTTTCCTTTTACCATATTCAAAATTTTTGCATAAACCATTCCAAGTATGACCGCCGGAATTACTGACAGCAGCACTGCCCCCAAAAATCCGCTGATTCCTGTCATTCTAAGCTGTATCGCCATGCACATTCCAAGAAGCCCTGCAACAATTCCTACCGGAAGGCCGAAATTCATCCCCACCCCTGCGTTAATCATAGGAATCATAGCAAGCACCAGCACGCCGTTCATTACGAACTTTGTAAACGAGCCGCTGACAAGTTCGGGTATATCCATATCCAAAAAAGCGGCAAGGACAAACAATGCTATCATAAACACTGTAATGATAATCTGGGGAAGTTTTATCTTACTGTCCATCTTCTTCCTCCTCTCCGGTAAATGCAAAGGCAAATTCCTCATCGGACGCTTCCGGCGGCAGGATACAGGAAAGCTTTCCCTCACATAGCACTGCGATTCTGTCGCTGATTCTCTTTAACTCCTCTAATTCACTTGAGGCCGCCACAATCGTAGTGCCATGCTCTCTGTTAATCTGGACAAGCATATCCAGAATCTTTTCCTTTGCACCGATATCCACGCCCCTTGTGGGCTCCATAACGAATAAAATCTTCGGGGCGACTAAAACTGCTCTGGCAATGCACACTTTCTGCTGGTTTCCTCCGCTTAATTCCTTTACCTTCTGGTCCGGGCTCTCACATTTGATATCCAGCTTTTCAATCTGTTCCTGCACGTACCGTTCAATCTCCTTTTTGTCTTTGACAGGGAAGAACCCTCCCGCCTTTTTCTGAAATAGATTCCTTCCGTAATAACCTGAAAATATAATATTGTCCCGGACAGAATGCTCCAGCAGAAGCCCCATGTTCTTTCTATCGTCCGGAAGAAGGAAGATTCCTTTCGCAATCGTTTTCCGTACGTCTTTCACATCCACTTTCCCGCCCTCGCAGAAAAGGCTGCCCGTGACAGAAAACTGTCCCATAACGCCGTACCCGGCCGCCAGCTTTCCATGCCCGGAAAGACTGGTAAGCCCAAGTATCTCGCCTTGATACACATCAAGATTGAGCCTGTCAAGAAACTCTCCCGGCATATGTACGGAAAAATCCTGAAACGTAAGAATCTCCTTTTTTTCCTGATTCTTATGCTGTTTTTTTACCGCTGCCACATCATACCCAATCATATCCTTTGCGAGCGTCCGCATGTCCAGGTCTTCTTTTTCATAATCCGAAACAACCCGGCCGTCTCTGAGCACAGTCACATGATCGCATACTTCGCATATTTCATGCAGTCTGTGCGTACAAAAGATAATGGACGTCCCCTTCTGCGCTAATTCCTTCAGCACTCTCATAAGCTTTCCCGCATCTTCATCATTAAGCACCGCCGTAGGCTCATCGAGGAGCAAAAGCTTTATGTCTTCTCTGTTTACTTCTCTTGCTATCTCAACAAACTGTTTCGCATTTACTGAAATATTCTTTACCAGATAGGTATTATCGATCTCAAACCCAAGCTGCTCAAGGACTCCTTCCGCCTCTTTCTCATCCATCTTCCTGTCTACGAAGGAAAGGTTATGTTTCAATATTTTCCCGAATATATTTTTTGTATTTTCCCGTGTAAGCTTTATGTTTTCCGCCACGGTCATCTCAGGAATAAGCATAAATTCCTGATAAATCATCCCAATCCCCCGTCGTATCGCCTCCGTCGTAGAACGAATCTGCACGCTCTTGCCTTCAAACAAGATTTCTCCTTTATATCCGCCTGTCCCGGATATAACACTGTTTCCAAACAGTATATTCATAAATGTACTTTTACCGGAGCCATTTGCCCCGATAAGTCCATATATTTCTCCTTTTCTGACTGACAGGTTTACGTTGTCGAGAACCTTGTTCTGTCCATAGTACTTCTCCAGATTTCTGACCTCTAACACATACTCTCCCATGATTTTTCTCCTCTGCCGTACAATAAGCCTGGCTTTATCCGCCTTTATGAATTTCCCATTACGGTAAAAGGGGCAGAAGGACTCATCTCCCTCTGCCCCGCTTTTCATTTAATGTCTAATAATAGATAGATTCCATAATAAACATATAGTAGTTTTTGTAGTCCTGATACTGCTGGAAATCTACTTCCAATCCAAACTTATCCTGTGCCAGCTTTCCAAGATTCTCCGCATTATTCGGGTCAAAATCCGGATTTGCAATCATTTCTCTTGCAACTTCAACGCCGAATTTAGGCAGGAAAATCGTTACCGGAATCGGCCATCCGGACAATCTTCCCTTCATATCCTGGGCATCTACCTTCTCTGTAATCATCTGATTGATTTTATCAAAATTCGTCGCATCTTCCTCTGCAATCTCCAGTCCCAAAACAGTCGGGTATGCCTGTGTCGGCGTCGGGCAGCACTGCTCCGCAACTGTAAATTTAAGCTCTAAAGCTTTTGCGATTATTACATCGTACATCGGACAGTTTGTCCCAAAAATGTTTGTTTCCTTGCCGTATTTTTCAATCTGTCTCGGTATGTCTTCCTGAAGGAACTGCTGCATAGCCTCCGGTCCGTTTCCTGTCTGTGGATCCGGCGTAACCACCTCAACAAACTCCAGCCCAAGCTTTTCGCAGGTCTCTTTCATCATGTCCCTGCGCGCCGTAATCGTCGGTTTTGCAAGATGCGTCGGGAAAGAATAGTGAATAAATGTCTTAGCCCCCATCTCTTTTGCTTTCGTCGGAATCGTCTCACCTCTTCTGATAGCATCCATGTCAAGATTCAAATCAATATTTTCCGACATCATATCCGGTTCGTCATAAATTGCAGAAGATATCGTGATGATATCCGGATTCTTTTCTTTGAGCTGCTGAAACGCCGGAATCAAACCTGACTGCCCGGAGCTTACGATTACAGCCCTCATAAGCGGGTCGTCCGCCGCGGATACAATTGTACTGATACACCCTTCAATCTCAGTATCGAATTTTTCCGGCAGTACAAGATGCGTCACAATATCCGGATATTCTTCCATAAGCTGCTCCCCTGCGCGAAATTCATCCTCACTTACGGATAATGTCGGTGTTACAACGGCAATATGGTACTCTTCACCTTTTTCTTCCGTCCCTTCCTCAGCTGTCGTCGTCTCTTCCTGTTTCTCCCCCGCGTCCTTCGTCTCATTGCTTCCGCATGCCGTGCATATCATCGTCAGCAGCATTATGGCAACGAGTAGTACTGATAATTTTCTTTTCATATCTTTCCTCCTGTGTAATTTTACTATATAAAGTATAAATTTCAGGGGTACTATTTGTCAAATTGCTGGTTTTAATAAATATTTTTATTTATAGATATAATCTATTTACATTATTTCTTTCATAAATAAAAAGACTGCAGCAGTCAGGACTCTTCCCATCCGCCGCAGATATCTTCGTTCTTTATTACATACATTCCTCTATTTATTAACCATTAATCATAAAGGCTACCAATTTATCTATATCTTCTTTCTCATGCGCCACGATTTCAAGCTCCGGTATCTCCCCGTTGGAAAAAATATTGGCAAGCGATACATACTGTGACAGCTTAGATTTGAGATTCAACCGATCTCCTTCTCCTGTCACAAGCTCTACCTTTCCTTTACAACTGTCTACTACACTAAAAAACTTCTCTACATCTGTAATATTCTGTACTTTCATATTACGCGCTCCTTTCAAAAACCTCTTTTCATCTTACGCCATCAGTATAACCTATTTTTCAAGAATTTCAATACCCTTTTCGTTAATTCGTATTTTCTGTTCTTTCAAAAGCCTTCCAACCGCACGCTTAAATGCATTTTTACTAAGGCCAAATTCCTTTTTAATTAATTCTGCATCGGATTTGTCAGTAAATGGAAGCTTTCCGCCTGATTTTTCCATCTTTTTTAACAACATCTGTGCATCGTCATCCATTTGCAGAAATGCTTTTTTCCGCACGCTTAAGTCTAATTTTCCATCTTCGCGCACTTTGGTGACCCTCGCCGTCACCTTATCGCCGACCTTTAGGCCGCCGAAATCCTCCCGTTTCGGAATCAACGCTGAAAACCTGTCGTCCACCGCCACAAATATTCCGAAATTTTCACTGATTTCATAGACGGTTCCCTGCACCTCATCATCCTTCTGATAATCCGAATCCGTCCGAAGCCTTGGATAAACCTTCATTGTGGCGCACAATCTGCCCGATTTATCCGCATATAATGCCGTCAGCACTTTATCTCCTTTCGATACCTTCGCAGTCTGCTCCTTAAAAGGAAGCAGCAGTTCCTTGGGAAGCCCCCAGTCTAGAAATGCCCCTATCTTCCCCGTATCTGCAACTGTCAGCACTTTTAGCTCTCCCATCGTAATCTTCGGCGTCCGGGTCGTAGCAATCATCCGGTCGCTTGAATCCTTATATAGAAACACTTCTATCGGGTCTCCGATTTCAATCCCTGCCGGAACCTCTTTCTTCGGAAGCAGCACCCGCTCCTCGCTGGTGCCGAGATACACTCCGAAATCCACCTTCTTCACGACCATTAACGTTCTTTTTTTTCCTAATTGTTCCTGTAAATTCATTCTTTTCTCCTATGCTCTAAATTCCACTGATGCAAAAGCCCGCCCGTCTGCACTGCAAAGCTCTACAACCGTCCTGTCCTCTTTTCTGCCGACTTTCGGCACTATAATATCTTTATACACTGCTGACCTTTTATACTCGGCTCTCACCTGTCTTATCGGTTCCTCACCCTCGTACAATTCCATTGCCATCTGTATGTATTGGCAGTTATTGACATGCTCGTTAGTGTCAATATGATACTTGCGCACCGGAAACGGCTCCGATTCTGTCATGTTTTCCGGAAGGGTTATCTTTCGGGGAGCATGCTCCATAGCAAGCGGCTCAGACACGCCATAGCTTGTTATCTCTTCCGCTTCCGGCCTTTGGGGACGCCCCTTTTGAATATCCATATAAACCCACAGGGAATTTGCATAGGCTGCAATGTTTCCCTGCCTGTCCTTCATGCAGAAATTCCTGTCTCCGAAGATTCCCTTAAATCCTGACGCCCATGTGCTGACACTGATTTCTTCTCCCAGTTCAGGGTACCGCTCAATCACGATCTGCCATGCAGACAGCACCCACGCCCTTTTTTTCTCCCCCAGAAATTTTAGTCCGTACCCAATGCTTTCCGAGTGAAAAATACTGCTGTCTTGAAAATAATTGATAATAGCCGGCAGCGTTATCTTCCTTGTATGATCTATCTCGCTGAACCGCACCCTGCTTTTAATCGTATACTCATTTTCTCTCGTCATCCGTTCCCTCTCCAAAGAAAAAACTTTTTATCTTAAAATCTGTTGCTGCTGTAATCATCTCGTACTCCTCATCTGTCAGTATTTCTTTTAACTCCTCTTTTCCTTCCTCATCCACTACCGCACAGGTAGAAGACGTAAAGCACAGATTCGGGTACAGTACGCACCACCAGTTATGACCCTTGGCTTTTCCAAGCTTAATTCTAAGCGCCTCATAATACCCCTGGGGAAACGTGATGTCCCCGTACCGTTTATCTGGAAAATAGCAAACGGATACTTCCGCTTTTGCCCTGTAGGAATAACCCTCATCCCTGATTACCTCCTCGGCAATGTCCTCGATTTGACGCAGGTGCTCCTTCGCCCACTTTTTTGTCTGGCTTGCCGATACGATATCCTCATTTCCCGGCATTGTCTGCTTCATATACTCCAGTACGCAGTCCCGCACTTTAAGCTTCACTCTCTGCGCCTCATCGCTGTCACTGTCCGCCAGTACATGAAACCGGAACACTTCCTTGGAAAGGCTTCCCTGTATTTTGGAAATTCTTGCGTCTACTTCCATCGCTCTCTGAGAGACAACGGCTCCCGTCAAAAATACTCCGATGCAGATTCCCAGTATAACACAAATTATCCTTTTTATCCTGTCTTTTTTATCTTTATTTTCATTTTCTTCGATAAAATCTTCCTGAGTAAGATCATTCCAGATTATTTCTTCTCTCACAGTTATGTACCTCCTTATACTCATATAAGGAGTTTTGCCAGATACTGGAAATACTATTCAATTTAATTTTGTTTTGTGCGTATGGCATCCATAACAGTGTTCACCTGATTGTCAATATGCTCGCACACAATTCTCGCCGCTTCCTCTTTTTCGCCGCAGCTGATTCGATCTATAATCTCCCTGTGCTCCTTAAGAAGCTTCGGGTATACTTCCTCATTTTTCAGATATTCAATCCGGTAGCGGTACATCTGTTCGTGAAGATTATTGAGAAGCTGGATAAGCTTTTGATTCTTTGTGGCAGTGTAAATCACATCGTGAAAACGCACGTCAGCTTCGGCAATTTCCGTAATATCTTTGCTTTTCAACGTTTTCTTAAAATTCTCGGCAGCCTGCAAAAGCTCTTTCATCTCTTCTTTTGTAATCCGGTCACATGTAAGCTTCACGGACAATTCCTCCAGCGCCCTCCGCACTTCCAGGACGTCCTTAAGGCTTTTCTCCGTAATATCCGCCACCTCAGCGCCTTTCCTCGGAATCATAAGAACCAGGCCTTCCAGCTCCAGTTTGCGGATCGCCTCGCGAATCGGGGTACGGCTGACTCCCAGTTTGTTGGCAAGCTGAATTTCCATCAGCCGTTCGCCAGGCTTTAGCTCCCCTCTCAGGATTGCCTGCCGCAGTGTATTGAACACGACATCGCGAAGCGGCAGATATTCGTTCATTGTGACATTAAAGTTCGGTTCCACAGTTATTTCCTCCCTGCATTGTGGACGTTTACAACGTACACCTGCTTTGCCAATTGCGTATCTTTTATCTTCTGCGCCGCCGCCCTCGCCGGCTCCTTATCATCAAATATTCCAAATACGGTCGGCCCGCTGCCGCTCATCATGGCATTCAGAGCGCCCGCTCTCTTCATTATATTCTTAATCTCTTCAATAACCGGATACTCTTCGATTGTAACATTCTCAAGCACGTTTCCCATGCTTGCAGCAATTTTTGAAAGGCTTTTCTCTTTCAGCCCCTCTATAATTGCGTCAATGTCAGGGTGAATCTTGATTTCCTGCGAATCCAGTTTTTCGTATACCAGCTTCGTCGAGACGGCTACCGGGGGCTTTGCAAGCAATACATAGCACTTTGGCATGGGAGAAAGCGGTGTAAGAATCTCGCCGATTCCCTCTGCCAGAACTGTCCCCCGCATAATGCAGTACGGAACATCCGCTCCAAGCAGTACCCCTCTTTCCATCAGTTCTTCTGCCGTAAGGCCAAGCCCAAACATCCGGTTCATTCCAAAAAGCACTGCTGCCGCATTAGAGCTTCCTCCTGCCATGCCTGCCGCTACAGGGATATGTTTTTCCAAGCGTATGCTTACGCCTTCCTCTATATGAAACTCATCCTTTAAAAGTTTTGCCGCCCGGTACGCAAGGTTGTTTTCATTAACCGGAAGGTAGTAGAGATTTGTCTCAAGACCGATTCCCGGTTTTTTTCTTTTTTTTATTGTAATCTGGTCATACAGATATACGGTCTGCATTACCATCCTTACGTCATGGTAGCCATTTTCCCTTTTCCCAAGTACATCGAGCCCTAAGTTAATCTTTCCAAGAGCTTTAAGTTCTATTCTATCCATGTTTTTCTCCTAATGGATGTATTTTGTATCTTGTATACAATGTACTTACAGTATACTCATATTTTCTTTAAAAATCAACAGCTTTTCCCCTGGTTTTATGTCAGAATTTGTCTTTTCATTAATTTCCATAATTCCGTCAACTGTAGTGCTGTATTGTTTTGCCAAATTCCACAATTCATCACCCTCTTTTACAATGTACCCTATAATTCCGGGACGTTTTTCCAGCTCTTCAATATCAAACGGCTCTTCCTCAATTTCCTCAATATCAGCAACCGGCACCGGCTGTTTTACAAAACAGTTAAAGGCAAGCACGGCTTTGACCTCTATTTCACCGTTTCCAAGCAGCCCGATACTGAGCTGTTCTACCGCGCTTACAATATCAAACACCATATCCTGTGTTGTCTCATTGCTCTCCAACAGGTAAGAAAATGGAACCATTCCCTGCCAGACGTCAAATGGGATGTCATCGTCCGCTTTGACATAAAGGAAAAATACATGCAGCACGCCTTCGATTTTAATCCCTTCCGGAACCACCTCCGTATGTTCAAGCTGTATCCTTGCATTGCTATGGCAGATCTGCAGAATATCTTCCTTAATTTCCGGAAGAAGAAGACGCTCCGCAATCTTACATTTAGAATGGTTCTGCATCAGCGAACGTTCTAAATGTTTATCCGTAATCTTGGGCCGGCAGGCTTTATCCAAAGAATATACGTCTTCTAAAAGCTCCACCGTCTCTTCTTCGTAAACGATAATACGCGCTTCCAGCGTCGCCTCGATTCCGAGAAGCCGCATCTCCCCGTCCTCATCCATGCGGACGTCGATGGACACATCCGTTACCGCCGGGTAAACCTGATGGAACATTCCTTCCTGCACGCCATTTATCTCTATCTTTCCTTCATACGGTATCGTCTGTTCAAACCAGTCTGTCTTTCCCTCCAACGACTCATAAAAACAGAATAAAAGAAGTTCTCCCTGCAAAAGAAGTTCATCCTGCGAAATCCTTGTATCCAGCTTTCGGGGTGAAACCGCCGTCCATAATAGCACGCCGACAGACTCTTTTGTCCCGCCGATAGTGATTTCTTCTTTTATCCGGTAAGTATCTTTCTTTACCACAAAAAGCTTCAGAATCTCTCTTTTTTTGTATTTTTTATATAAGTTCCCCTCTCCCTGCGCATCCAGTGTCAGCCGCTCCTCCTGTCGTCCCTCCGAGCATAACGAAAATTCTACCAGCGCCTTAACATTGAGCTTTCTTGAATGAATCATGGTTACATTCACATCACAATCCATTGTTTTGATAAACAGATTTTCCTCCGGCTCCTCCTCCGCATAAACCATCTCTTCAAACGGGACTCTCCCCTCTAAAAATGCAAGGCGCATTTCCCCTTCATCCGAAACATACAGTACTTTAAAATTCATTTTTCCGGACACTCTTACATAATTTTCCACGCGCTTAATGTCGTCAATTAAAAGGCTTCCCTCTCCTAAAATTACCCGCTTTACATCATGCTTTGCATCCGGCACATTATAATCATCGTCAATATAAAACTGATCTGTAATTGTCCTGCCCTGACGATAGACAAGAAATTCTTTTTTCTCATATTCCATTCTCCCATTCCTCCTCTAATTAAATACGATATTTTTATCACTGTATTCCATCTTGACTATCACGTACGGATATGTCTTTCCCTCTATAATTTCTTCACTGCTTGGCGGACCAAGCAGATTCGTTTTCAGATAGATGCCATTCTCCGTCTCATAACATGATTTTACTTCCACGCTGTATCCGCTTGTATCTTGGCTGCCGTATCCTTTTGCTATATACAGATAACCCTCGTCCGCATAGCTGATTTCAAATGTTTTTTCTTTTTTACTGTCAATTTTCTCCTGAAGCTCTTCAGGGGCGTCATAAGAATCTACCACGGTAAACTCAATATCTCTAAGCTTTTCTTTATCCTCTTTTTTTGCGGAACACGCACACATGAAAAGCACGCACCCTGCCAGAAATATGTACAGACCTGCCTTTTCATCTACACTCCACAGACATATTCTCATTAATATCATACACATCCTTTCCTTGAAAAATTCCTTTTTATTATACAAACCGAAAATTTATTGCTTATTCCCCGATGCCTGTAAATGTGGTATACTAAAAACATTCATGGATAGATAAGGAGACGATATGATATGATTGACTTAAACAGGATGTCCGGCATCCTTCTGCATCCGACTTCACTCCCTTCCCCTTACGGAATCGGCGACCTTGGAAAAGATGCTTATAAGTTTGTTGACTTTTTAAAAAATGCAGGACAGCATCTCTGGCAGATCCTTCCTCTGACGCACACAGGCTTCGGCGACTCCCCCTATCAGAGTTTTTCCGCTTTTGCAGGACAGCCGCTGCTGATTAGCCCTGCACACTTAATGGAGCTCGGCCTTTTGGAGAGTTTTGAACTGCAGAACTGTCCCGTCACTGATGACGAGCAGATTGACTATGGTGTAATCATCCCGTGGAAACACCTGATTTTCAGACTCGCCTACGAGCGCTTTCTTACAAAAGACGGGCCGGAAAGCCGGCTGAAAGAGCAATTTCATTTATTTTGCGCAGAAAACAGCACTTGGCTTGATGATTATTCACTGTTTATGACGTGCAAAGACATCCATGCCGGGAAAAGCTGGCTTGAATGGGAAGATAAATACCGGCTGCCGACAAAAGAGCTGAAAGCTGAGCTGAAAGAAGCTTTTCCTGAAGATATCGGCTATTATCAGTTCCTGCAGTTTATATTTTTTTCAGAGTGGCGTGAATTAAAAAAATATGCCAATGAGCACGATATAAAGATTATCGGCGACATCCCGATTTTTGTGTCTATGGACAGCGCTGACGTATGGGCGAATCAAGAGCTCTTCCAGCTTGATACAAAAGGATTCCCTCTTGCCGTTGCCGGAGTGCCGCCGGATTATTTCTCCTCCACCGGGCAATTGTGGGGCAATCCTTTATATAACTGGAAGACGCATGAAGATGACGGCTTCTCATGGTGGATATCCCGAATCAAAAGCCAGCTTTCCAATCTTGACATTCTCCGGATTGATCACTTCCGCGGTTTCGAAAGCTACTGGTCTGTTCCGTACGGCGAAGAGACCGCTATTAACGGAGAATGGATAAAAGCTCCCGGCAGGCAGTTATTCGAAGCCGTAGAGGACGCTCTTGGGAAAAATCTTCCGATAATCGCAGAAGATTTGGGCATTATTACCGAAGAAGTCACTGCCTTGCGGGAATCCTTTCATTTCCCAGGCATGAAAATCCTGCAGTTTGCGTTTGAGACTACCGGAGAGAGCGATTATCTGCCGCATCAGTTTACCTCTCCCCGCTGCGTATGTTACACCGGCACTCATGACAATGACACGACCTGCGGATGGTACCGCACTTTAGAGGCGGATTGCAAAAGAAAACTTCAGCTTTATACCGGTACTGAGCCAGGAAGAGATATCAGCCGCAATATGATAAGGCTTTGTCTCGGAAGTACTGCCGCTTATGCAGTCTTTCCGCTTCAGGATGCGCTTGCCCTCGGCAGCGAGGCGCGTATGAATATTCCAGGAGTCGCCGCCGGCAATTGGAGCTGGCGCTGCAAAGACACGGCTCTTACCCCCTCGCTCGCTGAGGAGTTAAAAGAACTGTCCATATTATATGGCAGATACTAAGAAAATGAGAGGTTACTGAAAATGTTAAGATTTATAGGTGTTGTACTGTTTCTTTTCCTGTTTCTGCTTTTGGGGATTCCCGTCCTGGGAATGGAGTGGATCATCGGAAAATTTAATAAAGAAAAGGCGGATTACCAGTGCCTTCGCATCGTACAATGGGCATTTCAAAAAATTTTGTCAATTACAGGCGTCGAGGTTACGGTAATCGGAGAAGAAAACGTCCCGGACGAACCCGTGCTGTTCATTGCCAATCATAGAAGCTACTTTGACATTCTTCTTACCTATTCGCGCTGCAAGAGACTTACCGGTTATGTCGCGAAGAAAGAAATGTTGAGATACCCTGTACTGCGCACATGGATGAAACGCCTTTACTGCCTGTTTCTAAACAGGGACGATATGAGGGAAGGACTGAAAACCATTCTTCAGGCGATTGATTTCGTAAAAGAAGGTGTTTCCATTTGTATATTCCCGGAAGGAACACGCAATGACGGAGAGGAATTAAGCCTTCTTCCATTTCATACAGGTTCTTTTAAAATTGCTGAAAAAAGCGGCTGCGCCATTGTTCCCGTCAGCATGAATAATACTGCCTCCATGTTTGAAAATCAATTTCCAAGAATCAAAAAAACACATATCGTCCTGGAGTATGGAAAGCCTGTTTACCCGAAAGAGCTTGACAAGGAGACACGCAAGCGTCTTGCGCCGTATTTTCAAAATATTATTCAGGAGACAATTAACAAAAACAAGGAGCTTGTATAAATAGATGTATGTTAGTTAGTTGTTTATTATTCGCCGCACAAATGATATAATAGATTAAAATCAGATAAAGGAGATAATGAAAATGAACCGACAGGAGCTGACCCTGCTGACAGATTTGTATGAATTAACTATGATGCAGGGTTATTATGAACAAGGGCAGAATGAAATTGTCGTATTTGATGTGTTTTTCCGCCAAAATCCGTGCAATAACGGTTATTCCGTATGCGCAGGGCTTGCTCAGGTAATTGATTACATTAAAAACTTAAACTTTACTTACGAAGACGTGGATTACTTGCGGAGCTTAAAGATTTTCAGCGAGGATTTTCTTCAATATTTGAGCGGCTTCCACTTCAGCGGAGACATCTATGCCATCCCGGAGGGTACCGTCGTATTTCCAAAGGAACCTCTTCTAAAGGTGATTGCTCCGATTATGGAGGCGCAGCTTGTCGAGACCGCTATTTTAAATATTATTAATCATCAGTCTCTCATTGCCACAAAAACCTCCCGAATCGTTTTTGCAGCGGCCGGAGACGGTATTATGGAATTTGGCTTAAGACGCGCCCAGGGACCGGATGCAGGGCTCTACGGGGCAAGGGCCGCCATGATCGGCGGATGTGTCGGAACCTCGAATGTACTGGCGGGCGAACTGTTTGACGTTCCGGTCATGGGTACTCATGCGCACAGCTGGATTATGAGTTTCGAAGACGAATATACTGCTTTTAAAACGTATGCTAAGTTATACCCTGATAACTGTACCCTTTTGGTGGATACTTATGATACGCTGAAATCCGGAGTCCCAAATGCAATCCGAGTATTTCAGGAATTTAAGGATGCAAAAACCCCGCTTAAGAAATACGGCATCCGTCTTGACAGCGGCGACCTTGCATACCTTTCCAAAGAAGCCCGGAAGATGCTTGATGAAGCGGGATTTACAGATGCTTCTATCTGCGCTTCCAATGATTTGGATGAATATCTCCTTCACGACCTTAAAATTCAGGGTGCTGCGATAAATTCCTGGGGAGTCGGGACAAACTTAATTACTTCTAAGGATTGTCCGTCCTTCGGCGGCGTTTATAAGCTTGCTGCCATCATGGATAAAGACGGTACCTTTGCCCCAAAAATAAAGATTTCCGAAAACACGGAAAAGATTACCAATCCGGGGAATAAAACGATTTACCGTATCTATGATAAAGAAACCGGAAAAATGAAAGCAGATTTAATCTGTTTCGTTGGAGAAGAGTATGATACATCCCAAGAGCTGCTTCTTTTTGACCCTATTGACACTTGGAAAAAGACGAAGCTTTCCGGCGGAACCTATACTATGAGGGAAATTATGCTTCCTATCTTCCGAAAAGGCGAATGTATTTACCAGTCTCCTTCCGTTACGGAAATCGCCCAATACTGCAAAGAGGAAAAGGATACTTTATGGGATGAAACGAAACGTTTGTTTTATCCTCACAGGGTACATGTTGATTTATCGCAACAGCTATATGAAGTCAAAAAATCTTTACTTGATCAGATGAATAAACCAGATTAAAAGGAGAAAAAGGATGAAAAATCTGACTCTGGAAAATATCACAAAAGCCTGCGGCGGCTCATATCACGGCGACACGTCCAAACTTAGCATAGAAGTTGAGGGTGTAGTCATTGACAGCAGGAAAGTAGAAAAGAACTACCTTTTTATAGCGATTGACGGCGAGAAGGTGAACGCCCACAAATTCATTCCCGACACAATTGAAAAAGGGGCACTGTGCGTTGTTTCCCATGAAGAACTTGGCGAGACGGACTTTCCTTATATTCTTGTGGAATCCACAGGCCAGGCTCTTCTCGATATTGCAAAGCTTTACCGTGATTCCTTTGACGTAAAAGTTGTAGGAATTACCGGCAGCGCCGGAAAAACCAGCACAAAAGAAATGATTGCCTCCGTTCTTTCTCAAAAGTATAACGTGCACAAAACTTTAGGTAACTTTAATAATGAATGGGGGCTTCCTATCACGATTTTCGAGATGAATGAGTCACATGAGATTGCTATTTTAGAGATGGGTGTCAACCATTTCGGGGAAATGCGCCGTCTGTCGTCTGTCGCAGAACCCGATATCTGTGTAATCACCAATATCGGAATTGCCCATCTTGAATTTTTCAGAACGAGGGAAGGGATTCTTCAGGAAAAATCTCAAATGATTCAAGATATGAAAAACGGCGGAACCATTATTTTAAACGGGGACGATGACCTTCTTTCTAAAATGGGGCCTGTAAAAGGCGTATCGCCTGTATTCTTCGGGCTCGGCAGTGATTGTGAATTTTATGCATCTGATTTGAAATCGGCGGGACTGAAAGGAACGGAATGCACGCTCCACCTTCCTTCCGGCGAAAGCTTCCGCTGCCTAGTCCCTCTTCCGGGCATTCATATGGTATCCAATGCTTTAGCCGGAGCATCTGTCGGATATTCTCTCGGACTTACGCCTGAAGAAATAAAATGCGGCATAGAAACTCTTCCTTCTATGCCGGGAAGAAACAACATCATCTCTACCGATAAGCTTGTAATTTTAGACGACTGCTACAATGCGAATCCCATTTCCACAAAGGCTGCGATTGACGTACTGACTATGGCAATCGGCCGCAAAGTTGCGATTCTTGGCACTATGGGAGAACTTGGGAGTAATGAAGCAAAGCTTCACTTCGATACCGGTTCTTATGCAGAAAAGGCCGGCATTGACCTTGTCTGCGGTATCGGCAGGCTTGGAAAGGAAATTGCGAAGGGCGCTTCGAAGGGTTCTTCTACAAAAGCGCTCTGGTTTGAAACAAAGGATGATTTTCTCTCCTCCATGAAAGATATCATCAAAGAAGGAGATAATATACTAATCAAGGCTTCCCACGGTATGAATTTCCCTGAACTCGTGGATGCACTAACAAAATTTTAAACTTCGCCGGACTGCGGCCGGCCTGGCTTTTTCATCAGGACATTCCTTCCCTATCTAAATAAAAGCGCAATAGGAAAATGGAGCGGATGGATCCTCCGCTCCATTGAACTGCTCTTGAAACAAAATATTCTTTCATCTTTTTTCTCCGTGTTCTTCAAGGCAGTCCGCTTCTCACGCACGCGCCACGACAGGTTTCGCCCCGTCAAAAAATATGATTATAATAGGCGTTCCCGGCTGTATCTCTTCCTCATTTGTTTTAATCTTTCTCTGTTTTCCCCGGAATGTGCCTTTTCCTTTATAATTGATTATCGTATCCGCCACCCCGATTTCCCAAAGAAGTTCTGTCTCCCTCTTATTATTCAGCATCTGGATATAGCTCCTTAACACGATCTGAGCCGCCGCTGCCGACAGAGCTATCCACACGCCCCTTTCCATGCTGGATGCCATAAGCGCTACTCCGATGGACAATATAAATCCGCTGTTATTCATTGCACCGGCGCCGGCGCTGCCCCAGTCCTTTGCATGCACATAGTATAGTTCCAAGTCATTGTGTTTCTCCCATGCGCTCAAAATAAATCCATAAATAAGAAGCGCGCCTCCGGTATATTCCAGGATAAACTCAGGTATCTCAAATTCCCACATCTGTCTCAGCAGTAAAAAGACGATGACGCACCCCAAAAACCACAGAGCCATATTAAAATCAATTACATTTCTGTACAGCCGGTTCATCTCACCCCCTGCTTCTTTTGGGTCTCCCATCTGCCTTACCGCTTCCTCCTCCGCTTCTTCCTCGTTCATGCCGCATTTCATCAGCGCATTCTTACAGTCCTCAATATGATTCTGATATTCCTTCATAACTTCTGTCCTTATCTTGGAATTATCAATACATTTCGTCAATGCCTGTAAATATTTATCAGCCTTCATAATTCACACCACCTATCATCATGCCCACTGCATCTGCGTAAGTGTTCCACTCTTTAATCATCCTGTCAAGGTATTTTCGCCCGCTTGACGTAATCTGATAGTATTTCCGAAGCTTGCCGTTCACCTCCTGGTCATATCCCTTCAGGTATCCGCCCTGCACTAAGCTATGCAGAAGCGGATACAGCGTTCCTACTTTAAGCTCAAATACGTTGTCCGAACGTTTGGATAACGTATCAATCATCTCGTATCCATACATATCCTTTTCCGATAAAAGCTTTAAAAGAAGCATGGCTGTATTGCCTGATACCAGATTTCTGCTTACCGTCATGTGTCTCACCTCTCTTCTTAACTGACTCCATTTTAATAGAATAGTTTCGCTCATATCTTATCTGCCAATATATATCGGTTATCTTTATAATCATAATACATCGATAATCGATATATGTCAATACCTTTCTAGCTTTTTATAAAACATCTTCTCTTACAGCATAAAAAGAACCGGATTTCCTGCCCTTATCTGCAACAAGAAATCCGGTTCCTTTTTTTCTCTGTCGTGAAACAAAAAATGAATTACTGTCTTTCACTGTAATGATGCGCTTCCTCAAGCATCATATCTTTTACTTTCATCAGACGAATCTGTGAGCTTCTTTCATTCTCATCCAGCTTCATCGTAATATATTTGATGGTCTCCTGAGCCTCAGGAATTGTCACATGCTCCAGCGCATTTACACGGCGCCTGGTTTTTTCAATCTCGGCCGCCATAAGCTGGCATGCTTTTTCCGTCTCTGCAAGCCTCAACATGTCCGGCAGGATATCTGCCAATGACTTTACAGCACCGTCAAGGTCACTGGACGTAAATGCAAATCCATATGAATAAATATCATTCACATCCGCAGTCCTCGTCGTAGTATCAAACACCGGAATATTAACGCTCATAACATTTTTCTTCCCGACTTCAAGATCAACCTCCTGCTTCGGTGCCATTAATGCCGTATTCAGCGTAGCTTCGTCCATTCCGGCCTTTGCTATGACAAAGTTCTTATTTGCAGAGAGTATTCCGGCTTCTACCTTTTGGCGGAGCGCCATATTCTCCTTAACCAATTCAAGGAACTGACGCATCAGCTCATCACGTTTGTCTTTGAGGAGTTTATGTCCCCTTCTAGCTGTGACAAGTTTTCTCTTCGTCTTCGTTAGTTCCATACGGGTAGGAGTAATCTGTTTAGATGCCATCCTTTAACCTCCTTTTTCTCGCCATCCCCAGCTCGGCTTCGCTTCGCTCCTCCTCGCTGCGGGCTCGCGCCCTATACATCTGCATAAAAAGATTCTATTGCAGGCAAGCCTGCACGACTCTTTTTATGCATCTGTGCATGGCTTACTGCTTTCCATAATATTCATCTAAGAACTTGTCGTCGATACGTTTCAGCTCTGCCCTCGGCAGCATGGATAAAAGTTTCCAGCCGATGGAAAGTGTTTCTTCGATGGAACGGTCATTGTTGTACCCTTGAGATACGTATTCTTTCTCAAATGCCTCTGCAAACTCCGCATACTTAAGGTCAATCTCTGTCAACGCTGCCTCTCCGAGGATCGTCATAAGCTCCTTAGCGTCTTTTCCGCGGGAATATGCCGCAAACAGCTGATTCATCGTATTCGCATGGTCTGCCCTTGTCTTTCCTTCACCGATACCTTTATCTTTCAGACGGGAAAGCGACGGCAATACGTCAATCGGCGGCTGTAAGCCCTTACGGTACAACTCACGGCTTAAGATTACCTGTCCCTCGGTGATATAGCCGGTAAGGTCAGGAATCGGATGTGTCTTATCATCCTCAGGCATCGTCAAAATCGGAATCATCGTAATACTTCCGTTCTTTCCTCTCTGACGTCCCGCTCTCTCATACATAGTAGCAAGGTCTGTATACATATATCCAGGATATCCGCGCCGTCCGGGAACTTCCTTCTTCGCCGCCGAAATCTCACGGAGCGCATCTGCATAGTTCGTAATATCAGTCAGGATTACAAGTACGTGCATATCCTTCTCAAATGCAAGATATTCCGCTGCGGTAAGCGCCATACGAGGCGTTGATATACGCTCAACTGCCGGGTCGTTTGCCAGGTTAATAAACAATACTGTCCTGTCGATGGCCCCTGTCTCTTTAAATGACTCAATGAAATAGTTGGACTCTTCAAAAGTAATACCCATAGCGGCAAACACAACAGCGAAATTCTCGTCTGTTCCCCGAACCTTCGCCTGCCTTGCAATCTGTGCGGCGAGCTGTGAATGAGGCAGACCGGAGCAGGAAAAGATAGGAAGCTTCTGCCCGCGGACCAGCGTATTCAGTCCGTCAATGGCCGATACTCCTGTCTGAATAAACTCCTCCGGGTATACTCTTGCTGCCGGATTCATAGGCAGGCCGTTGATATCTCTTCTTTCTTCCGGCAGGATTTCCGGTCCGTCATCAATCGGACGGCCAAGCCCGTCAAAAACCCGGCCAAGCATATCACCGGATACTCCAAGCTCCATACTGCGCCCAAGAAAACGCACCTTGCTGTTACTTAAGTTAATTCCGGCGGCATTTTCATAAAGCTGTACAACTACATCGCTGCCATCTACTTCAAGCACCTTGCAGCGCCGTCTCTCACCGCTTGCAAGCTCAATCTCTCCAAGTTCGTCAAATGCGACGCCTTCTACACCCTTTACCATCATCAGCGGTCCGGCAACTTCTTGTATCGTTCTATATTCCTTTGGCATTAGAAGTCCTCCTTCCCGAATGTATTAGCAATCTCTGCGCCTAATTCATTCATAATTTTTTCATATTCTGCCTCAATGTTCTCGGCTGTCGTATATTTGTAACGGCCGATTCTCTCTCTTACATTCATAACAAGCAGTTCTTTCATGGATGCTCCCTTATTGAGCGCCTCTGTTGCCTGCTCGTAGAAGGCAAGCACAAGTTTCATCATCAGATACTGCTTGCGCAGCGGCGTATAGGTATCTACCTCATGGAATGAATTCTGGTGCAGGAAGTCCTCGCGGATAGACCTTGCCGCCTCCATTTTCAGGCGGTCTCCCGGTGAAAGCGCATCCATACCTACCATCTGCACGATTTCTTCCAGGGCTGCTTCCTCTGTCAGAAGGCTCATCATTTTCTGGCGATCCTCCATCCAGTCCTCTGCAACTGTGCTGTTAAACCAATCATGCATATTATCAAGATACAAAGAATAACTCGTCAGCCAGTTGATGGCCGGGAAATGCCTCTTGTATGCAAGCGCCGCATCAAGTCCCCAGAATACCTTTACAATACGAAGCGTCGCCTGAGATACCGGTTCAGAAGTATCACCACCCGGAGGAGATACGGCTCCGATAACGGAAAGCGCTCCTTCTCTTCCATCTTTTCCAAGAGAAATCACACGTCCTGCCCTCTCATAGAACTCTGCAAGACGAGAACCAAGGTATGCGGGATAACCCTCCTCACCCGGCATCTCCTCAAGACGTCCTGACATCTCACGGAGCGCCTCTGCCCATCGGGACGTGGAATCCGCCATCAACGCTACGGAATATCCCATATCACGGAAATACTCTGCAATCGTAATACCTGTATAAATAGATGCTTCACGAGCCGCAAAAGGCATATCTGACGTATTGGCAATCAACACTGTCCTTTCCATAAGAGAACGGCCCGTCTTCGGATCCTTCAGCTCCGGAAACTCATTAAGAACGTCCGTCATCTCATTTCCACGCTCACCGCATCCGATATATACTACAATATCAGCCTCAGCCCACTTTGCAAGCTGATGCTGGATAACCGTCTTACCGCTTCCAAACGGTCCTGGAACAGCCGCAACACCACCCTTTGCAATCGGGAAAAATGTATCGACAACACGCTGTCCTGTAACAAGCGGTGCATCAAGCGGAAGCTTTTTCACATAGGGACGTCCTTTTCGAACCGGCCATCTCTGCATCATTGTAAGCTCTTTGTCTCCGTCTTTTGCCGCAATTACTGCTACCGTCTCTTCTACGGTAAATTCTCCTGCTTTAATCTCTTTTACAGTACCTTCCACTCCGTAAGGCACCATAATCTTCTGTGTGACAACGGCCGTCTCCTGAACGGTTCCAAGCACATCGCCGGCCACTACATCTTCACCGGCTTTCACTGCCGGAACAAACTCCCATTTCTTATCTCTCTTCAGGGAAGCAACCTCAACACCGCGCTGTAAGTTGTTCCCGGAAATCTTCATAATATCATCAAGCGGACGCTGAATACCGTCATAAATGCTTGTGATAAGACCAGGCCCCAGTTCAACAGACATAGGCGCCCCCGTAGACTCCACCGGCTCGCCGGGTCCAAGTCCTGACGTCTCCTCATATACCTGGATGGATGCCTCATCTCCGTGCATCTCAATAATCTCTCCGATTAGACGCTGTTTACTAACACGTACAACGTCGGACATATTGGCATCCCGCATTCCGGATGCGATAACCAATGGTCCTGCTACTTTTTTAATCGTACCTGTACTATTCATTTGGACGAATAAACCTCCTTACTGGTTACTGAACAAGATATCGGAACCAACCGCAACCTCAACCGACTTCTTAACTCCTGCAATTCCCGCTCCGGTGTTGCCTGAAATACCCGGAATCTGGATAATTGCCGGTGTAAGCTGCTCCTGATACCTCGAAATCTCATGTTTTAGCTCTGCTGCCCAGACCTCTGTAATATAGATAATCCCATATCCGCCGCCTGCCAGCTTCGCAAGCTCTTCTGTAGCTTCTTCACGGGTACTTACCGGGAATGTGTCAAGACCCAGCGTTGCAAAGCCATAGATACTGTCATAATCGCCCAATACTGCAATCTTATACATACATCTCCCTTACCCTTTCCCGGATAGAATCATCCGGCAGTTCATTCTGTTTACCGGAAAGTATGATTCTTACCGTTTTTATTTCGTTCTGTCTTGCTATTACATAGGCAATTACAGGGCCTATCGTAAATGCATTATATTTCTGCGGACTTATTGTCTGGATAATGCGGTTATCACACCATCTCTCAAATGCAGACGGGGACCTCCTTAAAGCCTCCGCCCCTTCCGCGTATGCGGTGCCAAGCAGATATTCACTGATTGCATCTGCTCCTGCAAGCGCAGCCTTCGAAAGCTGGTCTACATTTACACTGCTGCACTCAGCCATCGCCCGCTTCATAAATTCTATTGATTTTGCGGTTTTTTGCGACCTGACGGCAATCTTGATATCCGCCACCGCCACAGTGGACTCGGCATAATCCCGGATAATGCTCACTTCCGATACCTTCCCTGCCTGATAGATAGCGTCAAGCGCTGCCCTGTCGATAATCACATCGCACAATTGACCGTCCCTTGTATGAAGAAGTGTCTCAAACGCTTCCTGCGCTGCATGCTGCATGTGGTTCGGAAGCTTTCCAAAGTCGCGCTCACGAACGAGCTCAAGCATGACGCTTCCCGGAATAGACACATCTTCATAGAAAATATGCCTGTTCTTTTCCTCTGTACACACTTCTTTAATTGCAGCCTTAAGGTTATGATAAAGCTTTGGGTAGGAAAGAACGTCAAAATTTTTCATATCTATAGAAAGCTCTTTCACAACCTCCCAGATTTTCTCTTCTTCTCTGGTCAACATTGCTTCTGCATTACCTGACGTCTCATTGTCCCCCCAACCCTTCTCTTCCAGGAACTGCAGGCACTGCTCATAACTCTGGCATGCAATCAACTGGTCAATGGTGCTATTGGAAAACAACGAAACCTCCAAAGCCCGTATGCGTGCAACCGCGTAAGTATACTGTTCACTCATGTAACTCCTCCTACTTTGCACTACAAAAATAATATACGATGAACTTTGTCAGATAACTCATCTCTTTTTGCATCAAACATTGCCCTTAATGTACAGTTTTCTTCAATACCGCCATAGGCAAGAATGAATCCGTTTTCAATATTTCTGCCTTCTTTGGATATCTTAAGGCTTCCGCCTCTTCCTTTTGCAGTTTCCTCTATCCTGTCTGCAAAGCCCTCCGGCAATTTAGCAAGATCCGCAGGTGAAAAGAAAATCTCACCGTCTTGCGGCTGTGCATACTTTTCAAGCATTTTGAGAAGCATGTCAAAATACTCTCTTCTCCCCATACTTTCAAGAGAGACGTATGCCTTATCTAAAACCTGGGCAATCATTTCCTGCTTCGCAGCAAGAAGTTTCGTCCTCCTCTGAAGGTCATTTGAGGATGCCACCCGTTCTTTATAGCTGGCAATCGCTCTCTCAGACTTTTGGAAGATACTGCTCTTACAATTTTCTGCCTCTGCCTGCGCCTCTGCAAGAATCTTGTCAGCCTCCGCCTGCGCCGCAGAAATCTTGCTCTCGGCTGCAGCTCTGGCCTCATCCAATATCTGGCTTTTCATTTTTTCTAATCCAGTCATGGTCTTGCACTCCTTATATTAAATCTTAGTAAAGTTCTTTTCGAACGTTTCCATTTTTTAAATCTGAACTGCATTAACTGCCAAAATAGAAATCAGAAGTGCCAAAATCGCATATGTCTCAACCATCGCCGGGAACAGCATAGCCTTACCAAACTGATCCGGTTTCTTTGCTACGATACCGATAGACGCTGCAGACGTCATTCCCTGATATTTACCGGAAATAAGTCCTACGATACCAATCGGCATACAAGCGGCAAGAATCAAAAGTCCTGTCTGCGGGTCGAGTGCTGCTGCGCCTCCGCCTAAAAGTCCTACCTTAGACAATGTAATGAATCCGACAAGCAAGCCGTAAATTCCCTGTGTACCTGGAAGAAGCTGCATAATAAGTACCTTTGCAAATTTGCTTGGGTCCTCTGTTACAACTCCCGCTGCTGCCTGTCCGGCAATACCTACGCCGATCGCTGATCCGGCTCCTGCAAGAAATACAGCAACTGCTGCGCCAAGTAACGCATATACAAGTCCTAAATTACTCCAAATACTCATGATAAAGTCTCCTCCTTAATATCTACATATTTTGTATCTGATTTAAATGGTTCAAATGGTTTTCCTCCGCCCTCATAGAATTTCCCGAAAAATTCTACAAACTGCAGACGGTTTGTATGAACATACGCACCAAGCAGGTTAATTGCCAGATTCAGCGTATGCCCGACAATAAATACAATTAAAAATCCAATAATTCCTACAATGCCTTTTCCGAACATGCTTCCCATCTGATTGACTACGGATGCGATAACACCCGTCGCAAGCCCCAGCGCCAAAAGACGTGAGTACGACAATACGTCACTCAGCCATCCGGTAATGTTGTACACGTCGTATGCACCTAACGCTATCCGAAGCGCCGGATTTTTACTGTCACGCCCGGACATCAGCACAAGTCCCGCTACTCCGATAATTGCAAGAGCCTTAGCCAGCATATTAAGAAATGGCGGGAATGTAATCTTTGCCTGTGCAATAGAGGCAAAAATATCTGTTGGAATCAACATCAAAAGCAGTCCAATCAAAAACGCATACCACAATACGACATCACAGAAAAAGTCAAGCGGCCTGCCGTCCTTAAGGAGCATATAACCTTTAATTCCAAGTCCCACAAACAGATGCACGACTCCAAATGCAAGGGAGTAGACCAACAGCCTCATCGGGTCATTCAGCGGTACGAACCAGAGCGCCGGCACGGTAACCGTCTTTCCAAAAAATGTTCCTGACACGATATCCACCACATTTCCAAAATATCCGCCAAACAATATTCCCCACACAAGGGTGGAAACACCGCAGAACATAAACATTTTAAGAGACTTATGCATACTCTCGCCCATTCTCGGATACTTCTTGAGCACAACAAAGCACGCAACAGCAATAATTGCGCCATATGCCGCATCCGACAGCATCATTCCAAAGAAAAATACATAGAAAAACGACATAATCGTCGTCGGGTCAAATTCTCCCTTGTGCGGAAGTCCGTAAGATTCAAGCACACCTTCCATGCTGGACGAAAATCCGTTGTTCTTTAAGATCGTAGGCGCTTCTTCATCTTCTTTTAAATCTTCAACATCAATGACACAGTCATAAACTTCACCAATAGCCTTTTTCACTGCATCTACGGCTTTTACAGGAATATAGCCGCTCACAACAAAGGTTCTCTGGGATTGTGGAAGAGTTCCGAGAATTTCATACTTGTCTGCCCTCATGCGGAAATAATCTCCTATAATCTTTAATTCTTCCCTGCACGAAGCCATCGTCCGAATCTCTTCCTCTTTTTTAACGATTTCGTTATTCAGTTTTTCAATCTCTGCTTCAAGCTCCGCTTTCTTCTTCGCAGGCACTTTGTCCACGACCTGCGAAGGCCTCGCAAAGCCTCCTGCCCTCAAAGCTTCTTCTACTGCTGCCGCATCTTCCCTCAGACAAAAAACAACCAGATAAGTCGCATCTTTGTCGGTCTGGATGATTTCCACATCAACAGCGTCCACTTTCTGGGCACTCGTAGCAATCTTAGCGTAGACCGCATCCAGCGTCGTGTCGACGGCCATCGTTCCCAAAAGCATTGCTACTTTGTCTGTACCTGTATAGTTCATCGGTACGTCCAAACCAAGCCACGGGCTTAACGACTCTATCTGATTTGATAATTTCAGAATGTTCGCCTTATTCTCTGCTATCTCTTTATTCAGCGCAACAAGCATGTCTGCCTTTGCGATTATTGTCTCTTTCGCCGCAACTGCATTGTCAAACTTTTTCTGCCCTATCAGCGCTTTTCCTTCGAGACTAGACAGCAGTGACTGCTTCTGGGGAGCGTAAGATTCAAGAATCGCCAGTGCGTTTTCAGAAAGCTGGGCTTTCTTTTCAAAACCAACTCTGGCATTCTGTGTGTCCATCTTTTGAAATCCATCGTCATCGGCAATCGGATTCATCTCTATGATACCCATTGACTGAAGGTTTTCCAAGATGGCCTTACGGTCTCGCTTTAGCGCGCAGATACTAATTCTTTGCATCTGCAATACTGCCATAGCCGTATCCCTCCTTTACCTTATTCTAAATTAATTCTGCAATCACAGAAGCTATCGCCTCTTCTTCCTTTGATTGTGCAGCTGTTCTCAAGGACTCTATCTCCCTCTCCACTTTAGCCAATGCATCAGAAATAGATTTCTCCTCAATTTCATTTGCTGCCCTCATATCAGCATCTGCTTTTGCTTTCGCATCCATCTCAGCCTGCCGTCTGATTTCTCCTGCATTTGCAGCAGCCTTTTCAAGGATTTCGGTACTTGCCTCGGCTGCTTCCTTTATTATCCTCTCAGCCTCATTTTCCGTCTCCTTGATGGTCTTAATGGTTTCTTCTACCATTGACTCACCACCTCTCTTTTTCGCCTAAAACCTTTCCTGCATTTTTGATTATAATATTATTTTATCCGAAAGTCTACCAATTTATTGTAATTTTACACTTTTACGGTACACATTATGTTTAAAATATACATATTATCTAAAAATTATTCTGGCTGCATCTGCCATTCCAGACGATGAAGCGCTCCTTTTTGATTCATGCCTTCAAAGCCGTTCTGCCTGAGAGCTTCGTATAATACCACTGCTACAGAATTTCCGAGATTCAAAGAACGTATCTGCCCCGCCATCGGTATGCGGATACAGTTTTCCTTATGATTGACCAGGATTTCCTCCGGTATGCCCGCACTTTCCTTCCCGAACATAATATAACAATCCGGCTCATAAGAGACCTCTGTATAAACTTTTTGCGCCTTTGTCGTAGCCATGTATATCCTTGCCCCAGGATTCCTGTTTAAAAAGTCGTTATAATCAATATATGTAGTAACATCCAGCTGATTCCAGTAATCCATCCCTGCGCGCTTTAGGCTTTTCTCGTCCAGCCTGAAGCCAAGAGGCTCTATAAGATGGAGCCTTGCGTCCGCCGCCACGCAGGTACGCCCGATATTCCCTGTATTTGCCGGAATCTCCGGCTCTAATAGTACAATGTTCATCATATCCTGTCTCTCCAAACTATTTCTCAGTGAACAATTTCCATATTTCATCCGGAGCCGGACGATCAATACAGCGCACGTCTTCTCCGTTTTTTATAAACTTTCCCTGTCCGTCCGTTATTCTTCCAATGACAGACGCCATAATACCCTCTCTCAAAAGCGTCTCCGAGAGCGCCTCCCCGTCGTTGGCCACAAGCAAAAAGCTCCCCGCTGAAGTAAGCTGATAGGGATTGAGGCGGAAATACTCACAAACCTCCACCGTTTCCTGAAGAATCGAAAACCGGCTCATATCCAATTCAAGCCCGGCGCCCAGCTCCTTTGACAGATTCCATAGCGCTGCAAAAATTCCGCCCTGCGTAATCTGGCGCAGGGCGGTCGCTCCCATATCTTTCGCTATTTCCAGTTCCCTGCCTGCAAACAATTCTTTTTCATATGACAGAATCCGCCGGATAAACGCAGGAGTAAAACGCTCTGTCAGCGCATCCATCCTCTCTCTGGCCGCTAAAAGCATTCCCTCCATGCCAACCCATTTACTCAGAACGATATCTTCCCCTATAGTACCTTTCCGACCCTTCCTATCGCCGTAGATATGCCCTGTACATAGATTTCGGGCGTCTTGTCCGGACGACATAGAAATACCATTAACCGTAGCGGAAGGAACGCAGATCAGCGGAATCTCAAAATCCTGTATTTTTAAGAGTAAAATCCCTCTTTTGCAGCATTCCTTTTTTATCATCTTTTTCATCAAATAAATGAGAGACTTGTCCGCACGGGGAGGATACGTAATTCTTACCTCCACGCCCATACTTGCCGCACCGGATGCCAAAAGAGAATTAACCACCTCCGAGAGAGCATGTATTCCGATATATTCCGATTGTCCATATACTGTAGAGCTCTCGCTTAACAGCTGTCTGCCGTCTTCCTGTAATTTCATAGCTTTCCTACTCCATAGCCCTTGCTTTACTGATTGCCTCATTGATTTTGGCGCCGTCCTGCGTCTCTATCGCACCGCTTACAATTCCGGAAGCCCTTCCATTCTCTGACGCAGTTCCGACCACAATTATTTCATTGGATTTCTGGTATACGCTCTCATTGATGATATCACGGCTGACTTCCTTTCCATCCTGCTTGACGATCTTCCACAATCTGGCAGTTTTTCCTGTATGAGGGTTTCCCTCATATTTTATAGAGCCTAAAGATGCGTCAGAGTCTTCCTTATAGGTCCTTCCATACTCCTCCGTGGCAGTCACTTCACTCTCATAATCTACGGTCCTGCCCTTTTTACGGGTATCCTTTCCATAAATAGTAAACTTAAGCAGGCCGTCGTCATCAATTCCGCCTTCAATATACACCGGCGTCTTGTAATTGTTTTTAAATTTAAAATCCTTAATGTCCCCGGCTATTGCCGCGTCCCTTGACGGCTCAATATATGCCACCAGCATAGAGTGGGGATGCCGCTCAGTAACTTCAAGCTCAGCCAACAGCACTGCATTATATAAAGTAGTGGAAACTTGGCATATTCCTCCTCCGTATGTCTCCACGACCTGCCCGTTCTCATAGGAACCCGCCGCAACATAGCCATGCTCCTTATCATAGGGCGCAGTCGCTTCCCGGACAGATATCTCCTCACCAGAGGCAAGTACTGTACCGTTAAGCTTCTCAACTCCGGTTTTCAAATTCTGAAGCCGTTTTCCGCCTCCTGCGTCCGTAGAATAAGAACCCAGTTCATCTTTGACCGTTTCAAGGTCATCCGCCTTCACCGTCGGATTTTCCTCCTTCTGTACCGCCTCAACCGAAAAATCCTCCCGGTCCCATCCGCCATTAAGGTGTTTTAGAAGCACTGATACAGATGCATCCGTATCTACCGTTCTTCCCTTTTTTTCACCGGTAATTTTAAACTTTTTACCCTCCCGCTCTATTGTGGCATTCTTTGCATGCTGCGCCAGCGGGACAATATGTTCCTCCAAAAACTTCTTTGTCTTCTTTTGGCTTAAAATATACTTTTTCCCAAAAACCACTCTTTCTTTAGAAAGCTCCCTAAGCTGCCAGAACCTTTTCCAAAGGCTTCCTGTTTTTCCATAGCCAAATGCTGCCTTCACCTGCTTTTCCATGCCTTCATAGCTAAGCCCCAGTTCTTCTAACGATGCGGTGTCGCTTTTTTCTCCCACCTGTATTGTAACTTGTGCCTGCCGGCCGGAATTTAAATTTTCCTGCATTATCCGCTCTGCTTCCTTTTTCGTCATCCCCGAAACGTCTTCTTCGCCAATAAAAACATTTTTATAAATTTTATCTGTCGGATACTTTGACACGAAGTTTCGGAACAACACATATGAAATACTCAGGCATATAATTGAGCAAAACAACAGGAGCCCGAAAAGAATCTGCATTCTTTTCCGTCTCTGGCTTCTCCTTCTTCTGCTCCTCCTTTTAGCGGAACTGTTCTTATACCGCTTTTGTTCCATAATTATTTCTCATTCCTTCTGTTTTGCCGTCACGCCCCGCTTACCCTAAAACCGGCAGAATCGTAGTTGCAACCATAGCTGCAATAATTACCATAACTACAATCGCTATAATCCTTCTTGTCCTTTTATCGTTAAAATTCATCTTCTCGACCTTCTTCCAAAATATATCTATTATTTTATACGCTTTAACTTTCCTTTGCAATAATACATTTTTTAACAATCTTTAAAATATATTACAGTTCACAGACATACGCTTCATAATTCAGAGGATTCCTATGCATATAATCAAACAATACCGTCTTTCCCAAAATCGGGAAATATTCCAAATGCGTCATTTTGCGCATCTGGTTTTTATCATACGCCTCATATCCGGAAAGATACTTGTGCTCTGCGGACTCTTTTTCATAAAACTCCCGTATTTTCTCCTTGTCAAGCGGATTTTCTCCTGCGAATGCCGGCCGTGTTTTTGCATTTTCCCTCGAATAATAATCAAAAATCAACAGCTCTCTGATTTTTTCTGCCTGCTTTGTGCAGTATTTTTCCGCAAAACCGTACAATATCTCATACCTGGCACTCCTTTTGTGCTGAATAAGATTAAGCCCCCTTTCCTTAAAATACTTCCACAGGCTTTTATACATGCGGTACGGAGAGGCAAACCTTTCCTCCAGCACCGGCAGCGTATGCTCAAACTGCCTGCTGTTGTAATATGTCTCTACCATTTCTTCAATCCCCTTCAGTTCCAGCACGTCCCTGTAGGACAGCCATTTTGTATATAACACCTCATAGGGCGGTTCGCCTTTATACACCAATCCATACTCTTCCCTTTTTTCTTCCATATAAGAGCCCTTTAATACTTTAAGGAACCCTAGCTGAAGCTGGTGGGGCCTTAATGTATAAACATCATTAAAGGATTGTGAAAATCTTTCGATATCCTCAAAAGGGAGCCCCGCTATCAAATCAAGATGCAGATGAACATTATTCATATCACACAACGCTTTTACATTCTGAGAAAGCTTTTCAAAATTCATCGTCCTTCTGATTTCCCGAATAGTTTCTTCATTCGTAGATTGTACGCCGATTTCCAGCTGTATTAATCCGGGGCGCATGATTTTTATCAATTCTAATTCTTCCTCATTCAGCAAATCCGCTGATATTTCAAAATGAAAATTCGTAATACCGTTATCATGTTCTGCAATATATTTCCAAATCTCCTCCGCATGTCGGTGGCTGCAATTGAAAGTACGGTCAACAAATTTCACCTGCGGCACTCTATGCTTCAAGAAAAAATCAAGCTCTCTCTTTATAAGCGGAATGCTTCTGAACCTTAGCTGCTTATCAATGGAAGAAAGGCAATAGCTGCAAGAAAACGGGCATCCTCTGCTCGTTTCATAATATATAATTTTATTTTCAAACTGTTGAATGTCCTCATAAACGAACGGGATTTCATCCAAATCCACAGGCGCACGCCATGCATTTTCACAGATTGCTCCGTCCGCTCTCCGAAACACGATTCCCTCCAAATCCTCCAAAGGTATCTTTTCGCACAACTTCGCAAATGTCCGCTCTCCCTCTCCTCTCATTACGCCCTTTACCTCCGGAAGATGCTGCAAAACTTCCCTTGCATTGTAAGATACTTCAGGTCCCCCAAGCCAAAGCTCAACGTCCGGACAGAGCTTGCCAAATTCACGCACAAGAGACTCTATGTATGCCATATTCCAGATATAACAGGAAAAGCATACCACATCCGCCTCCTTTTCATAAAGCTCCCTCAGAATTACATCTTTAGGCTGATTAATGGTATACTCCGCAATTTCAATCTTCTCCGCCCCTCTAACCGCATTTTTTACGGCATAAGCACGCAATGAATATACGGCAAGATTAGAATGTATATATTTTGCATTGACAGCAACAAGTAAAATTTTCATTTCATGCGACTCCCTCTATGTAATACTTATCCGTATTTTACCACAGGATACGAGCCCGGACTACTGTATAAAAGTCTAAAAGGCCATGCTTTTCCTAAAATATAAAGCATGGCCTTTAAAATCTATAAAACTTCCGGGATGATACGTTTACACTTTGTAATCGATTCTTGCTTTTCTAAGCTGCTGTGACAGGCTTTTTACCTTGTCTTCCATCTCCTTTTGTTTTTCCTTTGGCACGCTAATACTGTCCGTACCGGAAGTTTTGGCCAGGAACAGCTTATCCTGAAGCTTCTGCCGTTCACTCTGAAGCTCTGTTACCATACTCCGATTCTCTCTCATTGCCATAAAAAAATTCCTATCACCCGTTCTTATTTCCATTGACATCACCTGCACCTCCGTCTTTTCTATCATCCCAAAAGTTTATACCTTTTTTATCGGATGAATAGTTTTGTACAAAAGACTGCGTACGCAGACGGTCTCTTTCGCTCCGCAGACGGTTTTTCAAAATAATTTCCCGCCGGAACACAGTAATACCTTAATGCAGAACTCATTGCCGGCGCAGTCTATCTCCATAGTCCCTTGATATTTTCCGGCAATATTTTTTATATTATGAAGTCCCGTTCCCATTTTCACAGCCGGGTGCGGGATGGTTGAATTTCTTGCGTTAATAACTAAAAATGAAGATTTGACTCTTGCAGACAACGCAATAAATCTGTTTCCGTCTTCCACCTTTTTACAAGCGCATATGGCATTATCCATTATATTAGAAAATACAACGCACAAATCCATGTCTTCCACTGCAAACGCTTTTGGAATGCGCACATTACAAACAACGTCTATCCTGTTGTCTCTTGCATACCCTATCTTCTCCCCAAGCAAAACATCAAGCACTACCTTCCCTGTAGATGCCGATGCTGCGGCCGGAACTTCGCTCCGACAGAGTTTATCTGCATATTGTCCGGCCTGCACATACTTCTTTTCCTTTAGAAGACCGGACAAAACGAGCAGGTGGTTATCTATATCGTGCTGAACTGCCGCATACCGTTCATTCCGCTTTCTTGCTTCCTCAACATATATCCTCTGTTGCCTTAGCTGCTCGGACATAAGGACTGCCGTCTTCTCCTTTTCTGTGAGATAAATAATTTTTCCAAAAACCTCTATCATAATGAAAAACATAACAGCCGCCGCACCTATGGCCAGCAGCAAAACAGCACTAGCCCCTCCGCCAAAGGATGACAAATATTCGGCAAATTCCATACTGTCCAATCTCAGGCCGAACCGGATGGAAGTCACAATAACTATACAGGGAAGAAGCAGAATATATAAATATGCAGAAACCGGCCGGCCGAACGCATAGAAATATCTCTTTCGGATAAATAAAAGCACTGAGAAAAAGCAAAACACCATCAGTGCCGAAACTAAAAACTGAATATTGCTTCCATATCTGCCAAGCTCTACATTAGCCGAAAGGAAAGACAAAATAACCGCCGCCCCTCCTTCCATAAATGTATATAGAGTAAACAATACCGCAGCCGGCGCAGCCATATCTCTCCAATGTATCCGAAGCACCGCCTTTGCAAAAACAGCCAGAAACAGCACGTCTGCAAAAAATAAGTTCGGAGTCTGAAAACAGACGGCAATTGCCGTCATGCCTAAGCTGAGCGCCAGCCACAAAAGCATATATCTTTTTTCCTCCGCCTTCGTCATATAAAGCAGAAAATCCATTGACAGATAATTGATGGTTCCATTTACAACCAGCCACCATACCAGAAAAAACAGATGAGCCGTCATTAAACTACCCCTCTCTGGCACGTTTCCAAAAGCCTATGCATAAATTCCTGACGCCTGCGTCTGGCAATTAATACTTTTTTCCCGCCCGTCAAATATGCGGTCTCATCCTCTTTGTCTATTACATAATCCATATTTACAAGATAACTTCGATGGCATCTAAAAAAGCGCCCGTCCAATTTTTTCTGGAAAGAATCAAGCGTCCCAAAAGTCCGATATCTCCCTGTAATTGTATGAATCAACAATTCATGGTCAAATACTTCGCAATATAGAATATCCTTCATATAGATCCGGACCGTCTCTTCCCCCTCCGTAATTAATATTGATTTTCCGCACCCGGACACGGCACGCCCCACGGCTTTATCCAAAACTACATACAGTTTTCCGGCGTCCACCGGCTTCAAGAGATACCAAACCGCGTCCACGTCGAATGCCCGGAACGCATATTCTTTGTAAGCCGTTATAAATATAAATTGGCTGCTGCTCCCCAAATCACGCATGTTTTCGGCAATATCCATGCCATTTTCTCCCGAAAGCACTATATCCATCAAAACAATATCAGCCTTTATCCCGGAATCTAAAAAATCCCGCCCTCTCGAAAACATAAAGATTTCCGCTTCCAACGCTCTTTTATCTATATAGCTTTCCGTCATTCGTTTTAAATCTCTGGCAAAATACAATTCATCCTCGCAAATCGCAAAGCGGAGCATCCGGCCTTCCCCCTAATCCTTATCCTTATCCTATTAACTATTCTTCATCTTCTTCATTTTCTTCAAGCTCCCAATCTGATTTTATGCGTCTGACAACTGCGATAACAGTTACTACAAGAATTACCGCAATCACAATAATCCCTCCAAGCAGTATCGTCATCAAAAAGGAACGTACGCTCTCGCCCTCCTCCTGAATAATCTCTATCTTCACAGTTGCGATATCAGCTCCGCCGTTCTCCCCCGGATCTGCACTGACATATACTCTCTCTCCTTTTCTGAGAGTAACCTTTCCACTCATACTGCCGGCCGGCATATTCTCAATTACCTTTCTTTCACCTTTAGGAGCCGCCCCGCAAAATACTTTATCAACCATACGCTCTTGTGTATGAATACTCAATGTGAGGCCGTCTCCACCGTCGTAATCTTCACCATACCATTTATAAGGCATACTCCCGGCAGTATAATCCAGATTAACGCTGTATGTACCGTTTTCCGGCGCTTCCCATGCTATTACACTGCGGACTGCGCCGCCTTCCACATTCGGGTCCATAATCCCGTTTCCGTCCATACGCCACCAGCAGTTCGCAGCCAGACAGTCAAAATCTTCTGACGCATAAATGTCCGGCACCCACATCTCGTCATAATCATACCACATCCAGCAGGAACCCTTATCCGTCCAGACACATTCTTTTACTTGCGAAGCATCAAGCTGTCCATCCGTATTTACCTCCTGGCTGTACATAAAATGCCACCCGTTTGTCCCCTGAACTTTTTTCTCCGGCCCGTTCGTGTTTTTTTCATATCCTATCGTCCATTTATTATGCCCAAATGCCTGCACGGGCATTACCGACACCGCCATTATCACTATCAGTAATGCAGCTTTCGCTGTCCGTTTCACATTAACCATCTAAATCCTGTCCTTTCACTGTTATACTATATAATTATCAATAACTTCTCTGATTTGTATATTTACATAATACCACAAATTTGCAGGAAACGTTATTCTTTTTCTCCAAACATATATAGGACAGCGTTGTTACATCGTATATTTTTTTATAATATTCATCAGATATTCTCTGTACTCCTTCTGCACACTCAAAGGTGCGGCAATACGTATCTTACCGCCGATTCCTGTTACCCATCCAAAAAACTGCGGGCTGACCGCCGCCAAAATACGCACCCTGAAATGCTCTTTGTCTATCGGTATGATACTTACCTCTTTTCCAAACCGGTCTAAAATAACGCCGGCAGCTCCGTTTTCACAGACCAGTGTAACCTCTTCGTCACGGCCGCCGTACATGGAAAATGTCTTTTTTGCAAACTCTGCAAGATCAAAATTCTGAAACCTTTCCTTCCCCACACGCTCTGCATCGGTAACATGCGCCTGCTGCATTTTGTCTACTCGGTAATGCTTAATAAAGTCAGCTTCCTTATCATATGCGATCAGATAATAATTCGCATCATCCCACGTAAGCGCCCACGGACTCACCGTATAAAACTCACCGCCCTTTTTCGGCCTCAGTTTCTTATTCACAGTCCACTCCGCATACTGGTACCGAATCTGTCTATTATCCAAAATAGCCGCATGAATCTGATCTACATTATAATAAATTGTCTCATTTCCGGTTTTCGGGCGGTTATATATAAATACGTTCCGCTGAAGCTGCCTTGCATCGTGCTCACTTGCCAGACTCTCCAGCTTTTTAATCAATTCCTCGGATTTCTTCCTGCTGATAAACTTCGAAGCCTGTACCGCATCTACAAGAAGCTTCAATTCCGGAAGCTCAAAATCCCTCCTCCCGATATAATATCCGCCGTTCGTTCCTTTCGCCTGCAATATATCCATCCCAAATTCATTCAGCGTCTCTATATCGCCGTACACGGTTTTACGGTCGGCCGACATTCCGTATTCCGCTAATGCCTTTCCGATATCCGCCGCTGACATAAAATGTCTTTCGTCCGTTTTTTCCAATAATATTCTCATAATATACAAGGTTCGTAATTTAACGGAAGATACTGCCATAACATTGATTCTCCTCACTATAAACAATTTCCCTATAAAAATCTCAAAATGTTCATTCTACCTGGCTTTCATATCATATCACGGCAATCATCTCCAAGCAATTTTAAATATAATATTCTCACATATTATTTTCATATATTATTCACCGATACAATCTCTCGGCTCCATCTAAAAATCATATTCGTCCGGGTTCAAACCTGCCGCTTCTATAATCACCCTTCTCTCATCCGCCCTCATA
>CAJTUQ010000007.1:36168-52350 GCA_910579335.1 uncultured Dorea sp. | reverse complement strand
CAGGCAATATTAAAACAGGCAGGGCTTAAATAACTCTGCCATAAAGCACGGAGGTATCTGTATGAATAAATTATTATTTTATCCTGCTATTTTCCATAAAGCTGAAGAGGGCGGCTTCTGGATTTCTTTTCCCGACCTTCCAGAATGCCTTACAGAAGGAGATGACATGACACAAGCCTACGAAATGGCAGTTGATGCTCTTGGACTTGCTCTCACATCAAGAGAAACGGAACGTGAAGCTTTACCGAAACCTTCTGACCCAACTAAAATCTTAGTTGAAAAAGATTCTTTTCTTGTTGTCATCGAATTTGATATGTTGGCTTACAAAAAAAGAACTAACCCACGGGCGGTAAAAAAGACGCTCAGTATTCCGGAATGGCTCAACGAAGAGGCTACTGCTATCGGAGTAAATTTCTCTCAAGTGCTGCAAGAAGCTCTTATACAGAAAATACAGGCCAGATAAAACCGCCCCTGCGCCAACTAAAATGGCATTAAACAATATTGACATAATTTTATAAGATAAATAATATGAATACTTGACAAGATATATGGATACGATATAATATCACTAATTAGTGAATGGCTGCCGTGCGGTCGCAAAAAGTCTTGGAATTGTATTCTAAGGCTTTTTTTGATATATGCATATATTAAATAATAAATTACGTATTATGTACATAAGGAGGAGGTCTAAGTGAAAAGTTATTCATCAAGAGAAGTCCTTAAAATACTTAAAGAGGATGGCTGGTATGAAGTTGGCTGCGATGGGGATCATCACCAATTCAAGCACCCAACGAAAAAAGGGCGAGTCACTCTTACCCATCCCAAAAAAGATATCCCGGCCGGCACACTGAAAAGCATTGCAAGGCAATCAGGGGTTACTTTCAAATAACCTTTTTTCTCAAATTGTAGATTGGAGGAACCAAAATGAAAGACAGATATTCTTATGTGGCAATATTCGATTATGCGGAAGACGGTATTAATATTGAATTTCCAGATTTAGAAGGATGTTATCCTTGCGCTGATAAGGATGATACGGATATGGCTTTAAAAAATGCCCGTGAAGCTCTTGGGCTCCACATCTGGGGAATGGAGCAGGATGGTGAACCCATTCCCGCCCCATCATCCATTACAGAAATTAAATTGGCCAATAATCAAATTCCTGTTCTTATTGATGTTTTCATGCCGCCGATCAGGGAACGTATTAACAGCAAATTTGTTAAGAAAACCCTATCCCTCCCTGCATGGCTTGCTTCACAAGCAGATAAGGACGGGGTAAACTGCTCAAAGTTGTTTCAAAATGCATTAATGGAATATCTTGGAATAAAAAATATGTCATAGCTTTAATTGAAGTATAAAGAAAACCGCCCGATGCACCAACACCGAACGGCTTTAAAAAATTGTTTGATACCCTAAAGGTGATATCTTCATTCAAAAATTATTATATCATCTTTAGGCAGCCATTGCAAGAGAGCCCATACTCTCAGGCTGTTATTTTTATACCTATTTTTACATACACTTACTAAAAGGATGGTGATACTGATGTCCGAAAAAGTCAAGCGCTGCGCTGCATACATAAGAGTGTCCACTGCCGAGCAGATGGTGCATGGAAAGTCCCTGCCGGCACAGCAGGAATACTTGGAGCGCTATGCCGCCGAACACAACATGAGCCTTGTCGGAGTATACGCTGATGAAGGCAAAACGGCCCGTAAAGAGTTGAAAAAGCGAAAGGCGATACATGCTCTGCTTGAGGATGTAAAAGCCGGCAAAATAGACGTTATCATATTCTGGAGGCTAGACAGATGGTTCCGCAACCTGTCTGATTTTTATAAAGTACAGGACGTTCTGGATGAATACGGTGTTTATTGGATCTCTGTGTCTGAACCGGGAATCAACATGGAGACCCGTGACGGAAGACTGCAGCTTAACGTTGTCCTTTCCATCGGGCAAAATGAAGTAGATACCACGTCAGAGCGCATCCGCTTCGTCAACGAAGCTTCTATCCGCCAGGGGAAACTAATCTTCGGCGATGCCAATATGCCTTTGGGTTATAAATCCGGAACAATAGACGGCCGCAAATGTATGGTAAAAGACCCTGATTCTGAAAATATGGTAAAGGATTTTTTCCAGCACTTCTTCATGCATCAAAGTAAAACTGCCACTGTACGATATATGCAAGATACTTATGGGATAAACTTTTCATACAGCATGCTCCGAACCATGCTCTCAAGTGAATTTTATAAAGGGACTTACCGTGGGTTTCCTTACTGCCCCGCATATCTGTCAGAAACAGAGTGGGATGAACTGCAGAAGATTTCACGCAACAACATTAAACATACTCCGTCCGGCAGAATCTATCTTTTTTCAGGCCTGATGAAGTGTCCAATCTGCGGACAAACTCTTACCGGCACCGGCTGTTCTTCTATTATCAACCGGAAAACCGGCGAAAAACGTACATATTGCTATTACCGATGCAATAAGGCCATGATTGACCGAATCTGCCAAAACCGCCACAGGATAAGCCAAAACTTGATTGAGCAATACCTCCTCGACAATTTATCCGAAGAGTATAAAAAATACCGTCTTCACTATGGCAGGATTCAAGAACCTCAAAGTAAACAAAAAAAGACTCCTTCTCCGGAAAAACTCCGGGATGAATTAGAGCGTCTAAATCTGCTTTTTCAGAAATCTCGGATTGACTGGGATTATTACAACAAAGAATATAACCGAATTGAAGATGAATTAAGAAAATTAAATGAAATCCGGCCGGAAGCACATAAGGATTTCTCCTATCTGGAAAATCTGCTTCGGACAGACTTTAAAAATATGTATCAAAAGCTGACTAATGAAAATCGCCGTTCATTCTGGCGCTCTACCATCAGCCAGATCCATCTGAACGAAGATTATACCGTAAAGCATGTTGATTTTTTATAAGCTGTCTTGTACTAACATAATAGCTCCAAACCCTGTAACCAGCTCCAAGTCTATCCCCTCGTCTTCAAAGTACCCCTCCTCAATCGCAGCATACATCGGAGCGTAAAAGATAGAATGAGCAACTTCATTCAGCACAACTTTCGTTGTGGCCGGAAGCATTTCTCCTTTTGACACATCCTCCTGTGCTTTTGTTTCTTCCGAAGCTTTGTCTGATGTTTTCACTTCATTTTTTCCTGAGCACGCAGCCAGCGACGCAGCCGCCATAGCCGCAGCCAGCACAACAGCTAACACTCTCTTCTTCATAATATCCTCCTTGAAAATAATAACAATATATTGTATGCGCACAAAAAGGGATTGTGATTTTCAAGTTTTTCCATCTTCTGTCGATAATATATAATATAAAGGGTGTGACAAACAATATGGATATTCAAAATACGACAAACCAACATACAATAAATCTGAATACAGGAAAACCAATACTTCCCAACCTCGTTAACCAGAACCAGAATGCCCAAAAGCCTCTTATTCCTCTGCCTCCTTTTGCACAGGATGGCAAAAATCCGGAAGCTTCCGGGCAGGAATCGGGTGAACAGGCAGCGTCGGGCGATACCGGTCTCGCAGCGATGGAAGCGTCTTTAGAGCAGATACGTACCGGAGAAACAATTCTGAATGCAGCGCTTGCGGCAGAAGCGGAACGGGCAAAATACCAAAAGCAGGAAGACCGCGCAGAATTAGAATCCACAAAGCTGCGGGATACGGAAAATCCTGACGAAGATATGGCAAATCAAAGAATCCTGGACCGTAAAATGTCCGAGCTTCTTCACTGGCGATATGACTCCCGTCTGTCGTTAGAAGGTAATTTTAATCATATACAATCTATATTCCAATCATTGCTGAATGATATTTTATCTGATTACAAGGGCAGCCTGCAGCTTCAAATGATGGCGCAGCTTGACCTTTTTACCTTAAATGCCATTCGGATACTGGTAAATCAAAATTTCCAAGAGCTCCTCGACTTTCTTGGACAATATGGGCGTCCCAATTCCGAGGAAGCTCTGATTAACGGATTATTTGAGAATATGTCTTCGCGCAAGCCTTTAACTTCACAAAACGGAAGCGCCGCTTTCGGAGGAACCTCACAAGGACTGGCTCAAAAGGGCACAAGCCAGCAGCTCACACAGGGCCTTATCTATCAAAAAGATGCAAAATCACGGATCAACTCACAATATCAGACTTACGTGGGGAAATCCGAGAGAAGCGGTACAAGTGCCGCAGAGCTGCTGCAGCGCGGCGGGTATATTACAGGCGGCAAAGCGTACAATCTGCAGGATGTCAAACAAGCGCAGAGCTTTATCCGATACCTGTTTCAAAATCTCCCACAGTCAAATCCGGAAAAACTTCCCTATACAAGCGAAGAATACCTGGGATTCTCAGCCGGAATGTCCTCATTAAAAGCCCAGACCTTTATCGGACAGACGGGACTTTCAGAAGGTACCGCTTCCGCGTTGAAATATGCGATGGGTACTTTTGCGCAGGAATACTTTTTTCAGAACGGCCAAAGCTTAAAACTGACGCCGGAATTTAGGGATAAAAATTCATGCCCTGCATATCAGGCAGACAGCTTTCAAAAAATATACCGGTATATGATGGACACCTACAGCCAGAAACCGGATGCACAGAATGCTGCGCTTGAGGGCCTTAAAAAATCTCTTGAAATATTTTATGAAAAACAAGCCGACCCGGCGAATCAAAATGTAATCCGCTACCGCTCGGATATTGGATTTTTTTCTCATTCGGCAGTCGGAGACATAAAAAATGAGCTGATGAAGGGCTGGAAAGCCGTCTGCAAAGACTGGAACGGATTTTTACAGTATGCACAGCTTTCAAAAAACAAAGCCGTAAAATTTGATTATACATTAAGCCGCGACTACTATATGGCATTCCTCATGTCTCAGGAAAAATCGTCCCACAACGGAAAAGTGAAAAAGAAACGGGCTCTTCAATTTGTAGTCCGGTTCGGTATCCTTGTCATTGGCATTATTGTCTGCCTGTTTATTATGGCTTTGTTTGCACCGTAATACTCAAACCGTTGAGAAAGAAACTTACCTGCAAAAAAATGCTTTGGACGCTCCCCGCCGTCCAAAGCATTTTTTAAGGCTCCATCTTATCCACAATATACTCCCGAACTTTATCCTTCGGCATGTCCAATGCAACCGCAAGCTCTCCATACAAGAACTTTTCCGCACTGTTTAAATACCTGTCGTCTACATTGATAACCTTTTTTCCTACGGCTATCCGCTCCATCTTCCTGATGTATGACGTCTTCATCAGCGCCACCCATGACCGGCACTGATTCTTAAACAATGCTTCTTTATACATTACCTCCCTGCGCTTTTCATCACTGACATCCAGAACATCTATATTCGGCATATCGTCTATCAGTTCTTTTGCCTCATGCTGCGATATTACCTTTCTCAGCTGCTTTTCTTCTCCGTTTACCGGCATATAGAGTGTCCCTCCGGTATTATATAAAGGTTTTAACGTATAATATTCTTTCTTTCTGTCAGAGCATCTTATGTCAAGTCTCCCGATATTTGTCACTTCACAGACACCTTCCTTATAATGTACTACTTGATCACCAATTTTGAACATATTTACCTCCTGTTCATTCGCTGACATTTTGCTGCATCTATTCTGACATCCCCGTTTGTATCTGAAAGGAAACTGCCGACTGCCTTCTCCATAATAGAAAAGGCGCACAATCCAAGCATATTTCGCTTATAGACCGTACGCCAGCTTCATCTGGTATATCATCTATGAAGTTCTTCATTTGCCGACATAATCCTTTCTTGCTTGTATTATATCACACAAATTAAATTAATGTAAGATATTTTTCAAAAAACTTTCTCCATCGCCTCTATAATTCAGAGAAAAATACTCTGACACAGAAGCTGCAATATCCGCATAGCTTTCCCTGATTCCAAGATTTACTCCTGGACGCACCCTGCTTCCATAGCAGAGACAAGGAACGTATTCCCTGCTGTGGTCTGTACCCTTAAATCCAGGGTCGCATCCGTGGTCCGCCGTAATAATAAGAATGTCATCCTCCTTCATCTTTTCCATCATCTGCCCTATCTGGATATCCACTTCGTTTAGCGCCCGCACATAACCTTCTATATCATTCCGATGGCCATAGAGCATATCAAAATCCACAAGATTCACAAAACACATTCCTGAAAAGTCACGGTCGGCAAGCGATAACGTAAGCTCCATGTTCTTTTGATTCCCTTCATTGGGATATGTCTCAGTAAGTCCCTGGCCCGCAAAAATATCGTTAATTTTTCCAACGCCGATTACCGCATAGCCGGCATCCTTCATTGCGTCAAGGACCGTAGGCCTCGGCGGAGTTAATGAAAAATCATGCCGGTTGACCGTTCTTTTATATGAAAGGTATTCTCCCACAAACGGGCGGGCAATCACCCGTCCGACTGCATGTTCTCCCTCAAGCAGCGCTCTAGCCTTGCGGCAGTCCTCATATAGCTCCTCTAACGGCACGATTTCTTCGTGTGCCGCAATCTGGAAAACACTGTCGGCGGAAGTATATACAATCAGCTTTCCGGTCTCTACATGCTCTTTCCCGTAATCTTTAATGACCTCTGTTCCGGAGTACACCTGATTGCAGATAGCTTTACGTCCCACAGCCCTTTCAAACTTTTCTATAACTTCCTCCGGAAATCCGCAGGGATATGTGGGCATTGGCTTTTCCGAAACGACCCCGGCAATCTCCCAATGTCCAACCGTCGTATCCTTTCCCATAGATTTCTCCCGAAGCTTTGCACAGGCTCCTGCGACCTCCTTCCTCGGACTGTAAAAGGAGGTTCCTAAAAGATTATAAACGCCAAGCTTCTCCAGATTCGGAACAGCCAGTTTCCCGCTCCTTACACAAGTTCCAAGCGTATCACACCCTGCATCGTCAAATATGCCGGCATCCGGCGCTTCGCCCGCCCCTACGCTGTCAAGTACAATCAGAAATACCCGTTTCCCCACTTTTTATACCTCACTATTGAATATATCCCTCATGGAATGCTTTTCCTTTATTATATGCATAGAGCTCTGCAATCGTAGCTTCCACATACGGATTCACATAAAAAATTCCTAAAATTCCGCATGTAAGGCCTGCCAGCAGATACCAGCCGATAAAAGAAAACTGGAGCATAAAAGCATCCATCTTCTCACCGTCCATCATCCGCTTACTGATTGCAAACGCCTCCTTCCTGTCCATCCCCGGATTCTCCGCCAGAATATATGGCACCATCATATATTCAAGACTCTTTATTATACCAGGGATAATAAGTAAAAACGTCCATAATGTAATATACAGATCCATCAAAAACATAGTTAAGACAATATTCCCGTAATTCCCCGAATGGAACATGTCAAATATCGAACCCGTACGCACTGCCTCCGTTCGGTTCCGGACAAAAAACTTATTTGCACCGACACGCAGTACATTTCCCACAAAAATATTAACCAACAGACCCACTACTATCATTGCCAGGCCAACAACCGCCAATAATGATACAATTGCCAAAAAGGTACCATCCGCTTCTGAGATACTGTAACTGTCATAACTTCCGCCTGACATCGCACTGTGCGAACCGCTTCTGCCGGCATTCCCCACAGCTCCGATGCCTTCCACTAACGCCACGATAAATGCAACTGCCACGCAGCTCCAATAGTTCCGTTTCATATTAATCTTCGCATTACTTTTTAACTGTTGTCTCGTCCACATAATCCCTTCTCCTTTGCTGTCTGAATTTACTGTATTTCTCTTATTTTCTTCCTAAGCCCCAGCACCTGGTCCGGAGCAACTGACAATTCATCCACGCCTATCTGGACAAAAAACTCCGTCATCGACAAATCCGCCGCCAAATCCCCGCACACACTGATATTCTTACCTTCAAGATGTACATTATTCGTGACGATCCGTATCATCTTAAGCAGTGCCGGATGCTTCGTATCGTAATGACTCATCACCGATTCATTCGTCCGATCCATACCGAGCGTAAACTGCGTAAGGTCGTTCGTACCGATGCTGAAAAAGTCCACCTCTCTCGCCAGCTCGCCGCTGAGCATTACCGCCGCCGGAGTCTCTATCATAACGCCTACCTTGATATTTTCGTCGAAAAACACCTTTTCTGCTTTCAGCTCCTGTTTTACACTCTCCAGATACTCCTTCGCCTTTACCACCTCGTCCACGGTCGTTATCATCGGGAACATAACCTGCACGTTTCCATAGATAGACGCTCTGAGAATTGCCCGAAGCTGCGTCTTAAACATCTCTTCCTTCTCAAGGGACATACGGATACCCCGAAGACCCATAGCCGGATTGTGCTCCTCCTCCATCTCCAGAAAGTCCGCCCTTTTATCTCCTCCTAAATCAGCGGTACGGATTACGACCCTGTTCATCCCCATAGACTCCGCCGCAAGCTTATATGCCTGAAACTGCTGTTCCTCTGTGGGCGGTTTATTTCCATTTTCCATAAAGAGAAATTCGCTCCGGAAGAGACCTACCCCTCCCGCATCGCTTCTGATAACCCTCTCAATATCCTCCCGCATCCCAATATTTGCACAAATATCAATCTTCTGCCCGCTCTGCGTGATATTCTCCTTTCCTTTCAGGCGCTCCAGATTCGTGATATGTACTTTATTCTCATCCTGTCGCCGTTTCATCCTCGTAAGCAGTGTATAATCCGGCTCGATATATATCTTTCCCTCATAGCCGTCTATAATGATTGTCTTCCCTTCATATTCCGCCTTCAGAGACTCTCCGAGGCCAATGACTGACGGGATGCCCTTTGTACGGGCAATAATTGCCGTGTGGGAATTAACCGTGCCATACTTTGTAATAAATCCTAAAACCCTCTCTTTATCAAGCTGTACGGCCTCGCTCGGATACAAATCCCCCGCTGCCATAATAAACGGCTCATCTACATACAGCTTATCCTTCCAGCTTCTTGAAAGAATACGAATCATGCGGATCGCCGCATCCCGGACATCCGGTTCGTTACCCCGGTCCCGTCCCTCCTTCAGATATTCCTCTGTCGCCGTTTTTACCGCATACTCGGCATTCAGCTTCTCGTCGAGAATAATGCTTGTTATCCGGTTCCAGATTCTGTCGTTATCCAAAATATCCTGCTGCATCTCAAAAATTGCTGCATTCGCTTTTCCAACTTCCCGGATGGAAATCTCATACAGCTCCTGCAGCTCAAACAAAGCCCTCTCCTTTGCCTTCTGAAGACGGGAGATTTCTTTTTCCACATCCTTTACATAGATATGCCGTACTTCTTTTATGTCTCTTTTATAAAATGAAAGCTTTCCGATAGCTATCCCCTCGGAAACTTTTTTCCCGGTCAGTGTAATCATAGCGCACTTCCTTTACTGTTTAATACCAATTATACTTTACACTTTTCCTTCTCTTTCGTCAAGCTGTTCTGCCTGGTCCCGCTCTAAAAATATCAATAAATCCATTGACTTTTTTCTCAGATTATAGTATTCTGATGAAGTGTCACTTGCATATGCAATGCAGTGATATATGATTAATTTTTATGGAGGTATCGTAATGAAAGGTACAGTTAAATGGTTTAACAACCAAAAAGGATACGGCTTCATTTCTGACGAAGCTGGAAACGATGTATTCGTACATTATTCAGGGCTGAATATGGAAGGCTTCAAGTCTCTGGAAGAGGGACAGGCAGTAGAGTTTGATGTTACAGAAGGTGCTAAGGGGCCGCAGGCAGTAAACGTAACAAAGCTCTAAAATCAAAGAATGCAAATCAAAATTTCGATGTACCTTTTTTATATATGGTATTTTAGATATTGAAAAGCAATACACAAAATGAGATTTCGGAAAAAAGGATGCAGCATAAACGCCGCATCCTTTTTTTGTATTTTTATTTCATTTTCAGAAGAATATTGACACCGAGCGGATTCACCGCCACCCCTTTCGTTTCCGGCGCCAGTATTTCCTTGACTTTCTCGTACTCCACCACTGCGCCTCCATACCTTTTCTCCCGGTTAAATTTCTGGAACTCTCTGATATCCGTAAAGACCGGCTGATACGTCTCCCCGTTCTTTTGAAGCAGCGGAATCCCTTTCCCCTCTTCAACGGCGATAATATATTTCCCCCGGCGAAAATGAGCCGCCAGCTCCTCATTCAAATCCTTCAATTCCTCGGCCCGCTCATCTCTGGAAGCCATCTTTTTCCTGAGCTCCTGCGCAAAATAAAGGCATGTCAGATGCAGCTGCGGGTTCTCGATACGAATCTGTCCATCCGGCATTTGTTCCGTTTCCTGTCTGTAGATTAACTGGTTAAGCTGAAATCCGGTCTCTTGCGCAAGCCCTTTGTCCACTGAAATGGCATTCACCCCCATAGGAAGCAGGCTTGTAAAAAACGCCAGACGGCTTTTTTTGTCTATCTTGGCAAGCTGTATCGGCTCCTTCCTTTCCAAAAGCCATCTTGCCCCCTTATTCGCCTCATCCTTATCAAAATAAATAAACACTTCATCGTCAAAGGTTTCCGGATTGCAGTATACGAACGGCATACGGGTACATAAAGACATCACTGCATACAATGTTTCATGATTTCTGATTTTCTGCATAATTTCCTGCAGATTTGCTATCTTCTTTATCAATTCACTCATCTTACTGATTTGCGCGGTATGCCTCATCCGCCGAGTACACATCAAATCCGCTTCCTTTCAGAATATCAATCACTCTTGCCGGGTCATCGCTCTTAAGTACGGCCGCCGCATCATTTCCATTGGCAAACGCATACATATATTCCACGTTTACCTCTCCCTCTACGATTTGGTGCATTGCCTTGCAGAGAGAGCCCGCGGCATGCGGAACCCTCAGAGCCACCACGTCCGTAAGCATAGCCGTAATCCCTGCTTCCTTAAGCGCTGCGCGCCCTTTATGCGGGTCGGACACAATCATTCGAAGCATTCCGTAATCCGACGTATCCGCCAGGCTGAGCGCCACAATATTGACCTGCTTAGCGGCCAACACTTCTAATACTTCGTCGAGACGCCCTTCTCTGTTCTCCAAAAACACTGACAGCTGCTGTATTGTATTACTGATACTCATAATGAACCTCCTTCTTATAATCCTCTGTTATCGATGACACGTTTTGCTTTTCCCTCACTTCTCTGAATTGTCTTAGGCTCTACCAGCTTTACTCTCGCTGATACTCCAAGCGCCTGTTTTAAGACTGCGCCTACTCTTGCCTTTAATTCATCAAGCTTCCGGATTTCGTCTGAAAAATATTTCTCATCTACTTCTACCATTACAGTAAGGACATCCAGATTATTCTCTCGGTCCACGATCATCATATAATGAGGCGCAACTCCGCCGCCCATAGAAAGAAGCGCCGTCTCAACCTGCGTCGGGAATACATTCACGCCGCGGATAACCTTCATGTCGTCGGTACGCCCGGTAAACTTCTGGATTCTGGGAAGCGTCCTGCCGCACTCGCAGACGCCATGCTCTATACTCGTAAGATCCTTTGTCCGATAACGGATAAGCGGCATGCCTTCTTTTGCAAGCGTCGTAAATACAAGCTCTCCCGTCTCTCCATCCGCACATGCGCCCTGGTCCGCAGGATTCAAAATCTCCGGATAAAAATAGTCCTCATATACATGAAGCCCTTTATGATGAATGCAGTCCATAGCAACGCCCGGACCTGTAACTTCGCAAAGGCCGTATATATCAAAGCTGTTAATATTCAGGATGCTCTCTATCTTCTTGCGCATCTCCTCGGTCCACGGCTCTGCACCGTTGATGCTTGCACGAATCTTAAGGCGCTCCACGATTCCCGCTTCAGCTGCCGCTTCTGCAAGATACAATGCATAGGAAGGCGTACATGCAAATGCCGTAGCGCCAAAATCCTCCATACACATAAGCTGGCGCTTTGTATTGCCGGAAGACATCGGTATCGCCATTGCCCCCAATGCCTGCGCCCCCAAATCCAATCCCATACCTCCGGTAAACAGTCCGTAACCATAGCATACGTGGATTTTATCCGCAGAAGACAGACCCGCCATCACAAGTCCTCTCGCCACACATTCTCCCCACACGTCAACATCTTTCTGCGTATAGGACGCCAATGTCAGTTTGCCGGTCGTGCCGGAGGTTCCCTGCACTCTGGCTATTTTATCCTGCGGAACCGCCAAAAGGCCAAAGGGATAATTGTCCCGCAAGTCTTCCTTTGTAGTAAACGGAAGCTTGCCGATGTCTTCTATTCCCTTAATATCCTCCGGCAGCACCCCGATCTCGTCCATCTTCTTCCTGTAAAAAGCCACGTTCTCGTATACGTTTTTTACCTGTCGCACAAGTCTCTCACTCTGCAGCGCACTCATCTCGTCTCTGCTCATGCACTCAATCTTCGGGTCTCTGATTTGCTCCTTCCAATCTGCCAATGCTACTTTTGCCATGTCCTTATTCCTGTCCTTTCCTTCATCGTTTTTATACTTTTCAGGGGAAAGCCCGCTTTCTCCCCGGCCGTACTTCTGCCGCGTTATAAGTGATATCCCACGTCAAACGCTTTTTTATTGATATCAACCGTTTTCGGCGGTACGGTTTTTTCAATCACCTCATACCACTGTTCTTTCGTAAAGTCCATATGCTGCGCCGCAGCACCAAGCACAATCAAGTTAAACACTCTTGGATTCCCAAGTTTTTTAGATTCCTCTGTGGCATTTACCGTATACACCTTATGTCTTTCTTTCAAAGACTCCAAAATCCCTTCCGGATACTTTGCCGCACCGATTACGACCGGCATCGGGTCTATCCGCCAGTCATTGACGATCAATGCCCCGTCCTTCTTTAAAAAGTGAGCATATCTGAGCGCTTCAAGGCGTTCAAATGCAATGATTACATCCGCCTGCCCTTCTTCCACGATAGGCTCCGACACCTTCTCTCCGTAACGCACAAAGGTCACGACGCTTCCGCCTCTCTGTGCCATGCCGTGAACTTCGGAGAGCTTCACGTCATACCCTCCTGAAATGGCAAGCCCGCCAAGTATCCTGCTGGTAAGGAGCGTTCCCTGTCCGCCCACGCCGACAATCATAATATTTTTCCCCGCCATTATCTGCCATCCTCCTTTACCAGTTCTACTGCGCCGAATTTACACAGGCTGCCGCAAAGCCCGCATCCGGTACACATCGTATCGTCAATCCGTACCGTACCGTCTGCATTCTTCGTCATTGCCGGGCATCCCGGCTTCATACACATACCGCACTTTTTACATTTGTCTGCATGGATGGTATAGAAAGGTTTTTTTGATTTGTCCAGAAGCACGCATGGAGACTTGGTAATAATAACGGACACCTCGTCTTTAGCCAGCTCTTCTTTTATGGTCTTTTCAAGCCCCGCAATATCAAAAGCATTGACCTCCGTGACGTTCTCAACGCCCACGGCACGGCACAGCGCCGGTATGTCAATAGCGTACGCAGGCTCTCCCAGAAGTGTCTTCCCGGTTGCGGCATGATCCTGATGCCCCGTCATCCCCGTCGTAGAATTATCAAGAATCAAAACCGTTCCCGAAGCATGGTTATAAGTCATATTCATCAATGAATTAATACCCGTATGTAAAAATGTAGAATCACCAATCACTGCCACCCAGTTCTTGACGTATTCCTTCCCCTTTGCCTTTTCCATGCCATGAAGAGTGGAAATACTGGAGCCCATGCACATAGTCGTATCCACCACGCTAAGCGGCGCCACTGCTCCAAGAGTATAACATCCGATATCGCCTGCCGCATGAAGCTTTAATTTATTCAGTACATAATAAACACTTCTGTGCGGACATCCCGGACACAAAATCGGCGGCCTGCCCGGTGCTTGTGCAGGTTTATCCAGCGAAAGCCGCTCTCCCTTGACCGCCGTCCTGAGCATATTGGCGCTGTATTCACCCTGCACGGTAAGAATCTCTTTCCCGACAGCCTGAATCCCCCATGATTTCACCTGCTCCTCAATAACGGGTTCAAGCTCTTCCACAATGTAAAGCTTGTCTACCTCTGCGGCAAAATCTTCAATCAATTTTCTCGGCAGCGGATTCACCATGCCAAGCTTTAAGACAGACGCCTCCGGCAGCGCCTCCTTCACATACTGATACGGGATGCCGCTGGTGATAACTCCGATTTTTCTATCCTTCATCTCTACTCTGTTAATGGAAAGAGTATTGGCCGCCTGCGCAAGCTCTTGGTTTCTCTTTTCGATTTCAACATGGCGCAGCTTCGCATTCACCGGCATCATTACCGTCTTGCGGATATCCTTCACATACTCCTTATCTGCAACCTCCTGTCTTTCCTCTAATTCCACAATCCCCTGGGAGTGCGCAAGCCGTGTCGTCGTCCGGTAAACAAAGGGACGGTCAAACTTCTCGCTGAGTTCAAAAGCAAGCTTCATATATTCTTTTGCCTCTGCACTGTCCGCCGGTTCTAAGACCGGAAGCTGTGCCGCACGCGCTACCATTCTTGTATCCTGTTCATTCTGTGAGCTGTAAAGACCCGGATCATCTGCAACAACAATAACAAGTCCGCCGTTCACTCCCATATAGGATACGCTGTACGCCGGGTCAGCAGCAACATTAAACCCTACATGCTTCATACATGCCATTGCCCTTGTCCCTGCCAGGGAAGCGCCGACTGCCACCTCTGCAGCCACCTTCTCATTCGGCGACCATTCACAGTACAAGCTATCTTTGTACTGCACCAGATATTCACTTATTTCTGTACTCGGCGTACCAGGATATGCGGCGGACACCTTCACGCCCGCTTCATAGGCGCCTCTGGCAATCGCCTCATTGCCGAGCATTATAACTTTATTCGTTTCAGCCATTCTTTGGTCCATCCTTTCGTAAAATATCTTTAAGTATATCATAATGCTTTTCCAATTTAAAGTGCTAATTTGCAAGCAAATCCTGCTAAATACTATGAACTGCTAATCACTTCTCTTGCATGAATACTCTGCCGCCGACACCTTAATAATTGCGACCGCCCTTGCCATCTTCGGATTTTCTGCAAATACATCAAAATCCCTGCCTGTCTGATGCTTCATAATCTTTGCCAGCGCATCGGCCTTTTCCAGCTCATCCTCTACAATCTCCGCCTTTCCGGTTCCCATTATACTGGCGTACCGGAAGCTGTACTGGCAGGGCGTATCACCTTCTACCAGCGCAATCTCTTTATCCATCTCAAAAGCAACCTGCGCATTTTCCCTGAGCAACTCAAGCTTTCTGCCCTCCCTGGCACAGTGAAAATAGATGGTAAGCGTCTTTTCATCATAATCATATCCCATATTCATTGGGACAATATACGGCTTTCCATGATCCAGCATGCCAATCCTGCATACTTTGCACGCCTCAAGCACCTGTCTGATTTCCTCCGAAACCGTAACCTCTCTGTCCTTTCTTCTCATTGCTTTCCTTCTCCTTCCCTTCACCTTCTGTAATGATACGGCATAAAATGTGCGGCCGTATCATCTTTTAAAAACAAATACCGGAACCGGCGGGCAGTTCCCCCGGTTCATATATTCATTCGAAATCACCGTATATTCCTGTGCGGCAAGAGTCTTCAAATACATAAAAAGCGCTTCCTTTTCTTCAAAGCCTGTATCGCCTCCGCTATAAATACACAGACTCATCATGCCTCCGGGTTTTAGCAGGGATAATCCCTCTTCCACTGCCCGGATGCTTGTGTCGGCCTTGGTTGCTATGCCGTGGCTGCCGCCCGGAAGATATCCAAAATTAAAACAAATGACATCCACTGTCTTTTTCTGTACATACCGCCCCATATGTTCATGGCCGTCAAGAATCAGCTTTGCCCTGCTTTCCATTCCATGAGCCTTTAAAAGCTTCTCCGTATACGTCAAGGCGTCCTGCTGTATGTCAAATGCCAGCACTCTGCCCATCTTCCCTGCCAGTTTGCACAAAAACAGCGTATCATGTCCTTTTCCCATTGTCGCATCTATATAGAATCCTCCCTCCGGCGCCTGGGATCGGATAATCTCATGGCACCAGAAGGTAATCTGTGACTGTCTCATGGCTGTTCCTTCTCTCTGCGGCCATGCCGTGTATTATACAGGAACATAACGACCGCCATCGTACAGATAATCCCATATCCGAGCCAGCTTAACATGTCCGGAACCTGCCCGAACACAAAAAAGCCTAAAAGTGCCGCAAATATAATC
>CAJTUQ010000007.1:0-36105 GCA_910579335.1 uncultured Dorea sp. | reverse complement strand
ATATGCCGCCGTAATGGAAAACTGGCCGCCGGCGGCACTTACTCCGGCAAGCAGCAGTACGGCAAGCTGCCTGGCAGTCATCGCATGGTAATCGAAGATAAGCCACGGCAAAACCGCCATACAGGAAAAGACAGAAAAAAAGAATACAATAAAGGGGCCCTTCTCACCATTCTCCCCCAATTTCCTTACCATCGTGTAGGCTGCTCCCGCACAGATTCCCCCAAGCAGCCCTATCATGGACGGCATCAGATCCATGTTTGAAAAAGCGGGCTTTACGACAAACATACTACCGATAAAAGCCCCCGCTACAATCAGCGCCTGGGGCGCCGTCACCTTTTCTTTCAGAACTAAAAAACTAAACAGCACCGCAAAAAAGGGAGACATCTTATTCAGCATTGACGCATCCGCCAGCACCAAATGGTCTATCGCATAGAAATTGCAGAGAATGCCCAAGGTGCCGAATCCGGCCCTCAGCAGAAGATACACCAGATTTTCCCTTTTACACCGAAAGGGCACCCTGTCTTTTAGCAATATCACACACGCAAACACGGCAGCTACAAAATTCCGGAAAAAACTTTTCTGCACAGAAGGCAGATTGCCCGCCAGACGCACGAACATATTCATAAACGCAAAACAAAATGCAGAGAGAATAATATAGACAACTCCTCTGTACTTTTTACTCATCATCAGCCATTCCTTTCCGCCTAACATTTCTTTATAAATCGAAGAGAGATAACTGGTTTGACTCCGGCAAGTCGCCGAGAAGCCCCATCCCCGCCATATAATCAATCACCGTTTTGCTCGCCTTCGTCCTCTGCCTGAAATCATCCTTCGACAAATACGGGCCGTCCTTTGCAGCCTCCGCCACGGCCTCTGCAGCTTTTTCGCCCATCCCCTCAATGCTGGTAAAGGGCGGCATCAGCTTTCCGTCTACGATAAGAAACTTAGCTGCCTTCGCCCTGTATATATCAATCGGCTCAAACTCCAGACCTCTCGCATACATTTCCTGAACGATATGCATATCCTTCAATGTCGCCTGCTCTTTCTGGGAAAGGCTGGCTGCGCGCCTGTCATAGTCATCAATATATTGCTGGAGCTTTTCTTTGCCCTGACACATCAGCTCATAGGAAAATGCATCTGCGCGAATCCCGAAATACGCCCCGTAATATGCCAGCGGATAATGTATCTTGCAGTAGGCAATGCGGTATGCCATCATAACATAAGCTGCGGCATGCGCCTTCGGGAACATGTATTTTATCTGCTTGCAGGACCAGATATACCACTCCGGCACTCCGGCCTCTTTCATGGCTTCCTCAAACTCCGGCGTCAGCCCTTTCCCTTTTCTGACCTTTTCCATAATGGTAAAGGAAAGCTCACTGTCCATCCCCTTATTAATAAGATATGTCATAATGTCGTCACGGGTGCAGATTGCGGTAGATATCGTTGCCTTTCCGCTCTTTATCAATTCCTGTGCGTTATTCAGCCATACGTCCGTCCCGTGGGACAGTCCGGAGATACGAATCAAATCGGACAATGTCTTAGGCTTTGTGTCTACCACCATCTGAATAACAAAATCCGTCCCAAACTCCGGTATCCCAAGACAGCCTACGGGACATCCCCCGATATCCTCCGGTGTAATGCCAAGTGCAGAAGTATCACGAAATAAGGACATCACGTCCTTATCGTCCAGCGGAATCTTTGTTGCGACAAATTTATGGTCTGTCTCATTATATTCGTTATCCATTTCCGGAGAACTAATATACTCTTCCAGCGTTTTAATCATCGTCGGATCATCATGGCCGAGAATATCAAGCTTTAACAGATTATGGTCAATGGAGTGGTAATCAAAATGAGTCGTGACAATATCTGTATTCACATCATTAGCGGGATGCTGTACCGGAGTGAAGGAGTTGATATCCTCCCCAAGCGGCAGCACGATAATGCCTCCCGGATGCTGGCCCGTGCTTCTCCTTATCCCTGTACAACCCTGAACGATTCGGTTAATCTCACAGGTCCTTTTCCCCTGTCCGCGCTCTGCATAATAATTTTTCACATATCCGAACGCCGTTTTATCTGCAAGCGTACCGATAGTCCCGGCGCGGTAAGTCTGGCCCGCGCCAAAGATAACTTCTGTATATTTGTGGGCGTTGCTCTGATAATCACCGGAAAAATTAAGGTCTATATCCGGCTCCTTGTTCCCCTTAAATCCGAGAAATGTCTCAAAAGGAATATCAAACCCGTCCTTAACAAGCAATTCCCCGCATTCCGGGCAATACCTATCCGGCATGTCCCATCCGCATCCTCCGGCATATGCGCGGACCTCGTCAGATGTAAAATCACTGTAATGGCATTTCGCACAATAATAATGGGGGCTTAACGGGTTCACTTCCGTAATCCCCGCCATCGTCGCAACAAAGGATGAACCGACGGAACCTCTGGAGCCGACCAGATATCCGTCCTCGTTGGATTTCCATACCAGCTTCTGCGCAATGATGTACATCACAGCAAAACCATTGGATATAATAGAATGCAGCTCCCTTTCCAAACGCTCGGTCACGATGTCCGGCAGCTTTTTTCCATACATACTGTGCGCTTTCCGATAGCAGATTTCACGAAGCTGCTTATCCGAATCAGGAATTACCGGAGGACATTTGTCCGGCCGCACCGGAGAAATCTTTTCCACCATATCGGCAATCCTGCCGGGATTTTCAATAACAATCTCTCTCGCCTTCTCAGAGCCAAGATACTCAAATTCCGAAAGCATCTCATCCGTCGTATGAAAATAGAGAGGAGCCTGAGTATCCGCATCGGAAAAGCCCTTCCCCGCCATGATAATCCTGCGGTACACTTCATCCTCCGGGTCGAGGAAATGTACGTCGCAAGTCGCCACTACCGGTTTATTGAACTGCTCGCCAAGACGGATAATCCGACGGTTGATTTCTTTTAAATCCTCCTCGCTGTTCACTTTGCTGATTCTATCGCTCTCTATCATAAAACGGTTGTTCCCCAGCGGCTGGATTTCAAGATAGTCATAAAAACTAACGATTCTTGAAATCCTTTCCTCGGATTTATCATTCAGGATTGCCTGATAGAGCTCGCCCGCCTCACATGCACTTCCTATAATTAAGCCCTCCCGGTATTTAGATAATTCACTTTTCGGTATTCTCGGCCGTCTGGAATAATACTCAATATGGGATTTTGACACAAGCGTATAGAGATTCGTCCTTCCCACCTGATTTTTTGCCAGGATGATAACATGATACGAGGGAAGCTTTTTCACCATTTCCTTGCTCTGGGCGCCAAGCTGGTTCAGTCTCTCCAAAGTGTAAATGCCTCTCTCCCTAAGCATCTGCGCAAATTTTACAAATATCTCTGCCGTCGCTCCCGCATCGTCTACCGCGCGATGATGATTTTCCAGAGAAATATGTAAAGCGTTCGCCACAACGTTTAACTTAAATTTCGACAGCGTCGGCAAAAGTATCCTGGCCATAGCTACGGTATCTACCGAGGTAAACTCCGGCACAATATTTTGATATCTGCAGTTCTGCTCAATAAAACCCACATCGAATCCCGCATTGTGGGCTACCAATACAGAATCCCCTACAAACTCCAAAAACTTTGGCAGCGCCGTTTCTATATCAGGAGCTTTTAGAACCATCTGGTCGCTGATTCCTGTAAGCTGCGTAATTTCAAAAGGAATCGGCCTGTTTGGATTTACAAACGTGCTGAACCGCTCCGTTATCCTTCCATCTTCTACTTTTACCGCACCAATCTCAATAATTTTGTCCTTAATCGAACTAAACCCCGTCGTCTCCAAATCAAACACAACATAAGCATCTAAAAGAGACTGTCCTTTTTCGTTTACGGCGACATCTTGTAAATCATCTACCAGATACCCTTCCACGCCGTAGATGACCTTGAACGGATCTGATTTGTCCAGCCCCTGCAGATAGTGATGCGCTTCCGTAAAGCCCTGAACGACGCCGTGGTCTGTGATTGCCACTGCTTTATGGCCCCAGTCATGGGCACGCTTTAGGATATCTTCCACCTTAGATACTCCGTCCATGTCGCTCATCTTCGTATGACAATGCAGCTCTACGCGCTTTTCCGGCGACGTATCCTGCCGCCCTTCGGTAAAATCAGGAATCTTACGGATACCAAAAACAGAACCTATCGTAAGCTCACCATCATATTTATCAATCGTTGTAACGCCCTTTATCTTTAGGAAGGCTCCCTTTTTAACTTCTCCCAGGATTTCCGCAAGCTGGTCGTTTCTCACAAACATCTTGACCATAATCGTATCAGTAAAATCCGAAACAGCAAACATGATAATGGATTTCTCATTGCGGATTTCCCTCATGTCAAAGCTGATTACCTTTCCCTTAAAAGTAATCTCTCCCATCTCGCTTACGACGCGGCAAAGCTTCACCGGCTCGTCGTCAAAATCACGTCCGTACACCACATTCTTATCCTGCGAACGCCTTACACTTCCGAAAGCTTTCCTCTGGTTCTTTCTTAAATCCCCTGAACCTGCCGTCTCCTTTGCCGCAGTCTTCTGAGGAGCAGCCTTCTTAAGCGCTTCCTTTGGACTCTCTTCGCCCTTTTCTTTCTGCACAACAGCGGAAGCCTTCAATATTTCATCTACTTCCTGCCGCACCTTCAGATCATTGTATTTTAGCTTGCTTTCCTTTGGAGCGTCATACAGAACCTGCACATGAATGTCGAATCCGAACCGGTTTACATACACATCCTTTAAATAGCCAGTCAGAGATTCCTTTTTTCCCTGCGAGACAATCGTATCATTAAGCTTTAAGCAAAGAATATTGTCGTCCTTAAAAAAACATTCCGCCCCTTTTAGCATACTGCGCTCAACAGCGCTCCTTTGCCCCAATTCGAACAGAAAGCTGTCCATATATTCATCCATCAGATTCTCCGGCGTATACTGTTTCGAAAGCTCATAGCGCTCGACAATCTGCACCTGTACGCCGCTTCTTAAAAAAAGCTGCTCCTTGATAAGCTGCTCGGCGTCATAAACTGTTTTTTTAGGAAGAAGATGCCTGCCCAGAATATGCACGCGGATAAAGTCACGTTTCGTATTGGTTGCAACCTTTGTAACCTCCACGCCCTGAAACATCATCTTTATATCCTGATTTACCTTCAGCGTCGGAAACACTTCAAAAAACGTCTTACTCATTCCAATTAAGCAGCTCCTGTCTTAAAGTCTCTAACAGTTCTTCCTCTTTTACCTTTTTTACAATCTCGCCCTTCTTTATCAACAGGCCTTCCCCGACTCCGCCTGCTATTCCGATATCAGCGTCTTTTGCCTCCCCTGGGCCATTTACTACGCAGCCCATAACCGCCACTTTAATATCCAGCGGAATATCCGCCGCCATTGCCTCCACCTGATTTGCAAGTCCGATAAGATCAATCTTCGTGCGTCCGCACGTGGGGCAGGATACGACCTCGATTCCACCTTTCCTAAGTCCCAGAGTTTTTAAAATAAGCTTTGCAGATTTAACCTCTTCCGCCGGTTCTCCTGTCAAAGATACGCGAATCGTATCGCCGATTCCCTGACTCAAAATCAATCCCAGGCCTATGGAAGATTTAATATTGCCCGCCAAAAGCGTCCCTGATTCTGTAATCCCGACATGCAGCGGATAAGGACATTTTTCTGCAAGCTCTTCATGCGCTTTCACACACATCATAACATCCGAAGATTTAATGCTGACTACTAATTTGTCATAACCGAAAGATTCAATCAATTGTACTTTGTCCAGCGCACTCTCCACCAGTCCGGCTGATGTAATGCCGCCGTATTTTTCCACCATTTCCTTCTCAAGTGAACCGCCGTTTACTCCCACCCGTATAGGTACGCCATATTCCTTCGCTTTCTCAACCACGGCGCGGACACGCTCAGAATCGCCGATATTTCCCGGATTAATGCGAATCTTGTCTGCCCCGTTCTCTATCGCCGCAATCGCCAGACGGTAATCAAAATGAATATCCGCTACCAGAGGGACATGTATCCGGCTTTTTATCTGCGCCAATGCCTTCGCAGCTTCCATTGTAGGAACAGCGCAGCGTACAATTTCGCATCCCGCCGCCTCAAGCTTACATATCTGTCCGACAGTTGCGGCGACATTCTCTGTGTCCGTATTCGTCATGGACTGGATGGCGATGGGGCTGCCTCCTCCGATGACCCGATTCCCAATCTTCACTTTTTTTGTTTCTTCTCTTAGCATCCGTGCACCTCCCAATAAAAATCCCCTCTATTTTCCACCGCTTCCACCGATGACAAATAGAGGGATATCCGCCAATGTTACTTTTTCAAGAATATCATCTGTTCTCCATATTCACGTTCTGTCAATGTAAGGCGGCTTTTGTCCACGCTGTAGTTAAAAGTCGTGGCAACCGAATTGACCGTATGCAAAAGCTCCTCCTTGGCATACTGCCCGGACAGCCTTTCAAGCTCCTCCTCGTCCGGATGGATAGTAATCGTTTTTTCTTCCTTATCCAGCGCATAATTCATCTTTACGTCTAATCCCTGTCCTTCTGCAAGCTCCGGTATGTTTACGAGCAGCGACCCGTTTTTCTTAATCGTCATTCCAAGATTCCCGTCCTCGTCCTCCCAACTGCCTTCCAGCGGATTCGAGGTAAAAAGCTTCGTCAGCAGGTACACTGCAATCAAGACGATTAACACCGATGAGCCGTAAGCTGCCACTCTCCACAACGTACTTCTTTTGTTTTCATCATTTTTCGCTATTATCATAGGCTCTCTTGTCCCCTCACGTTTTTACTGCTCTCTTAAATTATATTTGCTTTTTGAATCTGTGTCAACGGGTGTTAGGGCAAAGGCTAGCTTTCCATCTCCACAAGAAGATAAAAGCCTTTTTCTGTCTTCTCAATCTTTTTAATAATTCCTTTCCTCGCCATAATCCGCTCACCTGTACGATATATCCCTGACATCGCAATAGACGGCTCCACCAGATATGTGTATTGTCCTGTCACGGCGCTTCTCTCACTGATTTCCACCTGCTGCCCCTCCGTAACAAGCCCCTCTCTTTCCATTTTAAATCTCTCTTGTCTCATCTTGCCCCATCCTTTTCTCTCTTTTGTTTATATTTTGTTTCTTTTCGGAACATATTACATGCATAGCGTTTCATCTCGACACAATTAATGTTCTTTATCGCAACAATTGATAAAATATAACTATCATAACGGAAAGGTAGGAGAAGGTCATGTCCTTTGCAGATAAACTCAAAAAGCTTCGAACAGAAAACAAAATGACTCAGCAAGATGTAGCAGACCGTCTCAACGTTGCCCGTTCCACAATTGCAGGCTATGAAACTAAGAACCGTCAGCCTTCCCATGAAAAGCTGACGACACTTGCAAATCTTTTCCGAGTAACTGTTGATTATCTTCTGGACGACGAAGTAATCAATCTTGACAGTTCTCAATGCGTAATCTATGAGGATGAGGAAAAGAAGCTGATTGCCAAATACCGCCGGCTCTCGCCCGCCTCCAGAAAACGTCTGTCAGAATATGTCCGCCTGCTTGAACTCAGCGATGCGCAAGAGAATTGACAGCGCAGAGTACTGCCCCTGCGCTTCTATCCAGTCTATCAGCATTCTTCTGCAATCTTTTTAATCAGTTCTTCCGTATCCTCCCAGCCAAGACACGGGTCTGTAATAGACCGCCCATACTCCATATGTTCACAGATTCCCTGCCTTCCCTCCTTCAGATAGCTTTCCACCATTACTCCTTTCACCAGGGACTTCACACCCGCGCAATGCTTTCTGCTATGCAGGACCTCGCTTACAATTCGTATCTGTTCTTTAAATGCCTTATTGGAATTTGAGTGGTTTGCATCAATAATGACAGCCGGATTACTCAGTTCCTTTTTCTCATATAAGTCAAGAAGCCGTATGCAGTCCTCATAATGATAATTGGGGATACAGGTGCCGTATTTATCGACGCCTCCCCGTAAAATCGCATGGGCAAGCGCATTTCCGTCCGTAGTCACGTCCATCGCCCGGTAAATAAACCGATGCCCCATCTGGGCGGCAACAATTGAATTTAACATAACGGACAGATCGCCGCTGGTCGGATTCTTCATGCCTACCGGAATATCCATACCGCTGGCGGTCAGCCTATGCTGTTGATTCTCTACAGACCTTGCGCCAATCGCCTCATAAGAAAGAATATCATCCAAATAACTTCTGTTTTCCGGATACAGCATTTCATCGGCCGCAGTGAGGCCGCTCTCCTCCATCGCCCTTATATGCATTCTTCGAATTGCCAAAATCCCCGCATATAAGTCGGGAGCCTTGTCCGGGTCAGGCTGATGAAGCATCCCTTTATACCCTTCCCCGGTTGTTCTAGGTTTATTTGTATAAATTCTCGGTATTAGAATCAGCCTGTCATTTACCTTTTCGTTCAGCCTTGACAGACGGTTTGCATATTCACAAACCGCCTCTTCGTTATCTGCGGAGCAGGGTCCTACAATCACCAAAAACTTATCCGAGACACCGGTAAAAACATCCCTGATTTCCTTATCCCGCTGCGCTTTCATGGCAATGAGCCTGTCTGACAAAGGATAATCATTCTTCAATTCCTGCGGTGATGGAAGTGCATTGTTAATTCTCATTGCCATTGCTTTTTACTCTCCTTGCTGTCTGATTAATTCTTCAATCTCGTCCGGTTCCGGCATAGAACGGAGCGCTCCCTTTTTCAGCGTAATAAGCGCCGCCCCGGCATTTGCATAGGTCAGGATTTCGCCAAGTTTTTCTTCTGTCAGATTATCAATGCCGCAGTCAAGGACTCCGTTGATTGCATTTGCACAAAACGTATCTCCGGCTCCCGTCGTCTCAACCGCTTTCACGGAAAAACCTTTCTTCTCAACCCTGATATCCTTATAATATGCGCGGCTTCCATCCTTCCCCATCGTAAGGAAGATAACCGGAATACGGTATTTATCCTGAAGATAGCGGATACCCTCGTCGTAGTCCTCTTTCCCGGATATAAACTGTATCTCATTGTCCGAAATCTTCAGCATGTCACAGTATTCGAATACGTACTCCATTGCCTTTTTCGCTTCCTCAAGGGATTTCCAGAGAGGCGGCCTCAGATTCGGGTCAAAGGTAATCATGCATCCCGCTTCTCTTGCCGCTTCTAAAGCCTTTTTTGTGGCGCTGAGCGCCGGCTCATCCGTCATCGACAACGTTCCGATGTGAAACACCCTGCTCTGGCGGATCCGTTCATAATCTACTTCATCCTCCCGAAGCATCATATCCGCTCCCGGCTTCCTGTAAAATGAAAATTCTCTGTCGCCATCGGGAAACGTATGTACAAACGCCAGCGTCGTATTCACTTCCTCATCAGTAACCATAGCTTTATCGTCAATCCCCGTCTCCTTCAGTGCATCCCTCAGAAGCCGCCCGAACTGATCCTTTCCTACCTTTCCGATAAATGCCGTCTTTTTCCCAAGCTTGCTCAGCATGGCAAGAACGTTATTTACCGCTCCGCCGGGGCAGGCTTCAAAGACGCCATTCCCCTGCTCACTCTGTCCGTTCATCGTAAAATCAATCAATATCTCTCCGAGCGCCGTAACATCATATAATTTTTCCATCATTCATTCTCCTCACTCTTCCCGTACCTTTCGTACTGTATTGAAAAATAACTTTGATGATATTTTAACACAGCCTGTTGCTATTTAAAAGCGCATATTTGCACCATTACTTTAAAAGCTGCACTCCCCCAAGCAGCACGTAGGAAATAAAGCACATAATTACTGTGGCCATGCAGATTCCCAAAATAACAGCCGGAAAAGCCTTCTTAAATTTTATGCCAAGAAGCGCGGCAATAAGGGAACCCGTCCACGCCCCCGTACCCGGAAGCGGAATCCCCACGAAAAGTACCAACCCCCAAAACTCATACTTTTCAATCTTGTCACTTTTACTCATCGCTTTGGATTCCAGCTTATCCACCATCGGCTTAAAAATCTTCATTTTTTTCATCCAATTGAATACCGGAGTAATCAATAAAAGAATAAACGGCACAGGAATAATGTTCCCGATAACACTAAGAGGAACCGCTGTCGAGACCGGAACGCCAAGCAAAGGCCCCGCAACTAAAAGCGCCCCCCGCAGCTCCAGAATCGGAATCATAGAAATAATAAACACAATAGCTTCTTTTCCTACGCTTCCTCCCAACGCATCGATAATTCCCTGAATTAATGTTTCTGTCATAGCATTCTCCCTTATACATATTTGTTATTGCATCATATAGCTTCTTAAAAAGCCGAACAAGGCGTCCATCTCTTCTTTTGTGCCGACGGTAATACGAAGATACTGCGAAATGCGTCCGCCGCCCCAATATCTCACATAGATGCCATTGTCCTTAAGCGCCTCAAAAAGTTCCTTTGCATCATAATCCGGATGTGTGGCAAAGATAAAGTTCGCCTTCGAGTCAAGGAAAGAAAAGCCGAGCTTTAAAAGCTCTTCCTTCGCCCACTCTCGCGTCTTAATTATCTTACGGATCCCTTCTTCAAAATATTCCTTGTCCTTCACTGCCTCTGCGCCGCATACAAGCGCTGTCTGGTTCATTGTGTAAGAATTAAAAGAATATTTTGCGTCGTTGAGATATTTGATAAGAAGAGGATTGCCGACTGCATACCCAATCCGCATCCCCGCCATTGCCCGCGCTTTGGAAAAAGTCTGCACGACGATCACATTCTCATACTTTTCAATTAATTCCAGTGCAGATTTCCCGGCGAAATCAATATATGCCTCATCAACGATTACAATCACATCCTGATTGTGCGAAATAATATCTTCCACATCCCCAAGCTCCATATAGAGTCCTGTAGGAGCGTTGGGATTCGGGAAAATGATACCTCCGTTATCCCGGAAATAATCCTCTTTCACAATGCGGAAATCCTCATCCAAAGGACAGAGCTCATATGGAATACGGTACAGTTCCGCCCATATTTTATAAAAAGAATAGGTAACGTCCGGAAAGAGCACCGGTTTTTCCGAATTAAAAAAAGTAAGAAAACACATGGAAAGCACATCGTCAGAACCGACTCCTACGAATACTTGATTCTCGCCTACGTGATAATAATCCGCCAGAGCCTTTACAAGCTCTCCCGCCGTCGGATCCGGGTAAAGCCTCATCCTGTCCGTATCCATCGACTTTAATGCCCGCTCCACTCCCGGCGCGGGCGGATACGGGTTCTCATTCGTATTTAGCTTAATCACTTTTCTCTGCGGCTGCTCCCCCGGAACATACGGTTCAACTTTACGGATATTTTTTTCAAACGTTTTCATCTAAAAGTACTCCTTTGCCAATTCCCGAAACTTTGGAAGAGAGTTGATAATCGTCTCATAGGATACGCAATATGCCAGCCTTACATACCCCGGACATGCAAAAGAACTCCCCGGCACAATAAGAAGATTATATTTCTTTGCCGCCGCGCAAAACTCCTTTTCATCCGCCGTCGGGGACTTTACAAAAAGATAAAACGCCCCCTCCGGTTTTATACATTCAAAGCCGCACTCCTTAAGCCCTTGGTACAATGCTTCTCTGTTGCGGTTATAGTAAGATACGTCCGTCTTTTCATTCAGGCACTTTGCAACAATCTTCTGCTGAAGCGTCGGCGCATTCACAAACCCTAAAATGCGCGTCGCGACATTGGCCGCCGCAAGGAGTTGTTCACTGTCCGCCGCTTCGTCCGGAATTACCAGATATCCGATGCGCTCTCCCGGAAGAGACAAGGACTTGCTGTAAGAATATCCTACAATTGTGTTGTCGTAATACTTTGTCAAATATGGAACCTCTGCTCCGTCATATACAAGCTCCCGGTACGGCTCATCGGAAATAAGGAAAATGTCCGTGCCATATTCCTTCTGTTTGGCCTCTAAAATCGCAGCCATCTTTTGAATTGTTTCTTCTGAATACACCACGCCTGTAGGATTATTGGGCGTATTCACAATGACCGCCTTCGTCTTCGGCGTGATTTTCTGTTCAAATTCATCAAGCTTTGGCTGGAAGTCCGCCGTGTTCGGCGAAATCTCGACCAATACTCCGTCATAATTATCCGTATAAGAGCGGTATTCTCCAAAATAAGGGGCAAACGCAATAACCTCATCTTTCGGATTAATCAATGATTTTAAAATAACATTCAGCCCTCCTGCCGCTCCTACGGTCATAACAATATTTTTCCCCTCAAACCTCGTACCGAACCGCTCGTTCAAAGAAGAGGCAACCGCTTCCCGAACATCGGCGTAACCGCAGTTGCTGTTCGTATATCCATGAAGCGCAACCGGGTCTTCCTCCTCAATAAGCTTTGCAATTGCTTTTTTTACTGCTTCAGGCGCCGGAACATTCGGATTTCCGAGACTGAAATCATATACATTCTCTGCCCCGTATATTTTTGCCAGCCTGTTACCCTCTTCAAACATTGCGCGAATGGCCGAACTGTTTGCCACCATGTTCTTCATCTTCTCTGCTATCATCGATGTTCTCCTTTACTGTTGTTTTTCCTTCACGTTTCCTTTTTCTACCAGAAATACCGGACGGTAGGAAAGCTTTGCCTTTCTTAAGCCTTCTGCCCCCGTGTCTTCCTCGCGGTTAATATAACGGTACCCCATACATTCATGTTCCACAAACTGCTGGTTAATCATCGGATATGCCCCCTGGACATCCGCAAACGCTTTTTCGATGTGCACGACAAAGGTATCCGAACATACCGGCTCTCCCAGCGTAAAAGCGGCTACTTTCCCGTCAACCTTCAATACGCCTCCGATAAGCCCTAATTCCTCAAACAGCCGGAGGGCATTCAAGGTTACGCACATCTCCGCATTTTTTTCCTCGTCCTCTTCGCACCCGTTCTCATTGCGCCATTTCAAAGCCATCTGGAAACATTCTTCCAGATTATCCTTCGTCATTGTCTCATAACTCCAGCGGCCCTCGTACAATATCTTGAATTTATTAATATGGTTGCGCTTTCCATGAAGCTTTTTCCCCGACAATGCGGCAAGCTTCTCTGTCTCGTACACATAGTCCGCATAGTCTCTGTCATATTCAATTTCAAACCTGCCCGGATACCACTCCTCCAGCTTCGCATAGTTATCCGGAGTAATATTGTACATAGTAAAAGGATATCCGCGCTCTTTGCTGTAACTTTTCATAAATTTCAATGCTTTTTTTACGCTCTCATCATCCCCTGCGGGAAACGCATAGGAAACATGTTCCTCATCTTCGCTTTTAAACACCAAAGCCCCCTCGATAACCGCCCATTTTACCGGATACTGCCTGGACCACAAAAACACATTTACAAAAGTCCTCTCGCAGCTCCTGCTGGTATGGTGCTTCAAATATTCTGATATAATCTCCTTATCTTCCAATTCTGCCCTTTTAAATCGTATATCTTCCATAATTTCGCTTCTATCCTATTCTGTCAGTCCTTTTACTATTTTTCAAAAGTGCATATGGTACAGCGACTCATATATACCTTTTTTATCCAAAAGTTCCTCATGCGTCCCCTGCTCCGCAATTCCATCCTCCGTCAGCACAAGAATCTTCCCTGCATTTTGTATCGTTGTAAGACGGTGTGCAATGACGAAAGTCGTGCGGTTTTTAGCGAGACCTTCTAAAGATTTCTGAACTACCTGCTCACTTTCATTGTCAAGCGCCGAAGTAGCCTCGTCAAAAATCAGAATCGGCGGATTTTTAAGAAATACTCTGGCAATGGAAAGTCTCTGCTTTTGTCCTCCGGATAACTTAACGCCCCGCTGTCCGATATCCGTATCATAGCCATCCGGAAAGCCCATAATAAATTCATGCGCATTGGCGCGCTTCGCCGCCTGTACGACCTCTCTGTCCGAAGCGTCCGGTTTCCCGTAACGGATATTGTCCATAATCGTACCTGCAAATAAATATACATCCTGCTGCACGATTCCCACATGGTTTCTCAAGCTTTCTAATCTGATATTCCTGACGTCCGTCCCGTCTATACATACAGAACCTTCCGTGACCTCGTAAAATCTGGGTATCAGGCTGCACAAAGTTGTCTTTCCCGCGCCGGACGGACCCACAAGAGCAATATATTCTCCGGCCCTTACTTTTAAATTAATGGAATCCAGCACCTTCTCCGTTGTATCCTCGTAATGGAAGGATACATTCCGAAATTCAATGTCGCCCTCCACATGTTCAAGCCTGACCGCATCCGGTTTGTCCGCAATATCCGGCGCAATCGCCAGAATCTCAAGAAATCTCTCAAAACCGGAATACCCGTTCTGAAATTGTTCTGTAAATGATACAAGCTTTTTAACCGGATCCGTAAAGTTATTAATATAAAGAAGGAAGGTAAGCAGATCCGTAAGCTTTACACTTCCGGAAAGCATCATCCCTACGCCTGATACAATGACCGCCACCGTCACCAATGTAGTCATTGCGCCCAGCCCGGAATTGTAGATGCCCATATACTTATAGCTGACCTTTTTTGCATTTACAAAGTTATCATTCCCTGCCTTGAACTTTTTCATCTCTTCTTTTTCGTTGGCAAAAGATTTTACGACACGGATTCCTGCCAGACTGTCCTCTATCTGGCTGTTAATATCTGCAATCTTCTCTCTATTATGTACAAACGCAACCTTCATCTTTCCATTATAATAGAAAGCAAATATTACCATGATTGGAAGAAATGCAAACATAATAAGCGCCAGCTTTATATTTACCGTCATCAAAATTACAAAAGAGCCGGCAATTTTAATGACGGAAATCACCAAATCCTCCGGACCGTGGTGAAGAAGCTCGCTGATGTCAAACAAATCACTTGTGATTCTGGAAAGAAGGTGCCCTACCTTCTGATTATCATAAAACGCAAACGTCAGCTTTTGGTAGTGTCCAAAGATATCCCTGCGCATATCCGCTTCCATCTTCGCACCCATAATATGTCCATAGTATGCAATATAAAAATTACAGAAAACTTCTATAATTATAAGCGCCAAAAGCACAAGCCCCAAAACGGCCACCGCCCGCTTCGCCTCACCGGAGCCGAAATAGACCACATCATTTGTAATATACCTGATAATAAGCGGTATTGCCAGTGTCACCGCTGCTCCAAGAATGGCAAAAAACAAATCGCTGTAAAGCAGCCGTTTATAGGGATGATAATACGCAAATAATTTTTTCAGCTTCCGTCTCATTTTATTCATTCATATTTGCCAGCTTCGCCGCCTGGTCAGCCGCAATGCAGGCATCTATAATCTCCTGTATGTCTCCGTTCATAATTTTATCCAGCTTATATAAAGTCAGTCCAATCCGATGGTCTGTCACACGTCCCTGCGGGAAATTGTAGGTGCGGATTTTTTCCGAGCGATCCCCCGTACCAATCTGGCTCTTTCTTGCTTCCGCTTCCGCATCGTGTCTCTTCTGACACTCGATATCATAGAGCTTTGCGCGCAGAAGGGCAAACGCCTTATCCTTATTCTGGAGCTGTGATTTCTCTGTCTGGCTGTATATCACGATTCCTGTCGGGTAATGGGTCAGACGCACGGCGGAGTCGGTCGTATTGACACACTGTCCTCCGTTTCCCGATGCGCGCATAACATCAATACGGATATCCTTTTCATCGATATGGACGTCCACCTCCTCGGCCTCCGGCATGACCGCCACCGTGATGGTAGACGTATGGATACGGCCCCCGGATTCCGTCTCAGGCACACGCTGCACGCGGTGTACGCCGGACTCATATTTCATTACGGAATATGCCCCGCTCCCGTTAATCATAAAAGTCACATTCTTCATGCCGCCGATGCCGATTTCCTCGCACTCAACAAGCTCAACCTTCCAGCGCCTGCTCTCTGCATAATGAATATACATACGATAAATCTCCGCAGCAAACAAAGCCGCCTCGTCGCCGCCCGCACCGGCGCGTATCTCGACCATGACATTCTTATCGTCATTCGGGTCTTTCGGCAGCAGCAGCACTTTAAGCTCATGCTCCAATTCCTCTACCCTTGCCTTCGCGTCATTAAGCTCCTCTTTGGCAAGCTCGCGCATCTCCTCGTCGCTTTCTTCCTCAAGCATCTGCAGACTGTCCTCTATCGTCTGCCTGCATGCCTTATATTCTTTATATGCTTCCACAATAGGAGTCAGTTCGTTCTGCTCCTTCATCAGTTTCCGGAACCGATTCTGGTCGCTTGCCACATCCGGCTCCTGCAGTTCGCTCAATATCTCCTCCAAGCGGATGAGTAAATCTTCTAACCTGTCAAACATCTTTCTTCCTCCTAACAACTATTCTCCATTGTACATTCCCATAACTACACGGTCAAGACCCGCAAGATCCTTTTTCACCCCCACGTCTTTAAAGCCTGCCGATTCCATCAGATTACTTACTGTCTCCGCCTGCTCACATCCGATTTCAAACAACAGACGGCCGCCTTTTTTCAAATGCGGAATACTTTCTTTTACAATCCTTCTGTAAAAAAGCAGCCCGTCCTCCCCGCCGTCAAGAGCGATATGCGGGTCATAAAGTCTCACTTCATCCTGAAGTCCGCCGATTGCCTGACTTGGAATATAGGGCGGATTCGAGACAATCATGTCAAACATATCTTCGGACGCTATATTTTCAAACAAATCCCCCTGCACAAATCCGGCGGTCACTTGAAGTCTCGAAGCATTCTCCTTCGCCGTATGCAGCGCTTCACAGGAAATATCCGCCCCTATGCCCGTGATTTTCTCCTGCCCGCATAGCTTTAACAAGCTGAGCAATATGCAGCCGGAGCCCGTACACATATCTAAAATCCGCATATCCGGTTTTAGCTGTTTTAATGCCGTTTCTACCAAAAGCTCCGTATCCTGCCTGGGAATCAGCACATGCCTGCTGACGGAAAAAGTCAGTCCCATAAATGCCTGCTCTTTTGTAAGATGCTGAAGCGGAATCCTTTTTTGCCGCTCTCCTATATAGAAGAAATACTGCTTCTTCTCTTCCCCGCTGAGTTCTCTGCCGGGATTCCCATAATAGGAAGCCCTGTCAATCCCCGTTACATACTCAAGCAGGTACCACGCATCAATTCCGGCATCTGCAATGCCCGCCCTCTCAAGGCGTTCTTTCCCCTCTCTATAAACCTCTTGTATCGATAAAATTTTCCGATTCATATGCTCTCCAGTCAAACACCGCCTCCACTGCCTGAATAGCTACCTCTATCATACTGTCGTCCGGTTCCTTTGTGGTCAGTTTCTGTACTGCCAGCCCCGGCTTGCTGAGAAGATTCACTACCGGATTCTCGCTCCTTCCGGCAAGCTTTAATACCTCGTAAGAGATTCCTGCAATAACAGGCAAAAGTGCAATCCGGACTGCAACCCTCAAAAGCGGAGACTCCACCTGTATAAACAACAGGAGAATAATCCCGATAGCCAGTACAAAAAATAAAAAGCTGGTGCCGCACCGCTTGTGCTGTCTGGAGCTTACCCGCACATTTTCAACCGTAAGCGGAAGCCCGTGTTCAATACAGTTAATGCATTTATGCTCGGCTCCGTGATACATGAAGGTCCGCTGAATATCCTCCATTCTGGAAATTAACAGCACATAGATAATAAAAATGCCAATCCGCATAAAGCCCTCAATCATCGTGCGCCATAGATAGGAAGAAACAAACGGCCGAAGCAGGGAAGACAGAAAATACGGCAGCACCATAAAAATCCCGACTGCCGCAGCCACGGAAAACAGTACCGTTCCCGCCATAACCAGTTTTTCTGTATTTTTATTCCGTTCTTTTCCCGGCTCCTTGTCCGCCTCCCCCTCTTCTTCATAAAATTCCGCCGAATAAGTCAATGTCTGAATCCCAAGTACCATTGAATCGATAAAATTAAACACTCCCCTGATAAAAGGTATCTTTGTAAGAAATTTCCACCCGACGACGCCAGGATATACGTCCTTCTTTACAAAGATTTCCCCGTCCGGCTTCCTTACGGCAACCGCATACTCATCTTTGTGCTTCATCATAATCCCTTCAAGAACCGCCTGTCCACCGATATTTGATGATTTCATAAATACTCCTTTAACAAAAAGGGTTGAGATTTTAAAAACCTCAACCCGATACTTGTAAGCTTATTTCCCCATTCCGTATTTCTTATTGAACTTATCAACACGGCCGCGGGCCTGAGCTGCTTTCTGCTGTCCCGTATAGAACGGATGGCACTTGGAACAGATTTCTACGTGGATGTCCTCGCTGGTAGAACCGGTCACAAATGTATTACCGCAGTTACAAGTTACCGTTGCCTGATGATATGCTGGATGTATTCCTTCTTTCATGATTTTCACCTCTTCTTTATTTGTTTTACGCATAACGCAATAATATTTCTTTTTCTAAACAGCTTTCATATTGTATCACAAAAGCTCCATCTTGTCTAGATTAATTTCGTCTTTTTTACTAACTGTATTAATTCCGCATTATTCTTCGTGCGGCTGAACATATTGAGAATATTGTCAACCGCCTCCTCCGCCCGAAGGCCGTTCAGTGCGCGGCGCATTGAATCCACCGCTTCCTGCTCCTGCACAGTAAGAAGCAAATCCTCCCTCCTTGTGCCGGACGGCGCAATATCAATTGCCGGAAACACTCTCTTTTCGGAGAGCCTTCGGTCTAAAACAAGCTCCATATTACCGGTTCCTTTAAATTCTTCATAGATAACGTCGTCCATCTTGCTCCCCGTGTTTACTAAAGCACTGGCGAGAATTGTAAGGCTTCCGCCTCCCCGCATATTCCTTGCGGCTCCAAAGAATCTCTTCGGCATATGAAGCGCCGCCGGGTCAAGACCTCCCGACAGCGTACGTCCTGACGGCGGGACAGTAAGATTATAAGCCCTTGCAAGCCGCGTTATGCTGTCAAGAATAATCATGACATCCTTTTTATGCTCCACTAAACGTTTTGCACGCTCTATCACCATCTCGGAAACTCTCTTATGATGTTCCGGAAGCTCGTCAAACGTAGAATAAATAACCTCTACATTCTCCCCCTCTATCGTTTCTTTAATATCCGTCACTTCCTCCGGCCGCTCATCAATCAAAAGGATTAAAAGGTGGACTTCCGGATTATTCTGGCGCACAGACAGCGCCACCTGCTTTAAAAGCGTCGTCTTCCCCGCTTTTGGCGGCGATACGATCATCCCCCTCTGTCCTTTTCCAATCGGGGACATCAAATCCATAATCCGCATGGCGGTACTTGTTTTCCCACACTCCAGCTTCAGCCTTTCATTCGGGAAAATAGGCGTCATATCCTCAAAGTTTGTCCTGCGCATCGCCTTCAACGGATCCATCTCATTGATTTTCGTCAAATACAAAAGTGCGCTGAACTTTTCCTGCTGCGTCTTAATCCTTGTATTACCCTCCAGAATATCTCCCGTTTTCAGGTTGAACTTGCGAATCTGAGACGGAGATACATAGACGTCATTCTCTCCGGGAAGATAATTCGCACTTCTGATAAACCCATACCCATCCGGCATAACCTCAAGAATGCCCTGCGCCTTCATTCCGCTGTCCAGTCTGTCGATATCATGGACTTCCTTGTCTCCGGTATTTGCGGACATCTCTTTCACGGCTTCCTGTTTTTCCTTCTTGTCCTTTTCATCTTCTTTCAGCATAAGCTCAATAAGCTCTGCTTTCTTAATTACTGAAATGCCTTTCAGCCCTCTCGCCTTCGCCAATTCTTTTAAGGTAGCAAGAGGCAGAGATTCATACTTCTCTCTCATCATAAATAGATATAATCCTTTCCTAATTCATCCTGCCATCATGGGATATGCGGTCTGAACCGACCTTCCTGAAATAATTGCAACGGTATGATTATACTACAACATTTCTATTATGGAAAGCCTTTTTAAGGAATTAATATAAAACAAATTACTATAAATCATTTTCCTTTGATGCGCGCTGCTCCCGTCTCAACCGCAGCCTCTGCAACCGCCTTTGCAACCGCCTTTCCCACGCCTTTCGCAAACGCAGGCGGAATGATATTATCCGCCGACAGTTCTTCCTCCGGGATGAAATCTGCAAGCGCCTTTGCCGCGGCAAGCTTCATTTCCACGTTGATATCTCTTGCGCGGACGTCAAAAGCACCTCGGAAAATCCCCGGAAACGCAAGTACGTTATTTACCTGGTTCGGGAAATCGCTCCGCCCGGTAGCTACTACCTTTGCGCCTCCCATCTTTGCTTCATCCGGGAAAATCTCAGGCGTGGGATTGGCACATGCAAATACAATGGCATCCTCAGCCATCGTTCTCACCATATCCGCCGTCACTACTCCCGGAGCAGACACACCGATGAATACATCGGCGCCGACAAGCATGTCCGCAAGCGAACCGGACTTCCTTAAAAGATTTGTAATCTCCGCCATTTCCCGTCCCTTATAAATTGCGCCGCTGCGGTCGCAGAGTGTAATATCCTTTACACCCGCAGTCAAAAGCAGCTTCGCAATGGAAATTGCGGCAGCCCCCGCGCCATTCATAACCACTTTAATTTCCTCTTTCTTTTTCCCGACTACCTTCAAGGCATTCGTAAGCCCCGCCAGTGTAATAATGGCCGTCCCATGCTGGTCGTCATGGAAAATCGGGATGTCGCATTTCTCCTTTAATTTCCTCTCAATCTCAAAACATCGGGGCGCCGATATATCTTCAAGGTTCACCCCCGCAAATGAACCCGAAATCATGTATACCGTATTTACGATTTCATCCACGTCTTTACTCTTAATACAAAGCGGGAATGCATCCACGTCTCCGAATGCCTTGAACAGCACACATTTTCCTTCCATGACAGGCATCCCCGCCTCCGGACCGATATCGCCGAGTCCGAGCACTGCCGAGCCGTCTGTCACAACCAGGCACATGTTGTGCCGCCTTGTCAAATCATAGCTTCTCTCCACATTCTTTTGTATCTCCAGGCACGGCTGCGCCACGCCCGGCGTATATGCCAAAGACAAATCATCCTTTGTCTCTACCGGTACGGTCGCAACTACTTCAATTTTCCCTTTCCACTTATCATGGAGCCTCAACGACTCTTTTGCATAATCCATAACAAAAATACCTCCTGAATTTTCTGACTTAACTTTATTCTATCACTAACCTCTCAATTCTTCAAAGAATAATTAAAGTTGATTTGCCCGGCTTTGAATGATATGATGATACATAAGCAAAAGCAAATGAAATCCTTTGATACCGGCAAATCAGCAAAGCTTCGGTGCGGGAGGGGACTATGGATGCACGGGCAGTATACTGGGGGGAGAAAAGATACCATTCCCTCGATTATTATCTCAAAAATAAATTTGGGCAAAAATTGTACAAATTATCTTTGAACGGCGGCATGACTTGCCCCAACCGCGACGGCACCCTCGGAACCCGCGGCTGTATCTTCTGCAGCGAGGGCGGCTCCGGGGATTTTGCAGCCGATTCCTCCCTCTCTATCAGGGAGCAGATAGAGGCCGCCAAAATACTGGTATCAAAAAAACATTCCGGCTCTTCTTATATCGCTTACTTTCAAGCCTATACAAACACTTACGCGCCCTGCGAATATCTAAGGAAAATATTTACGGAAGCCATCACGCACCCTGACATCCGGCTGCTGTCTATCGCCACCAGGCCCGACTGTATTAATGAAGAGGTATTAAACCTCCTTGACGAGCTGAATCATAGAAAACCCGTATGGGTAGAGCTTGGCCTGCAGACGATTCATGAGCCTGCTGCACAGCTTATCCGGAGAGGGTACGGACTTCCTGTATTCGAACAGGCCGTAGCCTCACTTTCCGCCCGAAATATCGAGACGGTTGTCCATGTAATTTTAGGACTTCCCACAGAAGAGGAATCCCACATGCTGGCTACCATTCGCTATTTGAACACTATGCGGATACAGGGAATAAAACTTCAGCTTCTTCATATATTAAGTGGTACAGATTTGGAGGATTATTATCACCGGCATCCTTTCCATATACTTTCTATGGATGAGTATATAGCGGCTGTCGGACGGTGCGCTGCAAACCTAAGGCCGGACATCGTCATCCACCGCCTGACAGGGGACGGGCCAAAATCCCTCTTGCTCGCACCTTTGTGGAGCGCTGATAAACGCCGCGTATTAAATCAAATTCATGCATATCTAAAACAAAATGATATCTGGCAGGGAAAGGAGTTCAAAAATGACAACAGCCTTTAAACTATATAAATTAATCGTCCTGTATATGCTGAACTGTATTGATTTTCCTCTCACGGACTCACAGATTTCCGAGTTTGTGCTGGAACAGGGATATACGGATTATTTCAAACTGCATCAGGTAATCGGGGAACTCGCCGAAGACGGACTCATCCGGAAAGAATCTACTCACAACCGCACCCTTTATTACCTGACCGGCGAAGGAGAACAGACGGTGCAGCTTTTAAGAAACGATATCTCCCCGGAAATCCGGAAAGATATCGAAACTTTTTTACTTATGAAAAAGTATGAATTTAAAAATGAAATCTCTGTCAAGTCAGATTACTATCTGAACTCTGCCAGTGAATACAGTGTGCGCTGCCAAATTACGGAACAAGGACTTCCTCTCATTGACCTGACTGTTTCTGTCCCGACAAAATCGGAGGCTTCAACTATCGCAAACAACTGGTCCGCAAAAAGCCAGGAAATCTATGACACTGTAATGAAGACTTTATTGCGATGACATTTTTGATATGTTTTTTGATGACTTTTTTACAGAAGAAATTCACTCATAACATAGTTGCTGACATCAAGCCCCCGTTCTGTCAGCCGGACGAAATCCCCGTCCTGCTCTAACAGACGCTTGCTTTCCATATCCGCAAGCACCTGTTTATATATGCTCTCCATTGTTATACCAAATTCCTTCTTAAACCTAAGCTTTGACACCCCGTTTATCATACGGAGACCCAAAAACATATATTCTTCCATCTCTTCTTCCCGACTCAGCATCTTCGGCTTCTCCCCCGTTACCCATCTTTTATGGTCGAAAAAAGAAGCCGCCCCGTCGCCGAACCCTAAATATTCTGTCCGGTTCCAATAGCCAAGATTATGGCGGCATTCATAACCATCCTTTGCATAGTTGGAAATCTCATACCGATGGTATCCATACTCTTTAAGAATACGCTTTGTGTCATAGTACATCTGCCGCTCACTGTCCTCGTCGGGAAGCTGCGGATGGCCGTGCGCGTCACATATCTTTTCTTTATGCGCCCCTTCTCCGTAGATTTCAAAAAAAGGAGTCCCTTCCTCAATTATAAGACTATACGCCGAGATATGCTCCGGCGAGAGAGAAACCGTTCTTAGAAGCGTCCTCTTAAAACTTTCTATAGTCTGCCCCGGCACTGCTGATATCAGGTCAATGTTGATATTCCGAAACCCTTCGCCTCTCGCCATCCGGTAAGTTTTAAGAAAATCTTCAAAAGTATGGAGCCTTCCAAGTATTCTCAGTTCCTTATCGTCTGCCGACTGTAAACCGATGCTTAAACGGTTGATTCCGAAAGACCGGTATGCTCTCAGTTTGTCCGCCGTCACTGTTCCGGGATTCATCTCTATTGTAATTTCCGCACTTTCTTCTATATAAAATGTATCTCTCACCGCTTTAAAAATCGCCGCAATCTGCTCCCCCTCCAAGATGGACGGTGTTCCCCCTCCTATAAAAATACTAACGACACGATAAGCCTTTGCGGTCTCTCCGCAAGAACGGATATGCCCGCAAAGGCTTTCCACGTATTTCTGCCGCTGCGCCCCGGTTGACGGAGCAGACAGGAAATCACAGTAATTACATTTTTTTACGCAAAACGGTATATGCACATAAATTTCCAAAGGCTTCATTACTTTTTATCATCCAGCTTTAATACACTCATAAACGCTTTCTGCGGTATCTCTACATTGCCCACCTGACGCATCCGCTTCTTTCCTTCTTTTTGTTTTTCCAGAAGCTTCTTCTTACGGGTAATGTCTCCGCCATAGCACTTGGCAAGCACATCCTTCCTCATGGCGCGCACAGTCTCTCTGGCAATTATCTTGCTGCCGATAGCCGCCTGAATCGGTATTTCAAACAAATGTCTCGGAATCTCCTCCTTCAGCTTCTCGCACATTTTCCGGCCCCTCTCGTAAGCAGTCTGAGCATGCACGATAAAGGAAAGTGCATCCACTTCCTCTTTATTAATCAGGATATCCAGCTTCACAAGCTCTGACTGCATGTAGCCGTCCAGCTCATAGTCGAAGGATGCGTAGCCTCTGGAACGGGATTTCAGCGCATCAAAAAAGTCATAGATAATCTCGTTGAGAGGCAGACGGTAATGCAGCACCGCACGGGTCTCCTCCATATATTCCATCCCCTCGTAAATTCCTCTCCGCTCCTGACATAAATCCATAATTGCCCCGATAAATTCAGACGTAACCATAATTTCCGCCTTCACGATAGGTTCTTCCATATATTCAATCTCGGACGGATCCGGAAGATTGGACGGATTTGTAAGCTCCACAACTTCCCCGTTCGTCTTATATACTTTATAGACAACTCCCGGAGCCGTCGTAACCAAATCCAGATTATACTCCCTTTCCAGCCGTTCTTGAATAATCTCAAGATGTAAAAGACCCAAAAAACCGCACCGGTATCCAAATCCCAAAGCTACAGAAGTCTCCGGCTCAAACTGAAGCGAGGCGTCGTTAAGCCTAAGCTTTTCCAGTGCGTCCCGCAAATCCGGATACTTCGCCCCGTCCGCCGGGTACACTCCGCAGTAAACCATTGGGTTTACCTTCTTATATCCGGGGAGCGGTTCCTTGCACGGCGCCTGCGCATTGGTTATCGTATCCCCCACACGGGTATCCTTTACATTTTTGATGCTTGCCGTAATATATCCTACCATTCCTGCGCTCAATTCCTCGCAGGGGATAAACTGCCCCGCGCCAAAGTATCCTACCTCCACGACTTCCGCCTTCGCACAGGTAGCCATCATAAGTATCGGAGTGCCCTTTTGTATCGAGCCTTCTTTAATGCGGCAGAAAACGATAACTCCTTTATAGGAATCATACACCGAGTCAAAAATCAACGCTTGTAGCGGTGCTTTTGAATCTCCCGTCGGCGCCGGTATCTTCTCGATAATCTGTTCCAGCACTTCCTCTACATTCAGCCCGGTTTTTGCAGAAATGCGGGGAGCGTCCTGAGCCTCTATCCCGATAATGTCCTCAATCTCTTCTATGACCCGCTCAGGCTCTGCGCTTGGCAAATCGACCTTATTAATAACCGGCATGACATCCAAATCATGATCCAATGCAAGATATACGTTCGCCAGCGTCTGCGCTTCCACTCCCTGGGCCGCGTCTACCACAAGGATTGCTCCGTCACATGCCGCAAGGCTTCTGGATACCTCATAGTTAAAATCCACATGGCCCGGCGTGTCAATCAAATTAAATATATACTCCTCGCCGTTTTGCGCCTTATAAACAATACGCACTGTCTGTGCCTTAATCGTAATGCCCCGTTCCCGCTCCAGTTCCATATTGTCCAGCACCTGCGACTGCATTTCCCTGCTTGTGAGGAGCCCCGTCATCTCGATAATGCGGTCGGCAAGCGTAGATTTTCCATGATCAATGTGGGCAATAATACAAAAATTACGAATTTTACTTTGATTAATCTCTGCCACTTCTAACACCTTTCTGTTTCTTAAGATAAATATAACCTTTTGACCCTAGTATCATATCATGCAAGGCTGTACTTGACAATGAAAAGTTCTACGCTCATCCGGTCATTTAACCGTCCTGTCTTTACAAGCTCTTCATACTCCGCAGCCGCTTCCATAATTTCTTTTAACTGTGCGCGCGAAAAATCCCTGCACTGCTTCATATATTTTCCTGCGGCAAAGGGATGCAGCTTTGCCGTCTTCGCAACCTGCGCTTTGTCATATCCTTGCTTCATCAATTCCTTTACTTCTAAAAGCAATCGAAACTGTCTGGATAAAAGATATAGAATCCGCATGGGAGGTTCTTTAAGCGCAAGCAGATCATAATAGTAATCCAGCGCTTTCTTCTGCTGCTTTGCGGCAACCGCCTCCACCATGTCAAAAATCTTATTCGTAATCTGTGCCGTACAGACCGCAGCTATATCTTCCGCCGTAATCTCCTTTTTCCCCAGAGTGTAGGAAAACAACTTCTCAAGTTCATTTTCAAGCAGCTCCATATCCGTCCCTGCTCTTTCAATAAGAAATCGCGCCGCCGATTCCTTAATCTGCTTCTCTTCTCTCTTAATTTGTCCTGCTATCCAATAAAGAAGCGTCTTCTCATCCTGCCGCCCCATCTCTGAGATGTAACCTGCATCTTTGACCGCCTTGTACATCTTCCCCCTTTTGTCCACCTCATTTTCTACAAAAAGGAAACAGGCGGTATCAGGCATCACCTTAATATAGTCAGCCAGCTTAGGCATGGAATTTTTAAAAAATCCGGAATTTTCCACAACAATCAAACGCCGCTCTGCAAAAAACGGCATCGTCTCCGCCAAATCGATAAGCTTCTCCGGCTCGGTTCCCTTTCCTTCATAGTAGGCGTAATTTACCGTATCGCCATCCGGCAGCATAGCTTTCGTAAGCTTATCCCTGTACTGTCTTTTTAAATAGGTTTCCTCCCCATAAAGTAGATATGCTTTTTTAAATTGTCCTGTCTTTATCTGCTCGTTTATATTTTTCATCCGCTACACTTTCCTGTCATATTTACGCATGGCCGCATAAAATCCATAATCGGCGCATGGCCAAACATCCGTATATACCTATGCGCCTGCCGTTAAAAACAGTATACTGAAATCAAAGAGTGACTTCAAGGGTAATTATCTATCTTTTCCATTTCTCCAATCTTAATATCTCCCCGTCTTCTACCTCTGCTATTATCGCTCCGTTTTCCTGCGTTGAATAGACGATGCTGCCGGCATCTGTAAGCCTTTCTACGGTTTCCTTGTGCGGATGGCCGTATCGGTTTCCCTTTCCTGCCGATATCAGCGCATAAGCCGGCCGAACCTGCCTGAGAAACATTTCAGTTGACGAGTTTCTCGAACCGTGATGCGCCACCTTCAAGATTTCCCACGTACGATCCGGATACTGCTTTTCCAACCGTCCTGTAAGCTGCTCCTCGCCTTCTCCCTCCACGTCTCCGGTTAAAAGCATGTCGAATTTTCCATACCTTACTGCCAATACCATAGAAGCCGCATTGCCAGGCTCCAGTCCTGCATCGCCTTTTGTATCCCTGCCTCCAGGCTGTATGCACATTATGTCCATCCCTCCTTCCTTCATACTCCGGCCCGGTTCTATTACAGCCACACATATTCCATACTTCTCAGCCTTCCTTGCCAGGCTCGTAAGCGTCTCATCCCATGCCTCCTGCGCCGGCAGCACCAGCGTCCTTATCTTTACGCCGACATCCTGTCTCTCTATCAACTCTTCTACACCGTTCATATGGTCGCCGTCGCCATGAGATATCAGCACATAATCAAGCTCCCCCACTCCCTGAGACTTTAAAAAGGGTTCCAGCCTGTACCGTCCCACTCTCTTTACATCACTGCTCCCTCCATCAAACAGATAAGTTTTGCCCTTTGGTCCTTTCATAAAGATTCCGTCTCCCTGCCCCACGTCCAGAACTACCGTCGTAAGCTTCCCCGTCTCTCCAAAACGTGTCGTTAATAGAACAATTCCCCCCGCCCACATAAAAAATACAATCCGCCTTATCCATCCGCTCCTATTTTTCCTCCTGTTTATTCTTTCTCTTTCCCCCTGTTTCCTTTGTTCCTTTCCTGGCAGAATAATACATCTTAATAAAATCAGCCCCAAAAGCAAAATCGCATAATATACCGCAATCTGCCATATATCAGGCCTTCCAGTCACAATTCTTGCTCCCGGCAGACAAAGCGCTATCTCACAGCTCATTTTATATATCCCCAGAATCTTACTGCAAATGCAAAGCAGCGCAGCAGATAAGGGCTGAAACCATAGTGCAGACAGGCTTCCTGCCATCCCTAAAAGCAACAAAACAGACATCAATGGGATAATAAAAAGATTCAGAATAAAAGAATAAAGCGGAAATTCAAAGAAATAATAGAGCAGAATCGGGAAAATGGCCAGATTGATACCAATGCTTGCCGTCAGTCCCTGCAAAATCACCCGCCATACATATCCCCAGACTCCCATCACCTGCTCATACAGAAAACCATCTTCCCTATTCTGCCTTGGGGAACTCTGCGTCTCTCCTTTCCTACTGCCTGTCACTCCCACCAAATCATTGTATGAAACATTCGTACTATGCGATGCATGTAGCGGTATATCCTTTTGTGCAATTATCTTCATCTTTCGTCCGTTACTGTGTAATATACATGTGCATATCTCTTCCTGCACCGCCGGCACTACCGCCAGAATCGCCAGCACTGCTCCAAAAGACATCCAAAATCCTCCGTCATACAGACTAAGCGGCCTCCATGCGAAAACCACAGCCGCTGCCGCAGAAAGCGCCGTGGGCGCATCGTAATGCCTTCCCGCCATATCCGCCCCTACACGGAATAAAAACATCACGAATGCCCGCACCGCAGATACGGTACACCCAATCATAAGAAGATACAGGGCCAGAAACAAAACCCCGAATGCTCCGCCAGCAGGATAAGATCCGGTAAGCCTGCGCAGAAGCTTATACATCCCCACCCCGATAAAAGATAGATGGAGACCCGATATTGCAAGAATATGCCCGATTCCGTTTACCTGATACAGCCCGCGTATCTCTTCATCCAGCTGCTCTTTCTCTCCGAGCAGCATAGCGGCTAATAGATTTCCGTCTTCATCGCCCAGAACCTTACACAGGTGTTCTTTCCATGCCTGTTTAAACTGATACAGTGTATTTTTCATATTTTCATAGCACGTATACGGAGCGTCATTTTGCTTTTGTATATCCTCCGCCCATATTTTTACATGAATGTTCTGTTTCCGGTAATACTGCTTACTGTCAAAATTCCCCGGATTGCGGGCGCTTTCAAAAAAACCGGCCTCCCCGCAAATCATAAGAGTATCACCGATTCTAACATTCTTCTTCTTTTCATCATAAATAATTAATTTGGATTCTCTCAGCGGCTGCTGATGATATGTAATAGAATTATTTTTTAGATAAATTACCTGATATTTCTCTTTGTCCGCCTTCTGGTACACTCTTCCCGACACATATACCGTCTCTTTGCCCCGCAGGTTTTGCTCCGCCGCAGAGGGCCGAAGCTCTCTCACAAGCTTCTTTCCTCCGCAGACGGTCCCGATACAAACCAGCAGGCAAAAGAACAGACAGACACTGCACAATGGTCTGTTTTTCAATCTTTCTCCTTCTCTTTTACAATTTCCAGGTTTCTAGAAAGAGGCTTCTCCAGGCTGATATCGTCCTGATAGGTCACATCTGTCCCGCCGTTTACCAATATCTGCACCTGGCCTGCCTCTCCCCCTGCAACAATAGAATTTACAACAGAATATATCCTGACCTGCGGGCTGATTTTATAGTCCATGTCCAAGAAACCATCATCAAAATTCACATAGCAGATACCGTCTCTGACGGAAACTCCCAAAATCTTCGTCTCCGGCGGCAGAGTAGGATACACGCCTTCCATTGACGGCCCTTTAATCAACTGTTCCGCTATCAGCTTTTCCACAGACATATTGCTGTTATATCTGACACTCACAACCTCTTCCACCAGCTTACTGCCCGATTTATCCGCAAAAAACAGGTGAAGGCTCCCTTCCTGAAAGTTATGGATGGAAGAGCCTGTGTTTTCCACAAAAGAGTCATGGTTCATATACCCCTGCTCTCTCCCTTCACTATCCTCAAGCTCTTCACCCTCTACGGTAAATTTAATATAATCCACTCCGCCGACCTGCTCCAGAGTATGCACCGTGGCAGCACGCAATAGAAGCTCCTCCGTCACATCCATCCTTTTGTATGAATCCGAAAAATCTATCTTTAAATCAGACTCTTCTATCTCCCATCCATTGATATGCACATATTCCGGATAAGCACTTTTATAATCGATGGAATCCGTGTCCTTCCTTAATTCATCAAGCACGGCTTCAATCTGCTCCTCCATGCCGTTCTCGGAAAACGCATACTCTTCCTTAGCCAGTCCCGTTCCATCCGCATTGACATAATAGATATATGTCTTATTTCCATCCGGCATCGTCCCTTGTCCGCAGCCTCCAAGAAAAAGGCTTAAACCTAATAATCCCGCCGAAAATTTCTGATATCCTTTCATGTCCATCCCCCCTACACGACATATTTCAACGGAATCCGTATCGTAAACGTAGTTCCCTCGCCGGCTTGGCTGTATACTCTGACAGAACCTCTGTGCATAACAACTACATTCCGGGCAATGGACAGCCCAAGTCCGGTCCCGCCGATTTCTTTGGAATGGGATTTGTCCACCCGGTAAAATCTCTCGAATATGTGCGCCTGCTCGTTTTTGGGGATACCTATCCCTGAATCCGCCACCTCGACATAGAATACCTTATGGTCCGCATTCAGGGATACATGTACCCATCCGTCTTCCTTGTTATACTTAATGGCATTTTCTACAAAATTTGTAATTGCAAGTGTAAGCTTTACCTCATCAACCTCTGCGGTCACAGGCCTGAAGCTTTCAAAAATCACTTCAATATTATGTGCCTCTGCGATAGGGCGGAGACGTTTGAGTATCCTCTCCACAAGCATATTAATATTTTCAGTCTTAATATTCATAGTGTCCGCCGTCTTATCGAGCTTTACAAGCGCCAGCAAATCATCAATAATCTTACTCTCCCTTTCAATCTCCTCCGACAAATCAGCCATAAACTCCTGGTACAATTCTATCGGAGCCTCCTGCTGTGCAAGCAGGGAATCCGACAGCACTTTCATAGATGCAAGCGGGGTCTTGAGTTCATGCGACACATTTGATACAAATTCATTTCTGGAATCATCAAGCACCTTCATCCTGCCTAACATCTTATTAAACGCTTCAGAAAGAAGCTTTGTCTCGGTGTAGGAATACTCTTTTAAATAGTCGTCTTTGTACCCTTCTGTAACTGCGCCGATAGATTTCGTAATCCTGTGAAAAGGCCGCACCAAAAACGTACCTGCCAAAAACGCCAGTGCTATAATGATGATTCCTGCCATCGCAATAACAAGATCCGCTTTTCCTAAAAGGCTTGCCTTGTTTTCTGCTATGGAATCCGTACATACGCTGACTAGCATAACTCCCCGTATCTGCTCTGCCGCACTATCCATAATCGGCGCCGTCACCTCAATATATCTGTTCTCTGCATCATAATTTCTGGTTCGTTCTCCCTGAAAACAGCGTATGACATCCTCAGATATTATCGTCCTGCCCTTGTCCAGATTATATGTATCCTCCGCAATACGATAATTCTGGTCAATAACCATAATACGCCCGTTGTAAATATTAGATAACTGGATGAGCTCTAGCTGAATACTCTCTGACGTAACTTCTGTAAGATAATCTGTTGTACTTAACTGGTTACATAGAATTGCACATTGATTTTGAATCTCGGCGGTGTGCATCTCCACCGCCTGTTTTTCGTAGTTTTTCAGAATCACCGCTCTCATGATCACTCCCGGAATTATCCCTGCAAGGATAATCAGTACCGTAATCCGAAAACGGAGACTCCTGAAAAAATTAATTTTAAAATATTTTCTAACCCCTAAAATAATAACCAACTCCCCACTTCGTATATACATACTTTGGATCGCTTGGATTCGCTTCGACCTTCTCCCTGAGCCGTCTGATATGTACGTCCACTGTTCTCGCATCTCCCGGATACTCATATCCCCATACAATGTTCAAAAGGTTTTCCCTGCTGTACACTTTATTGGGATTCATGGCAAGCAGCTCCAGCAAATCAAACTCCTTGGCCGTAAGGTTCACTTCTTTTTCCCCAATCGTAACTCTGCGGCTCTCGCAGTCTATCCTCATATCCCCCTTTGAAATCGTCTTGGGATTCTTGCCGTTTCCATTCTTCTTTCCGGTGCGTCTCATAATCGCCTTGATTCTTGCCTTCACTTCCAGAATATTAAACGGCTTGGTAATATAGTCGTCCGCACCGTATTCAAGTCCCAGAATCTTGTCCATATCATCTCCCTTGGCTGTCAGCATAATCACAGGCACGTCTGAAAACTCCCGAATCTGCTGGCAGACTTCAAATCCATCATATTTCGGCAGCATAATGTCAAGAAGAATAATATCATAAGTATTCTCCCTGATAAGCTTAAGGGCCTCTTCCCCGTCGTAAGCCGCATCCACCTCCATGCCGTCCTGCTCCAGGCTGAACCGGATCCCTTTCACAATTAATTTTTCATCATCAACAACCAGTACCCGTTTGCTCATACTCCATCTCCTTGTCAGATTGTTATCTGGTCCTTTATCTTACTGAATACTCCGTCTTTAATCCCTTCAATCTTTTTAATATCTTCTACCGATTGAAAGCCTCCATGCTCTTTCCGGTATCTTATAATAGAATCCGCCTTGACTTCCCCGATACCGCTGAGAGTCATAATTTCTTCCTTTGATGCCGTGTTCAGATTCACTTTCCCGCCGGTGCCGTCCTCTTTCGTATTGACTGCCGCCTTCCCTGCCGGAAGCATTGCACCCTCTCTATCTGCTTCATATCGCTCTTCTTCTGACGGAATATAAATCTGCTGCCCGTCCGTCAGGCGCTCCGCCTGATTGACGGACTCCGCCGCAGCCTTTTTCGTCATCCCGCCTGCTTTTTCAATGGCTTCATATACACGGCTTTCATCCGTAAGCTGATAAACGCCCGGATTTTTTACTTGACCGCACACATCCACATAAATAATACCGGTCTTGCTTTCTTCACCGCCGTCTTCTGCGTCTTCCTTTGCCGCTTTTTCTTCCTCCTCCGGTATATCCGCCTGTTCCACACGAACGAGGGACGTCTCTTCCTCCCCCGTCTCTTTGATACAGCCCGTCGTCAAAAAAGCTGCACTTACAAACATCACCCACGATATAATAATTTCTTTTCTGCCACGCATAAAATTCCTCCTTTACAGATGTCGAAACTGTAAATACCCCTCTTATGCTTAGACAGATTTTATTGTACTATTTCCACTGGAAAATTGCAACTCCAACAATCGCAATCACCATTCCAATTATTTTTCTCCATTCCAGCGGTTCCTTCTCAACTCCAAAAAGCCCTAAAAGCTCAATGACATAGGCGACAATAAGCTGGGAGATAACAATTAAAAGCGCCGCTTTCGCAGGCCCAAGCTGATCCATGCTCTTAATAACCGTCCAAGTAATCCCCGCTCCAATGACGCCGCCCAACAATACATATTTCGGCTCCACCTTTGCCAGAGCCCCAATATTATCACGTCCTGCAATAAACCACGCAATCAGGCATACTGCAAACGCACTGAGCTGCACCCACCCGTTGCTGACCCACATTCCCGTTGTCTTTGTCACTTGTGTATTAAATACTCCCTGCACACTCATAAGCGCTCCCGAAAGCAGGGCAATAAAAAAACCAATCATTTTCATATACCTCCTGTTTTTCAGTAGTATATCCAATGAATGGCCTTTCTATGAAAATTCCTTAAGCCTATTTTCCAAAAAGCTGCTCTGCCGCCTGCATATTTTCTATAATTGCCACATCAAACGGACATCTCGTCTCACATGCCCCGCACTGGATACATTCGCTTGCATGATGTTCCAGCACACGATAATGCTCTCGCACGGTTTCTGGAATTTCCCCCTGAGCTTTTGCAAGATTTAAAAACTTCGTAACAGATGCAACATCGATCCTCTTCGGGCATGGAGCACAATGGCTGCAGTACATGCAATGTCCTTTCCAGCTGATATTTGGAAAAGCCGCAAATGCAGGCGCATAATCCTTTTCTTCGTCTGACGCCTCCTCATAGGCAATGCTGCTTTTAAGCTGCTCTACGGTACGTGCGCCGGAAAGAACCGTCGCCACCGCAGGACGCGTCAGGGCATAGTGCAGGCATTGATTTGCCGTCAGCGCCTTCCCTGCCGGAGACAGCGCTTCATCCAGCAGATCTCCGCCTCCGAATGCTTTCATAACTGTTATTCCCACTCCCAGACGTTGACAGGTTTCGTATAATCTCTGACGCTCCGGATCCATATTTACCAGCGGCGACGCATAATTTTCATCCCGCCACAGCTCTTCCACGTCCTCACTGGCAGGCTGCAGGTCATAGCACGGGTTCACGCTGAACATTAATACCTCTATGCAGCCGCTTTCCGCCGCTTTCAGCGCAACCTTCGGATTGTGGCTGCTCAGCCCGATATGACGGATTCTTCCCAGAGCCTTCAGCTCCTTTACATATTGAAAGACAGGACCGTTTACGATACTCCTCCAGTCCTCCATAGAATCTACATAATGAATCATTCCCACGTCAATGTAATCCGTTTTCAGAAGGGACAGCATCTCCTCAAATGCTTCTTTCACCTCTCCTATCTCCCTTGAACGTTTATATTGTCCGTCTTTCCAGACGGAACAGATATGAGATTGAATTACAAATTTTTCTCTTCTTCCTTCCAAAGCCTTGCCTACGCTACTTCTCACCTCAGGGTCAGAAGTGTAAAGGTCAAAATAATTAACGCCTGCCTCTTGCGCCAGGTCAAGAAACTTTTTTGCATTTCTAAATTCATCTCCGGCAAAGCCCTCGCAGCCTATGCCGATCTCACTTACTCTGATTCCGGTATTTCCCAATTCACGATACCGCATGCTATATCCTCCTTCTTTTCCGGACTGATTACACATGATACGGACACTTTTTTCTCAGGCATTCCCTGTTCTCCTCCGAAAACCCGCAGCAAATTTCCTTTGGCAGCTCCATCTCAACTTCCAAATGCTCTTTCGCAAATCTTGCCGCTTCCGCTGCGGCCGTAAAGGAATTTCTCTTGCAGCACCTCGGCCCTCCAAGCTTTGCAATCGCCCCAAGCGCTTCGGCAGTCATCTGGTTGGACAGCCTCCATGACTTTCCCGTAAGCGGAGTCGCTTTCGTTACAATACTTACAAACATCCCCGCGCTCACCGCCGCCCCGCAGCAGCCCCACAAGCCGCAGGAGCCGCCCGGATATCCGCCCCCTCTTGCTTTCATCTCCTCCAGCGCCGCTTCAAAGTCCGCACGCGCCGTACCGCCGTCAAATCCTTTGCAATTATAATACGCAGTAAGCAGCGCCGCCCCGACCATTACATGATGCTCCGGGCCATGCATATAAATATAAGGCTCCTCCATTAGCTTCTGCATAAGTTCCACGGGATTTTTTAGGGAGCTGCTTTTGCACTCCTCCATAATAATCTCAATCCCTTTCGACGCATGGCATTCATCGCACACATAATGCCCGTCCTCGCACCCGGCGCGGCTTTCAAACTGACGATGGCACATCATGCACTCCATCATCTTCGCCTTCTCATAATATACGACAGGCTTACCGCACACAAGACAAGCTCCCTCTCCTCTTTTCATCCTTCCGCCTCTCCTATGTTTACTTTATAACGAGTGTCTATTCACAAAATACCCTACCGGATAAAATGGGTGGACACCCGCTCTTCTTTCTTTGGCAGACCGTATTTTTCCTTGCCAAGCTCAATGCTTTTCATAAGAAAAGCCATATTTCTTGCCAGTACGCGCATCGTCTGCAGGCCCTCTGCGTCCTCTTTTGCCTCTCCCGGCGTTCTTCCGTGAATACTGTTCCAATATTGGCTCGATGCCACCGGCATTCCGGAAATCGTAAAATACTTGTTCAGCTCGTCAAAGGTCGCCGACAGTCCGCCTCGTCTCGCCGCCACGACACTCGCCCCCACCTTCATCGTCTTATCAAAGCCCGTACTATAAAACAGACGGTCTAGAAACGCAACAAGCGTAGCATTGGCCGATGCATAATATACCGGACTTCCCACTACGATACCGTCGCACTCCTCAAATTTAGGAGCAGCCTCATTAACCAAGTCGTCAAACACGCATTTCCCGTTTTTCGCACAGGAACCGCAAGCGACACATCCTCTGATGTCCTTGTTCCCAACCTGGAGAATCTCCGTCTCGATTCCCTCCTC
>CAJTUQ010000006.1:12115-53247 GCA_910579335.1 uncultured Dorea sp. | reverse complement strand
ATTAAGTGCAGACAGTTGTTCGAATTGTAACGGGTGATGCATCGGCCAGATTTACGTACATCCTCCGTGCCAATCAGCGTGGTGATTGGCACGGGGCTGAACAATAACTTGGATTATCCTATTTTTCTTGTGTCATCGGAAACTTCGTTCCCATAGACACGCAAAACCTCCGGGGGATGCGCACAAGCGCGAGAAGAAACACGTCGCCAAGGCGACCGCGCTTGGCGCGACAGCCCCTTTTTTAGTTTTTCACGAATTTCTTGATTGCCTCAAAGCTTTCCGCGCTGATGACGTGTTCGATGCGGCATGCGTCCATGGTGGCCACCTCGGAATCCACGCCGAGGCTTATGAGCCATGAGGAGAGCAGCAAATGGCGCTCGTAAATGCGTTCCGCCAATTCCCGCCCAGAATCCGTCAAATAAATAAAACCTTCGGGTGTGACGGTAATCTGCCTTGCTTCCCGCAGTTTCTTCATGGCGACACTGACGCTTGATTTCTTAAAGCCAAGTTCATTGGCAATATCCACGGACCTTACCACAGGAAGTTTTTTACTTAAAATTAAGATTGTCTCAAGATAATTTTCGGCGGATTCATTTAGTGTCTGCATTTGCATCCCTCCTTGCATGCTGCGTCGTCAGACGATGAAGTCTGTACTGTTTACCAGTATACCACACTCATATAAAAAACACAAAAATCAAAAATGTTGTTGACATCTAATGAAAGTTAGTATATACTAACAATTGGAAATGAAAACATTTATCAATATAGGAAAAGGGGTGGAATTATGCCGTTATCGATGGTAAATATCGGCGAACCGATGCAGATTAAAAGAGTTGGAGGTAAAGAGGAGGTTCGAAGATTTCTTGAGAATCTTGGCTTTGTTGCAGGAGGAGTCGTGACTGTCGTATCCGATATCGGCGGCAACGTGATAGTGAACGTGAGAGATTCCCGCATAGCCATTGGAAAGGATATGGCAAAGAAAATTATCGTGTAGGTAAATGTTTTATTTTATAAAAGAAAGAAGGGGCAGAAAAAGGATGAAGACATTAAAAGAGGTGTCCTGTGGAAGGACAGTGAGAGTAGCAAGGCTGACGGGAAATGGGCCGGTAAAAAGAAGAATCATGGATATGGGAATTACAAAAGGCGTGGAGGTATTTGTACGCAAGACGGCGCCTTTAGGAGATCCTGTAGAGGTGACGGTGAGAGGATATGAGCTTTCTCTGCGGAAGGCGGACGCAGAGATGATTTTGGTTGAGTAAAAGTATTTTTTTATCTATAGGTTAGTTATGACTAATAAAAGAAAGAATTAACTAATAGATTAAAATTAAAACAAGCAAAAAAAGGAGAAATATTATGTCTGTAAAAATTGCACTTGCAGGAAATCCAAACAGCGGAAAGACGACACTGTTTAATGCACTGACCGGTTCAAACCAGTTCGTGGGCAACTGGCCGGGAGTCACGGTTGAGAAAAAAGAAGGAAAATTAAAAGGAGATAAGGACATTATTATTATGGATCTGCCGGGGATTTATTCTTTGTCTCCATATACGCTTGAGGAAGTAGTGGCAAGGAATTACCTGATTTATGAAAGGCCGGATGCCATTATCAACATTGTGGACGGCACGAATATTGAAAGGAACCTGTATCTGTCCACTCAGATTATGGAGCTTGGCATTCCTGTGCTGATGGCAGTAAATATGATGGATATCGTGCGAAAGAACGGAGATCGGATTGATGTTGCAAAGCTGGGAGAAAAGCTTGGATGCGAAGCGGTGGAAATCTCTGCGCTTAAGGGAGCGGGCGTTTTGGAGGCGGCGAAGAGGGCGGCTTCGCTCGCGCGGGCGGGCAGTCCGGCAAAGCTGTCTCATGAGTTTTGCGAGGATGCAGAGGCGATTATTGGAAGCGTGGAGAATAAGCTTGCCGGAATCGTACCGGATGCCCAAAAGAGATTTTTTGCCATTAAGCTTTTGGAGAAGGACGATAAAATACAGGCGCAAATGGCATCCGTACCCGATGTGACCGAAGACATCCGCAGGATGGAAGAAATATTCGATGATGATACGGAGAGTGTTATCACAAATGAACGGTATGTTTACATATCTTCTGTTACTGAAAAATGTGTACAGAAAAACCGGTCGGGGACACTTTCTGTTTCAGATAAGATAGACCGCTGGGTGACGAATCGTTGGCTGGCACTTCCGATATTTGCAATGATTATGTGGATGGTGTATTATATATCTGTGTCAACGGTTGGAGCGTTTGTAACAGACTGGACGAATGACGTTCTGTTCGGTGAAATCATTCCTCCGGCGATTGAGAATATTCTTGTAAGCATAAACTGTGCAGAGTGGCTTCAAGGATTGATTCTTGACGGAATTGTAGCGGGAGTAGGTGCAGTCCTCGGATTTGTTCCGCAGATGATGGTGCTTTTTATTTTTCTCGCATTTTTGGAGGCCTGCGGATATATGGCGCGGGTTGCGTTTATTATGGACAGGATTTTCCGAAAATTCGGTCTTTCAGGGAAATCTTTTATTCCAATGCTGATTGGAACAGGATGCGGCGTGCCGGGTATTATGGCATCAAGAACTATTGAAAATGACAGGGACCGCAAGATGACGATTATGACGACCACATTTATTCCTTGCGGGGCAAAGCTGCCGATTATCGCCTTAATTGCAGGCGCTTTGTTTGACGGTGCGGCATGGGTTGCGCCAAGTGCGTATTTTGTCGGTATTGCAGCGGTTATTTGTTCCGGAATAATCTTAAAGAAGACGAGGTTGTTTGCGGGAGATCCGGCGCCTTTCGTTATGGAGCTTCCAGCGTACCATATGCCGACCGTAGGAAACGTTATGCGAAGCACGTGGGAGAGAGGGTGGTCTTTTGTAAAAAAGGCAGGTACGATTATCCTTGTGTCAACAATTTTGCTATGGTTCCTGATGAGTTTTGGATGGGCGGACGGCTCATTCGGAATGCTTGCAGACGGGCAGCTTGACAGCAGTATACTTGCGGCAGCAGGAAATCTGCTTGCGCCTCTTTTTGCGCCTCTTGGATGGGGAGACTGGAGGATGGCGGTCGCAGCGGTCACTGGATTGATTGCGAAGGAGAACGTAGTAGGAACCTTTGGTATTTTGTTCGGATTTGCGGAAGTGGCAGAGGATGGAACAGAGATTTGGGGACAGCTTGCGGGAAGCATGACAGCAATAGCGGCCTATTCCTTCCTTGTGTTCAATCTTTTGTGTGCTCCTTGCTTTGCTGCGATGGGAGCAATCAAGCGAGAGATGAACAATGTAAAATGGTTTTGGTTTGCAATCGGATACCAGACGCTTCTGGCATATATTGTTTCTCTCTGCGTCTACCAGTTTGGATATGTGTTGTCGGGGGGAAACTTTGGAATCGGGACGGCGGCAGCGGTAGTTTTTGCAATTGGATTCATTTATCTGCTGGCGCGGCCTTATAAGGAGCGGGGAACAGCAAAGGTGAGAACGAAAAGGATGGTTCCGGCCAGATAAGAATTAGAAAATAAAAAATGCAGACGGAGGTTTATGAAGATGGGTACTTTTGTTGCGGGGGCAGTTGTGTGTGTCCTGGCCGGGCTTGCCATAAAAAGCATGGTTCGGGATAAGAAAAGAGGAAAATCTATACAGTGCGGCGGCGATTGCAGGAATTGCGGCGGACACTGCCACTAAGAATTAGGTAAGAAGGAGAAAGAAATGTCCGGAAAAACAGTGAGGCTATATACGAGGCAGAATGACAAGACGCTGTATCAGCTTGAGCGGGATGGAAGAGTTATCAATGTGAGAAGGTATGTGGAACTGCATTTTGGAGATATTGCGCCCCTTTTTTTAGAAAGCTATGACTGGTTTACGAAGATGGCGGCAAAAAAGGTTCCAAAGCCGGAGGACGTAAAAGCCCCTATTTGGTGCGCGGTACGCCGGGAGGACTGCCTGCCTCCCATTCCGGGAACTGTCGTGTATGAGCTGGATGTACCGGAAGAGGAAGTAATCTATTTCAGTGATCTTAAGTGGGATTATGTATTGAACCGCATCTATCTCCCGAAGGACGACGCTGATGAGGCCAGGTACAGGCAGCACTTGAAGGATATCGGCGCAGCGAACGGATTTGAGTTTTTTGAAGGCAGGTACAAAGGGTTTTATCCGGATGAAGTGCGGACGATAAAAGAGAGCTGGAAAAGAATATTTGAAATTGAGAGTCTTGAGGAGTCCGGAGTGTGCGGGAATATTTGGGAAATCCGTAAAAATGATATCAGGAGAATCATAAAGCCGGGCGAAACGGTTTGATTAGAACCTTCCGCCCAGAAACATGATGCGCATCGGATGGACGCCGGTTTGGAGAACGAAATCCGGCATCCGTAAGCTTGAAATTCTGTTTGTAAATGCAGATAGCTGCGGAATGGAAAAAACGGCTGACATAAGTATGCAGCATCCAAGCAGAAGAAAGGATTGCGGTATGGCTTCCACGTCTCTTAATAGTGACGTACAGTCTTTAAGGTAAGAGTAAGTCAGGCCGTGGAACAGATAAACCGCCATCGTGCGCGTACCGATGTAAGAGTAAAATGTTTTTCCGTTCGGGAGCAGCAGCATGACGGCGAAGGTCATGGAAAAACCTGCGGCGTAACAGAGGATGCGCCAGAGAATGCCTTCTATGGCACTCTGACCCAGAAATTCATAATTGTATCGCCCGTAGAATACTTTTACAGATAAAGAGTCAAAAACAGGTGCATAAAGGACAAGTACGGTGAAAATCATCAAGATGGCTGCAGAAAGAAAACGAAAGGATTTTTTCTGCAGCTTTGTCAGCGTATTGCGGTCAAAGTTTGTACCTGCCAGAAAGAATGGATAAAAATAAAGGATTCTCGGAAGACTTAAAAAATTGTCCGCCATGCAGGAGTAGCCGATAAGAAGGCCGGCGGCGATAGAAAACCATATATAATGAGGACATTTTTTTACATACGGAGTCACTGTGCGCCATGCAAAGAGGGCGAGCAGGTACCACAGGGAGAATTTCGGGTACAGCAGATAAAGCCCGGTTTCCTTATGCAAAATAAGGATATAGAAGAGGTAGTATACAAATTCATAGACAATATACGGAACGAGAAGTTTTTGCAAAATAATGGAAAAAGGCAGTTCGCGTTTGGAAAAATAGCCGGAGATAAAGATAAACGCCGGCATGTGAAAGGATACGATGAGCCACTTCAAAGTGTACAGAAATTCGTTATTCTTATAGCACGGTTCAATAAAGTGTCCCATGACTACCAGTACAATTAAAAGTGCTTTATAGTTATCGAATAAATAGTCCCGCTGTTTTGCAGGAGATGTCCCTGAATTGCTCATGTAAAATACCTCGTCTTCGGATATGATGTTTAAAATCTGATAAACATTCTATTCTTTTCGCATTTCCAGTTCAAGAGAAAATATGTACGAAAAAAGAAAGCGGTTTTAAATAAATTTGTAACATGTTCTTAAAGCAGGCAAATATTACTGGAAAAACCGACAAGTTTTATATATAATGAAAGAACAATTCAAACAAAAGTGAAAAAGGAGATGTGTTCATGGAAATGTTATCAATTGAAAAAGAATTGCAGGGTAATTCTTATCCGGGCCGCGGGATTATTATCGGAAGAAGCAAGGATGGTTCAAAGGCTGTGACTGCGTATTTCATTATGGGGAGAAGTTCTAACAGCCGCAACCGCATTTTTGCAGAGGAGGGGGAAGGACTCCGCACGCAGGCATTTGACGAGTCAAAGCTTGAGGATCCTAGTCTGATTATCTATGCGCCGGTCCGTGTGCTTGGAAATAAGACGATTGTGACTAACGGCGACCAGACGGACACAATCTATGAGGGAATGGATAAACAGCTCACTTTTGAGCAGTCTTTAAGGTGCAGGGAGTTTGAGCCGGACGGACCGAATTTCACGCCGCGCATTTCCGGCATCATGCATATTGAAAATGGGAAATATAATTATGCAATGTCTATTTTAAAGAGCAATAACGGGAATCCCGATGGCTGCAGCCGGTTTACGTTTGCCTATGAAAATCCGGCGGCGGGCGAGGGGCATTTTATTCACACGTACAAATGCGACGGCACTCCCCTGCCAAGCTTTGAGGGCGAACCAAAGCTTATCGGTATCCCGGACGATATAGATGCATTTGCAGATACTTTGTGGAACAGTCTGAACGAAGAGAATAAGGTATCCCTGTTTGTGCGCTATATTGACATTGAGTCCGGGGAATACAAGACAAGGATTATAAATAAAAACAAATAAGCAGGAGGATTATTTATGAAAGAATTAGAGTTGAAATACGGCTGCAACCCAAACCAGAAACCGTCGAAGATTTACATGGCGGACGGCAGTGACCTTCCCATTACTGTGTTAAACGGCCGGCCGGGATACATTAATTTTCTGGATGCGTTTAACGGATGGCAGTTAGTCAGTGAATTAAAGAAAGCGACCGGACTTCCGGCGGCGACGTCTTTTAAGCATGTATCACCGGCAGGGGCGGCTGTCGGGCTGCCGCTTTCCGATACGCTGGCAAAGATTTACTGGGTGGACGACCTCGGAGAGTTGTCGCCGCTGGCATGTGCGTATGCGAGGGCGAGAGGAGCCGACAGGATGTCCTCCTTCGGAGATTTTATTTCCTTGTCCGATACGTGTGATGGAGATACGGCAAGACTGATTAAGCGGGAAGTGTCCGACGGCGTGATTGCGCCGGGATATACGGACGAGGCGCTTAGGATACTAAAGGAAAAGAAGAACGGCAATTATAATGTGATTCAGATAGATGAAGACTATGTACCGGAGCCGTTAGAGCACAAAGACGTATTTGGCATTACTTTTGAGCAGGGAAGAAATGAGTTAAAGATTGACGATGAATTTTTCGCTGATATTGTAACGGAGAATAAAGAGCTTACTGCGCAGGCGAAGATAGACCTTGCAATTTCTATGATTACTTTAAAATATACGCAGTCCAATTCCGTATGCTACGTGAAGGACGGACAGGCAATCGGCATCGGAGCAGGCCAGCAGTCCAGAATCCACTGTACCCGGCTGGCAGGGACAAAGGCGGACAACTGGTGGCTTAGGCAGTCCCCGCAGGTGATGGGGCTTCCGTTTGTGGATGGAATCCGCAGGGCTGACAGGGACAATGCGATTGATTTGTATATTGGAGAAGATTATATGGATGTGCTTGCGGACGGTGCATGGGAGAATATATTTAAGGAGAAGCCGGAAGTGTTTACAAGAGAGGCGAAAAGAGAGTGGCTTGACAAGATGAGCGATGTGGCCCTTGGGTCAGATGCCTTCTTCCCATTTGGAGATAATATCGAGCGAGCACATAGAAGCGGCGTGAAATACGTGGCGCAGCCGGGCGGTTCAGTCAGGGATGACAATGTAATCGCCGCCTGCAATAAATACGGAATGGTGATGAGCTTTACGGGCCTTAGGCTGTTCCATCACTAGGAGCACGAAAAGTAATAACACAGATATTGAATCACAAAAAGAACGTCCCGCATATGCGGAGCGTTCTTTTTGTGCGCTGGAATATGCGGCATTATTCAATTTTAAGCTATGACAGATAAAAGCGACGGCAGAAGCGATGCGATTCTTCAGAAGAGAATAAGGATTTGCATGCCGGAAAACAAAGTGGAAAAACACGGTGATGTATGGTAAAATAACTATGTTTGTACATACAGAGCAGCGATTTGTAAAAGAAAGAATCTGTTAAAAGCAGCGATTTGTAAAAGTGAATAAAAAGATACCGCAGATACATGGCGTTTCCCGTATCTGCAGCAGGGAGGGACGAATGATAGCAATTATAGATTATGACGCAGGCAATATCAGAAGTGTTGAAAAGGCGCTGCAATTTCTTGGGCAGGAAGCGGTAGTGACGAGAGAGAAGGATGTAATACTTGAGGCAGAGAAGGTTATTTTGCCGGGTGTCGGAGCATTTGGGGATGCGATGGGGAAGCTCCATCAATATAGACTGGAAGAGGTAATTTACAAGGTGGTAGAAAATAATACGCCGTTTCTCGGTATCTGCCTCGGACTGCAGCTGCTGTTTGACAGAAGCGATGAGTCGCCGGGAGTGGACGGACTTGGCATATTAAAGGGAGAGATTCTGCGTATTCCGGAATATCCAGGGTTAAAGATACCGCATATAGGGTGGAATTCTTTGACATTTCCGAATCAGGGCAGGCTGTTTACTGGGATTTTAGAAGATTCCTATGTATATTTTGTACATTCTTACTATTTGAAAGCGGAAGATGAGAGCATCGTCACTGCGGCGGCGGAATACGGTACCTGCATTCATGCTTCGGTTGAGAAGGACAATGTATTTGCGTGTCAGTTCCATCCTGAAAAAAGCAGTGAGACGGGACTTCAGATATTGAAAAACTTTGTAGAGCTGTAAAGGCGGACTGATAGAAAGTTAACGGATGGAGGAAGATAGATGCATACAAAAAGAATAATTCCGTGTCTGGACGTTAAAGGCGGACGGGTAGTGAAAGGTGTAAATTTTGTGGAACTTAAGGACGCCGGGGACCCGGTAGAAATTGGAAAGGCTTATGACAAAGCAGGGGCGGATGAATTGGTGTTTTTGGATATTACCGCGTCCTCTGATGCGCGCAGTACAGTGGCGGACATGGTGCGCAGAGTTGCGGAGACAGTGTTTATCCCGTTTACAGTGGGAGGGGGAATCCGAACGGTTGATGATTTCAGGGCGCTTCTCAGAGAAGGAGCGGACAAGATATCCATCAATTCTTCTGCGATAAATACTCCCCGCCTGATATCCGATGCCGCCGACAAGTTCGGGAGCCAGTGCGTGGTAGTGGCAATTGATGCAAAGAGACGGGATGACGGAAGTGGATGGAACATCTATAAAAACGGCGGGCGCATCGACGTAGGTATTGATGCGGTGGAATGGGCGGTGAATGCAGAGAAGCTTGGAGCGGGGGAAATATTGCTTACAAGTATGGACTGCGACGGAACCAAGGCAGGGTATGATTTGGAGCTGACGAAGGCAGTTGCGGATGCAGTGTCTGTTCCGGTGATTGCCTCCGGCGGTGCGGGGACGCTGGAGCATTTCTATGAGTCGCTGACAGACGCAAAAGCAGATGCTGCGCTGGCGGCATCCCTGTTCCATTATAAGGAGCTGGAGATACGGGAAGTGAAGGAATACCTGCGGGACAGAGGCGTATCCGTAAGACTGTAAAACAAAGGATAGAAAGAGGAGGTTTGTTATGGCGGCGATTAATAATGACTGGCTGGATGCCTTAAAGGATGAATTTAAAAAACCTTATTACAAAAAGCTTTTTGAGACAGTAAACGAGGAGTATAAGACGAGATTAATTTTCCCTCCGGCGGATGATATCTTTAATGCCTTTCATCTGACTCCTCTGCATCAGGTGAAGGTAGTTATTCTTGGACAGGATCCTTACCATAATAATGGGCAGGCGCATGGACTGTGCTTTTCCGTGAAAAAGGGCGTGGAAATTCCGCCGTCACTTGTGAATATATATAAAGAGCTCCATGATGATTTGGGGTGTGCTATTCCGAGCCACGGCCATCTTACAAAATGGGCGAAGCAGGGGGTTCTTATGCTCAATACCGTGCTTACGGTGCGGGCGCACCAGGCCAATTCCCACAGAGGTATTGGGTGGGAAGAATTTACGGATGCTGCGATTATGGCGTTAAATGGACAAAACAGGCCGATGGTGTTTATTTTGTGGGGAGCGCCGGCCCAAAAGAAGGAAAAAATGCTGACCAATCCGAATCATCTGATTTTGAAAGCGCCTCATCCAAGCCCGCTGTCTGCTTACAGAGGATTCTTTGGAAGCAAACCGTTCAGCCAGACGAATCATTTTCTTGCGTCACATGGCGCAGAGCCGATAGATTGGCAGATAGAAGAGTAAATTTGCGGGAAAGGGCAAACGTCTGGCGTTTTATACGCATCGTGGATTTTCACGTTTGATTAACAGAGAAGAGAATGATATAATAAAGAGACAGCGAAGAAAACCAATGATAAAAGGAGAATATTATGAGTAAATACGAAGGGAGCCAGACACAAAAGAATCTTGAGGCGGCATTTGCGGGGGAATCGCAGGCCAGAAATAAGTATACATATTTTGCTTCTGTGGCAAAGAAGGAAGGGTATGAGCAGATTTCATCATTGTTTTTAAAAACTGCGGACAACGAAAAAGAACATGCAAAGATGTGGTTTAAGGAGCTTCAGGGAATCGGCAGCACGGCAGAGAATCTTGAATCAGCTGCAGCAGGGGAAAATTTTGAATGGACAGACATGTATGAGGGGTTTGCCAAGACAGCGGAAGAGGAAGGCTTTTTGGAACTGGCAGAGAAATTCCGCAAAGTCGCAGAGATTGAGAAGCACCATGAGGAGAGATACCGTGCACTTTTGAAAAATGTAGAGACGAAGGAAGTCTTTGCAAAAAGCGAAGTGAAGGTATGGGAATGCAGAAACTGCGGGCACATTGCAGTCGGTACCTGTGCGCCGGAAGTATGTCCGGTATGTGCGCATCCGAAGAGCTACTTTGAGGTGCATGCAAAGAACTATTAATGTTATTGAAAACATTTGCAGAAGACGGAAAACGGTTAAAATCTGACTCTATTATAGAAGCCGGATTTTAGCCGTTTTTTTCATTAAAGAATAGATAAGTGTTGACAAAGCACTCCACTTGTGATTTACTATATATGAACATATGAATAATCGTTCATATATAGTAAACAAGGAGTCAGGAGAACAGCATTATGAAAGAACAAAAAATACAAGAACAAAGTGACATCCATGAACATAAACACCATCATAAAGAGGAATGCGGATGCGGCCATGAGCACCATCACGAAGAGGAATGCGGATGCAGCCATGAGCACCATCACAAAGAGGAATGCGGATGCGGCCATGACCATCATCACAGCCGCGGCAGTCATGGCGACGGCTGCGCAGAGGAAGCGTTTTTTGAAGATCATCGACTGCCTGTCGGCGTGCCCCGGAAAACCTATATATTGGAGAATCTCGGATGTGCGAACTGTGCGGCAAAAATGGAGAGAAAGATTAATGCGCTGCCTGAGGTGGATGCGGCGGTAATTACATTTGCGACAAAAAAGCTTACAGTAGCATCAAAACATCAAGAGAATCTTCTGCCGGCGCTGCAGAAGCTCTGTGCATCTATAGAATCAGAAGTCGTTGTAGTCCCGCAGGAGGTCAAAGCGGCGGAAAAGAAGGAGAAGAAAAGCTTTTTTGAGACAAACAGGACGAATATTTTGGAAATTGGTTTTGGAGCGTTTCTTTTTATTGCCGGGATTGTCATGGAAAATACAACAGCGCTACCATTTGCCAATAAGGTGTTATTTGTTGCCGCCTATTTGGTTTTGGGGCTTGAGATTGTATGGAAAGCGCTGAAAAACTTAAAGAACGGGAGGGTATTCGACGAGAATTTTTTGATGAGTGTTGCGACGGCCGCTGCATTTGTAATTGGAGATTTTGCAGAAGCGGTAGGAGTTATGCTCTTCTACCGTGTAGGTGAATTTTTTGAGGATGCGGCGGTAGAGCGAAGCCGTTCTCAAATCATGGAAGCAGTGGACCTGCGTCCGGAAGTGGTAAATTTAATAGATGGAGAAGATGTGAGGGAGATACCTGCAGGAGAAGCAAAGACTGGCGACATGATTATGATTCGTCCGGGCGACCGTATTCCGCTTGACGGAAAAGTAATGGACGGAGAGAGCAGGATTGATACGTCGCCTGTAACGGGCGAGCCTGTTCCGGTGCGTGTCTGTGCAGGCATGGAAGTTATATCAGGGTGTGTAAATGAGCAGGGCGCCTTAAAAGTAGAGGTTTTAAAGCCGCTGAAAGAATCTATGGTGACAAGGATTCTTGATTCCGTAGAAAATGCGGCGGCAAGCAAACCGAAGATAGACCGCTTTATCACAAGGTTTGCAAGGACATATACGCCGGCGGTCGTTGCTGCGGCAGTGCTTACGGCGGTTGTACCGTCATTGGTAAGCGGAAACTGGGAACATTGGGTGTATACGGCGATTACTTTTCTTGTTATCAGCTGTCCTTGTGCCCTTGTGCTCAGCGTACCGCTGGCATTTTTTTCCGGAATCGGGGCAGGCTCTAAAAAAGGAATTTTATTTAAAGGCGGCTTGGCTATTGAAGCGTTGAAGGATGTAAGGACCGTAGTCATGGATAAGACGGGTACTCTTACGAAAGGGAATTTTGCAGTTGAGAAGGTTGTTTCGCTGCGCAGGCTGACGGAGAAGCAGATTCTTACGATAGCAGCGAACTGCGAGCTTCATTCCACCCATCCAATCGGTAACAGTATTGTCAGGGAGGCAAGGGATAGAGGGCTGGAGCTTGTGAGGCCGAAGGAGGTCCGGGAAATATCTGGAAAAGGTATTAGGGCTGAGTTTTCGGAAGGAACGGTACTCTGCGGAAATGCGGCTTTGATGGAAGAAAACGGGATAGATATAGCGCTGTTTTGCGATGAAGGAGCCGGTACAGAGGTTCTTGTTGCTGTTGGCGGGGAATTGGAAGGGTATTTGGTTATCAATGATATTATAAAGGAAGAGGCGGCAAAAGCCGTACAAAGTATGAAGAAGGAAGGTCTTTTTACGGCAATGCTTACAGGAGACGCAGAGAGGAATGCGTACGCTGTGGCAGACAAGACAGGTATTGAAGAGGTACATGCACAGCTCCTGCCGCAGGAAAAGCTTGTGCATCTGCAGGACATCCGTAAAAATCATGGCGCTGTAATGTTTGTCGGAGATGGAATTAATGATGCGCCGGTACTTGCGGGAGCCGACGTGGGAGCGGCGATGGGAAGCGGCGCGGATGCTGCGATTGAAGCGGCTGACGTGGTGTTTATGACGTCTTCGGTGAATGCGATTGCAGATGCTGTCAGGATAGCAAAAAATACCGGGCGGGTCGCTATGCAGAATGTAGTGTTTGCCCTGGCGGTCAAACTGCTTGTAATGATATTAGGGTTTGCGGGATATGCGAATATGTGGATGGCGGTTTTTGCCGATACGGGCGTTGCAATGCTTTGCGTGCTGAACTCTATACGTGTACTTTATAAAAAATAATTACGTTTTTATTAACTTTATGCCAAGTGGTTGCAATAGATTTGACCATTTGGCATAATTAATATTGGACGTGTATTCGCATATTCAATATGAAAGGGAAGGATATATGGGAAAAACTGAGGTTGAATGCTGTGACGTAACGTGTGTTCACGATGATATGATACAAAAGGTAAAAAAATTGCTGCCGGCGGAGGGACTTTTAAATGAACTGGCGGATTTTTATAAAGTATTCGGGGATGCGACAAGAGTGAAGATCTTATGCGTACTGCTGGAATCAGAGATGTGCGTCTGCGATTTGGCGGAGCTTCTTGGAATGACACAGTCTGCAATCTCTCATCAGCTTCGGGTGTTAAAGCAGACAAAGCTGGTGAAAAACCGCAGAGAGGGTAAGACTGTGTATTATTTTCTGGCGGACGGGCATATCCAGAATATTATAAGCCAGGGAATGGAGCATATTCAGGAATGATTTGAATATAGATACAAAAAAGGAAAGTATTATGACAGCGCAGTTGAAGAAAATAAGTATTATTTATAGTACAGGAGTAGTGATATATATTTGCGGGGTCGTCCTGACGCTCTGCATGACTGTGACGGATTGGATTAAGTTTTCTATTTTTCTTGCGGCCTATCTCGTAATAGGATTTGATTCATTTAAAATACTGACAGAGAAGCTGCTGCAGAAGAAGCTCCCGACCGAGCATATCTTAATCGTCCTTGCCACGGTAGGCGCTTTTGGTATCGGAAGGTATATTGAAGGCGTGTTTGTTATGCTCTTGTTTGACTTGGGACTGATTTTTGAAGAGTTTGCGACAGACAATGCAAAGCGCTCGATTGCGGAGATGACGGACATACGTCCTGCGTATGCGACTCGCAAGACGCTGGGAGAAGAGATACAAGTGGCGCCGTGGGAGCTTCAGCTTTACAATATTATCGTGATAAAGCCGGGTGAGAGGATTCCGGTAGACGCGGTAGTGCTAAACGGCGTGACCACGATTGATACAAAGGCTTTGACAGGGGAGGCGGCTCCTCAGCTTGCAAGGCCGGGGGACAGAATATACAGCGGGTGCATTAACCTGAGCGGCGTAATAGAAGCGAAGGTCATCAAGGTCTACGAGGATTCTACGGTGTCCAAGATTATGAACATGGTTGAGGATGCGCAGAACCTTAAAGCGGAAAGCGAGACGTTTGTTACAAAGTTTTCTAAGATCTATACTCCGGTGATGCTTTTGCTTTCAATACTTGTAATGGTTTATCCCCCGATGACATTTTCTTACGGAAATTGGGATACATGGATTTACCGCGGACTTATTTTTATGGTGGTGGCATGTCCGAGCGGGCTTGTGATGTCCATACCGATTGCGTTCCTCGGCGGAATCGCCTGTGCCGCCCGTCAGGGAATACTGATTAAGGGAGGGAACTACCTTGAGGATTTGGCAAAGGCGGATATTTTTGTATTTGATAAGACAGGGACGCTGACGGAAGGGACATTTTCCGTGAAGGAGGTAAAGGCGTTCGGGATGAGCGAAAGAGAGCTTTTAAAGCTTGCGGCCCATGTGGAATGCTATTCCAGCCATCCGATTGCACAGTCTCTTTTTGAAGCGTATACAGGAGTCATCGATAAAAATAAAGTATACAGGGTGAAGGAAGAGCCGGGCTACGGTGTCAGTGCAACATATGAGGAGAAGAGAGTGCACGTAGGCAACCGGCGGTTAATGGAAAAGCAGAATGTAGAGGTGGAGGCGGTTGATTCGGCAGGCTCTGTCGTCTATGTGGCAGTGGGACAAGAGTGCGTAGGATATTTTGTCATTGCCGATGAAATCAGGGAGGATGCCTATGACACTCTGGATTACCTGAGACAGCAGTGCAACGGGGTTCTGGTAATGCTCACCGGAGATTCGCAGAGGGCGGGAAGAGAAGTCGCGGAAGAATTGGACATGGATTATGCTTATACGAATCTGATGCCGATAGAGAAAGTAGAACAACTGGAGGAATTTTTGTTTATTCAGGATGATTCGGAGAAGCTTATCTGTGTGGGCGACGGCATTAACGACGCGCCTGTCCTTGCAAGAGCGGATGTAGGAATCGCTATGGGAGATTTGGCTTCTGCGGCGGCTGTGGAAGCGGCGGACGTCATTCTTGTCAAAGGCGAGCTGTTTAAAATAAAAGATGCGATTCGCATAGCGAAAGAGACGATTAAGGTCGTCAATGAAAATATAACGTTTGCAATTGTCATTAAGGTAATGGTACTTTTGATGGCAGTTGTCGGCTACTTTGGCATGTGGGAAGCGATTCTGGCGGAAGTAGGGGTTATGATTGCGGCAATTTTGAATGCGGTATGCGTAGCAAAATATACTGCGTAAATGTTAGGAGAGATGTTGAAAAATGGGAAAGATTGGACGATGGCTATCGGTGCTTTTGTTTCCGCTTCTGCTGACAGGATGTATGGCGGACCCGTATGCCGACGGCATAGAGGCCCTGGAAAACGGGCAGTACGAGGAGGCGGCCGGACAGTTTAAAGAGGCTGTAAAAAAGGACGAGAATAAAGCGGATTCATACAGGGGACTGGGAATCGCTTTATGGGAGACAAAGGATTACGAAGGAGCGAAGGAAGCCTTGAAGAAGGCGCTGGAAGAGGGGAGCAAAAAGACAGGTACGATATGTAATCTGCTTGGAAGCTGTGAATTTCAGTCCGGCAATATGGAAGAAGCGCTCAAATATTTTGAGGAAGGACAGAAAGATGCGGGAAACAGCGACAGCCTGACACAGTCAATGCGGTTTAACAGTATCTGCGCATATGAGAAACTGGGAGACATTGAGACAGCGAAAAGTCTTTTGAAACAATATACTGCGGATTATCCTGAGGATGAAGAGGCCGTAAAGGAAGCGCAGTTTTTAGAAACGAGATAGAACGATGATTGATTTAGCCAAAGAAACCGAGAGAGTTCTCTTGGTCGGGGTGGGTACTTCAGGACAGGAAAACGCAGAGACTTCGCTTTCTGAGCTTTCCGAGCTTGCGAAGACAGCGGGAGCCGAAGCAGTGGGCAGTATTGTTCAGAACAGGGAACAGGTTCATCCCGGAACTTATGTTGGAAAAGGTAAGATAGCCGAAATCAAGGACATGCTGTGGGAGACAGAGGCGGCAGGAATTATTTGCGATGACGAGCTTTCTCCGGTACAGATGAAAAACCTTCAGGATGAACTGGGGGTGAAGGTGATGGATCGGACGCTCCTTATTCTTGATATATTCGCGGCGAGGGCGTCCACCAGTGAAGGAAAGATACAGGTGGAGCTTGCGCAGCTAAAATACCGCCAGACAAGGCTGGCTGGATTCGGGACGGCTCTTTCCAGGCTGGGCGGGGGAATCGGGACAAGAGGGCCCGGAGAAAAGAAGCTGGAGATGGACCGGAGGCTGATTAAGAACCGGATATCACAGCTAAACCGAGAACTTAAGGAAGTGAAGCGCCACAGGGAGGTTACGCGCAGCCAGCGCAGAAAAAACAGGGTTCCCGTAGCGGCGATCGTAGGATACACCAATGCAGGGAAATCCACGCTGCTTAAGTATCTGACCGGAGCTGAGATCCTGACGGAGGACAGGCTGTTTGCAACTCTTGACCCGACTACGAGAAGTCTGCGGATGCCCGGAGGACAGGAGATATTATTGACAGATACGGTAGGATTTATCAGAAAACTTCCGCACCATCTGGTAGAAGCGTTTAAAAGCACGCTAGAGGAAGCCAAATATGCGGATATCATACTTCATGTGGCGGATGCCTCTAATCCGCAGGTCGACGAGCAGATGCTTACGGTGTATGAGACGCTGAATGACTTGAAAGTCGGGGACAAGCCGGTGATTACTGTGTTCAACAAGCAGGACAAGCTGGAGGGCAGCCAGATTATCAGGGATTTTCGGGCCGATTATACGGTAAAGATATCGGCAAAAACGGGAGAGGGGATTCCCGAATTGACAGAGACGATAGAAGCAGTTTTAAGAGAGCAAAAGATAGCGGTGGAAGGCCTTTATGATTACAAAGAGACAGCAAAGATTCAGCTTATCCGAAAATACGGGGAACTTACCGAGGAGGAATACAGGGAGGATGGAATCTTTGTCAGGGGCTACGTGCCGTCGGATATCTGGGACAGGGTGTCTCTCGGAGACTCCGAAAAAAGGCGCCGGTAAGCTCTGGAAAAAGTCGAGTAATCCTTATAGCCGCAGTCAAAGCAGGCCTGTGTGCTTGGCACGCCGGATAATATAAGTTCTTTTGCAAGCAGGAGCCGTTTGCGGGAAATATAATTTCCGAGAGTATAGCCGGTTTCCTGCTTGAACTGTCTCATCATGTAATATTTGCTGATAAAAAAAGTTCTGGCAATATGTTCCATGTTCAGATCTTCCTTCAGATTGTCATTGATATACTGGAGGATGCCGGAAACTTTGGAATGGTTTTTCGTATCGATAAATTCAAGCCGGTTTTTTATGGCTGCTCTGTTTAAATGTACCATAAATTCTAAAAACAGTACCTGCCTGTAAAGCACGGCGGCGTATCCATCGTCTGAAAAGGATTTTTCAAGCCTGATGATGGAGTCAAACAGTGCGCTTTTTTGAAGAGACGGGATGCGCAGTACGTTCGAATGCTCCGCCTGGGCTTTCTGGAAACAGAAGTTCAGGTCATAGTCGTCATTTTTGTATGCATTTGTAAAATTGGGAGAGATGTAGACGATGATGCGCTCATAAGTCAGGGAGCTGTCCACAGAGAGCCGGTGCATGTCATTGTGCTTGACAAGGACGATGTCATAGGGTTTCAGTTCATAAGTTCTTCCTTCTACCATATATGAGACTCTTCCCTTGATAAAAATCGTAATTTTATCAAAGTCGTGATAATGTGTGTTGATTTCACGGGAGTCTTTATCCGTCAGGTGGAACAGACGGAATTTACTGTTCAGATAGCCTTTCTTTTCGTATGTATCCATGTAAGCGCCTCCGGTTAAACTACTTATATCTATAATAATCAAATAGAGCATTATTTGCAATAGAATCAGCACGAATTGTATTGAAAAGGGAAATAATGCTTGTTATGATAGTATCATAATCAGTGTAAATTGAAACGAGAACGAATTGCTGAATGGAGGGTATGTTATGAAAGTTACTTTGGAAAGATATCATGGGCTGGGAAATGACTATGTCGTATTTGATCCGAATAAAAATGAGCTTGTACTTAAACCGGAAAATGTACAGATGATTTGTGACCGCAATGCGGGGCTTGGCTCTGACGGAGTGCTGGAAGGGCCGGTTTTAAAAGAGGACGGCATGTATGTAAAGGTGTGGAATCCGGATGGGAGCGTGTCGGAGACAAGCGGGAACGGCGTCCGTATCTTTGCAAAGTATTTAAAGGATGCCGGTTATGTGCAGAAGAAAAACTTTAAGCTATTTACAGAAAACGGGGCGGTGGAAGTGACGTTCTTAAATGAGGACGGAAGCAGGCTTCGCGTATCAATGGGCAGGCTTTCCTTCTGGAGCGACGACATTCCGGTGACAGGAGAAAGAAGAGAGGTAATTAATGAAGACATGGTGTTTGGCCGGACGCTCTATCCGGTAACCTGTGTGACGATTGGGAATCCGCACTGTGTTATCCCCATGCGCGAGATATCGAAGCCGCTCGTATGTAAAATCGGGGACTATGCAGAGATGGCAAGATATTTCCCGAACCGGGTAAATACACAGATCATGAAAGTGATGGATAAGGAGAATCTTGCCATTGAAATCTTTGAGAGAGGCGCGGGATATACACTGGCGTCGGGCACGGGGGCATGCGCCGCTGCAGGCGTTGCTTATAAGCTTGGTATGACAAACAGCAAGGTCATCGTCCATATGCCGGGCGGAGAGCTTCAGGTGGAGATTGAGGACGACTGGACCGTTTACATGACGGGAGATGTATTTTATGTGGCGCGGATAACGCTTAGCAGCGAATTTGCAGAGAAGCTTAGAAGCGTATAACAGGAAAAGGAGCGTTTCGGCTCCTTTTTTTACGTCCTGATGAAAAGAAAAAGTATATGGCGGGAGGGAAGTGTGATAAGATAACTGTATGGCCTTGCTAAGTAAATTTAAATGAAGGAAAAAAAGGAGTAGCTATGTCGCTGAAATTTATATTTGGACCGTCGGGAGCCGGGAAATCGCGGTTTCTTTATGATTCTATTATCCATGAATCGCAAAAACATCCAAAACAGAATTATATCGTGCTGGTTCCGGAGCAGTTTACGATGCAGGCGCAGAAAGACATTGTAGCGCTGCATCCGGCTCATGGAATCATGAATATTGATATTTTAAGCTTTGCGCGTCTGGCTTACCGGGTTTTTGAGGAGACCGGAGGCGGGAAGCTTCCCATCCTGGATGATGAGGGGAAGAGCCTGATTCTCAGAAAGATTGCCAAAGATTATGAGAAGGAGCTTAAAGTACTTAAGGGCAACATGAAAAAGCTTGGCTATATCAGTGAAGTAAAATCTGTCATTTCTGAATTTACCCAATATGATATCGGGGAAGAAGAGCTGCTTCGCGTGATGGAGACTGTGGGGGAAGATTCAGGGATTTACTATAAGCTCAGGGACATCCTGGTGCTCTACCTCGGATTTACGGAATATCTGGATAAAAAATATATTACAAAAGAAGAGCTTTTGGATGTGCTGAGCAGGGAAATTGAAAAATCCGAACTTTTAAAAAACAGTACGGTGGTGTTAGACGGATTTACCGGTTTTACCCCGGTGCAGAACCGTCTGCTTGGAGAGCTTATGAGACACTGCAGGAGAGTGATAGTAACCGTGTTGATGGACGACAGGGAGAACCCGTTTTCTTACCAGCATCCGTACCAGCTTTTTGGCATGAGCAAGCGTATGGCATCCTCGCTTGCAGAGATAGCCGGAAAGGAAAAGGTTCCGATAGAGGAAGCCGAATATTTGTATGGAAAGCCGTCCCCCCGTTTTCGCGGAAATGATGCGCTTGCATTTTTGGAGAGGAATCTGTTCCGGCACGGAAGCGAAACATATGGAAAGAAACAGGATGCGGTCAGCATACATGCGGCGAGGAACCCCAAAGATGAAGCGATGGCGGCTGCAGGGGAAATCAGGGCTCTTATCAGGAAGGAAGGATACCGCTGCAGGGATATCGGTGTAATCGTCAGCAATATGGACATATACGGGGATTATCTTATGCAGGCTTTAAAGGAGTATGACATCCCGGCGTTTATGGATTATAAAAGGAGCATTCTTTTAAATTCTTTTGTGGAATATATCAGAAGCCTTCTGAATATGGCTGAACAGAATTTTACATATGAAAGCGTGTTTCGGTTTTTGAGGACAAATTTGTCGGGGATTTCCTATGAAGATACCTGTATGATGGAGAATTACGTAATCGGCCTTGGAATCAGAGGATATAAGAAATGGCAGGGACAGTGGCTTAAGCGCCTGAAAGGGATGGACAGCGAGGAGCTTGCCCGTTTAAACCATTTGAGGACTTTGTTTGTAGAGAAGGTGGATGGGTTCATTTTTATCCTGAAGCAGAAAAGAAAAACAGTCAGGGATATTACAATTGCCCTGTATGAATTTATGGTGAAGGAAGAACTGCAGCTCAAACTGAAACGTCAGGAGGAAGCCTTTCTTGCGGAGGGAGAGTTTGCTCTGGCGAAGGAGTATGCGCAGATATACCGGATTATGATGGAACTCTTGGATAAATTCGTGGAACTTTTAGGAGAAGAGCAGGTGAGCCTCAATGAGTACTGCAAACTGTTGGATGCCGGGCTTTCTGAGGCCAGAGTGGGAGTGATACCGCCGAGCGTCGACCAGCTGGTTGCAGGCGACGTGCGAAGGACGAGACTTCGGGACGTTAAAGCGCTGTTTTTTATCGGTGCCAATGACGCATATCTTCCGGGTGCGCTTGTGCGAACAGGGCTTTTGTCCGAGCGGGACAGAGACAGGTTCCGGGAAGAAAAGATAAATCTGGCTCCGGGAGGACGGGAGCAGGCATATATCCAGCAGTTTTATCTTTATATGAATCTGACCAAGCCTTCCCGGAAGCTTTTTGTATACTACAGTAAAGTGTCCCCGGACGGGAAAAGCATGCGCCCTTCCTATCTGATACAGGAGCTTTGCAGACTGTACCCGAAGCTTGTCATAACGGACGAGGAGAAAAAAACATTGGATGCGAGAGAACTTACGGAGGATATGGGCGTTGACGAGCTGATAAAGGGATTTCAGGGCAAAAATATAGACGACTTAAAATGGCAGGAATTGTATACGTGGTATATGCGGGAGCCGGCGCAAAGGAGGCGTATAGAAAGGCTTCTGGATGCCGGATATTACCGCCGCCCGGAGGACGGGCTGACACAGGATATGGCAAGGCGGCTGTACGGAGAAGATTTTGAGGACAGTATTACGAGGATAGAGCGCTACTTGTCCTGTGCATGTGCACATTTCCTGACGTACGGCATGGGACTTTCCGAGCGCGCGGAGTATGATTTCCAGGCGGTGGATTTGGGAAACATCTGTCATGGCGCTCTGGAGAGATTTTCAAAAAAACTGGAAAGAGCGGGGGTGAGCTGGACGGAGATTCCGGACGAATTGAGAAATCAGTATATAGAAGAAAGTGTGGAGGAGGCTGTGTCCGGCTACGGCAACAGCGTGCTTTACAGCTCCGCCCGCAATGAGTATATGGTGGTTCGTATAAAGCGGATGTTAAGACGGACGGTGTGGGCGTTGACAAAGCAGCTTTCGGCAGGCGACTTTCAGCCGTCTGCTTATGAATTTCGATTTGGAAATGGTAAGATTGACAGGATTGATACTTGTGTGGACGAGGACAAGGTATATGTAAAGGTATTGGATTACAAGACAGGGAGCAGGACATTTGACGTGACGGCTTTATATTACGGCCTTCAGCTTCAGCTTATGGTATATATGGATGCGGCGCTTGATGCGGAGAAAAAGAAATATCCGGGGAAAGAGGCCGTTCCTGCCGGTGTGTTCTACTATAAGCTGAGCGACCCTGTAGTAGATAAGCAGGAGGCGGATATAGAAGAGGCAGTCTTAAAGGAGCTAAAGCCGGACGGTCTCATTAACCTTGAAGATGAAGTGCTAAGACATCTCGATAGAAAACAGGAGGGCGAGTCCCTGGCTGTTCCGGTAAAATATAATAAAAACGGAAGCCTTGCAAAAAGCTCGAAAGCAGTTTCCGGGGAGGAGTTTACCCTGATGATGGCTCATGCCCTGAAAAAAGTGAAGGATGCCCACAAAGAAATTCTAGAGGGAAATACTTTGGCGCTGCCTTATCGGAGAGGGCAGGAGAGCGGCTGTGATTACTGCGGATACCGGCATATATGCGGCTTTGACTTAAAAGTGCCCGGATTCCATTACAAGGATATCGGGAAAAAGAGCAGGGAAGAAATCATCGCTGCCATGAGGCAGGAGAAAGAGAAGGAGAGATAATACGATGGGAGTGTCATGGACGCCAGAGCAAAAAAAGGTTATCGAGCTTAGAGGGCGCAATATACTTGTCTCGGCGGCGGCGGGTTCAGGAAAGACGGCAGTTTTGGTGGAAAGAATTATTGCGATGCTGACGGCTAAAGAAAATCCGGTAAGTGTAGAGCGGCTTTTAATCGTGACATTTACAGAAGCGGCAGCGGCTGAGATGAAGGAACGTATCCGGGCGGCGATTGAAAAAAAGCTATTGCAGCAGCCGGATAACGAGCATTTGATGCAGCAGGCCACGTTGATTCATAATGCACAGATTACGACGATTCACAGTTTCTGCCTGTCTGTGATACGGGATCATTTCCATGCAATAGATTTAGACCCTGGCTTCCGGGTCGGAGAGGAAGGAGAGCTGAAGCTTTTGCGCCATGATGTGCTGGAGGAGCTTTTGGAGGAGAGGTATGAAAAGGGAAGCCAGAGATTTCTTGACTTTGTATCCGCCTACGGGACCGGGAGAGACGATAAAAAGATAGAGGAGCTGATTCTAAAGATTTACGAGTTTTCCAGAAGTTATCCGGATGCAGAAAAGTGGCTTGCTTCCTGTGTCGGCTCCTATTGCGCCGATACGCCGCAGGCGTTTGACGAAAGCCGTATCGCCGGTTTGATAAAGGAGAATACAAGGCGGTATCTCAAAGACGCCTGCTCGCTTATCGGGCAGGGACTTTCCTTGTGCGGCGAGCCGGACGGCCCTGCGGTTTATGAGGCGGCGCTTCTTGCGGACAGACAGATGGTGGAGGAAGCTTTGGCTTCCCGGACGTTTATGGAGTTTTCGGAAAAATTGCGCAGCATCGTTTGGGTGAGACTTGCAGCCAACCGGGACAAGACAGTGTCAGAAGAAAAAATTATAAAGGTAAAGGCAATCCGCGAGGAGGTAAAAGGGCTGGTGAATGATACGGCTTCCCAGTATTTTTATCAGGACATAGAAGGCGTGCTTTCGGACAATCGTTTGTGCAGGATGTATATGGAAGAGCTTTCCGGACTGGTATCGGAATTTGCCGCAAGGTTTGAGGAGAGAAAACGGGAGAAAGAGCTGATTGATTTTTCGGATATGGAGCAGTATGCTCTTAGGATTCTTACGGAATACCGGGACGGCGGGCTTTGTGCGTCAGCGATAGCAAAGGAATACCAGCAGCAGTTTCTTGAGATTATGATTGACGAATACCAGGATAGCAATTTCATACAAGAGGCGGTACTCACCAGTATTTCCACAGCAGCGCAAGGAAAGTATAATATTTTTATGGTAGGGGACGTGAAGCAGAGCATCTACCGCTTCCGTCTGTCAAGGCCGCAGCTTTTTATGGAAAAGTATGATACGTACAGCCTTAGCGATGGCGAAAAGCAGAGGATTGACCTTCATAAAAATTTCCGCAGCCGCAGGGAGGTGTTGGACAGCGCCAATTATATATTCCGCCAGATTATGACGAGGCAGCTTGGCGGCATTGCCTATGATGACGAGGCGGCATTATATGCGGAGGCGGTGTATCCGGAGCTTTCGAATCCGGAGGATGCGAAGACGGAGGTTTTGATTATTGACAGTAATCTGGAAAAGACGGAAGGGGAAGTTTTGTCGGAGCGCAAGCTGGAGGCGCGGGTAATAGCAGGCCGAATCCGGGAACTTTTGCGGGAGCATCAGGTGACGGATAAGGAGAGCGGGCGGCTCAGGCCGGTCCGGTATGCGGATATCGTGATTCTTACCCGCAGTGTGAAAGGGTATGCAGATATCTTTACCGAAGTATTAAACCGGGAGGGGATACCGGCCTATGCGGGGACGAGAGAAGGGTACTTTCAGACGCAGGAGATTGGCGTGCTTTTAGATTACCTGCGGGTGCTGGATAATGTCTGTCAGGACATACCGCTGGCGGCAGTCCTTGCCTCTCCTTTCTGCGGATTGACAGATAAAGAACTGGCGGCGGTGAAAAGCGAGTATAAAGAGATGCCTTTTTACCGTGCGGTCATGTCTTACCGAACCGATGGAAAAGAGGCCGCTGTCCGGGACAAGATTGAAAGCTGCATGGCCTGCATGGAGAAATTCCGGGAGAAGGTTCCATACACTCCCATGCAGGAGCTGTTAAGAGCAATTCTTTCTGAAACGGGATACGGAGAATCTATGTCTGCCATGCCGGGCGGAGCCCAGAGAAAGGCAAACCTGGAGATGCTTTTGGAAAAAGCGAAAGCTTTCGAGTCAACCAGCTATAAGGGGCTGTTTCATTTTGTGAGGTATATTGAGCAGCTTCAAAAGTATGACGTTGATTACGGTGAGGCGGCGTTAGAGGATGAGCAGTCAGATACTGTGCGGATCATGACGATTCACAAGAGCAAGGGCCTGGAGTTCCCCATTGTAATTGCAGCCGGTATGGGGAAACGTTTTAATATGCAGGACGTAAGGAGCAGCGCCGTTCTCCATGCGGGACTGGGCGTGGGGCTCGACGCCGTGGACATAGAAAGACGTACGAAAAGCCCCAGTATTGTTAAGAGAGTGATTCAGAAAGAAGAAACCCTTGATATGCTTGGAGAAGAACTGCGGGTGCTATACGTTGCTCTTACGCGCGCCAAGGAGAAGCTGATTTTAACTGGAACGCTCTCTAACCTGGAAAAAAAGCTGGAGGCATACGGGATAGATAAAGACCGGAAACAGGAAGAATTAAGCTTTGGAAGGCTAAGCAAGGCCGCTGCCTACTGGGATTGGATTCTTCCGTCGCTAATGCGTCTTACTCCTGATGTGCCGATTACGGTACGGACGGTGGCGTTCAAAGATATCGTAAAGGAAGAAGTGGCGGAAGAAACGGCCGGAAAAATTACAAGGGCGGCGCTGGAGCGGTGGGATACAGAGAAAGTGTATGACAAGCGCATACGAAAGATGCTGACGGAGCAGTTTAGGTATCACTATCCTTATGATGGCAGCCGAATGCAGAAATTGAAATTTACGGTGTCCGAATTAAAAAAACGGATGCATGTTATGGAAACTTTGCAGGACGGAGCAATGCAGGCGGACGAGTACGGCGAGCTTTTATACAAGGAGCCGGAGATCGTGCCGCTGGTGCCGAGATTTTTAAAGGGGCAGGAGGAGCTGTCGGGAGCGTCAAGAGGTACGGCGTATCACAGGCTTATGGAGCTTCTTGACTTCAGAAAAGAATATACGGAAAATGTACTGGAAGAGGAGATAGAAGAGTTAAGAAACAGTGGGAAACTATCTGATGAGATGGCGGCTTGCATCAAAACGGCAGACGTCCTGCAATTTCTTGGCTGCGAGGCGGGGAAACGGATGAGAGCCTGCGCACGTAATGGAAAGCTTCGGAGAGAACAGCCTTTTGTAGTGGGAATCGATGCCAGGGAGATTTATCCGGAGGAGCCGGAGGGGGAAGAGATTTTAGTTCAGGGGATTATTGACGTGTATTTTGAGGAGGCGGACGGACTGACGGTGCTGGATTATAAGACGGATTCTGTCAGCAGTGAAAAAGAACTTGCAGAAAAGTACCGGGTTCAGCTTGAATACTATGCAAGAGCCCTGGAACGGACGACAGGAAAAAGAGTGAAAGAAAAAATCATCTACTCCTTTGCGTTGAAAAAGGAAATTGTGCTGTGAGTCGAACAGACGTCTGTACGAGGGAGGAAAATATGAATCTTTATTTAATAGGAATCATTTACTTGGCTGTAATGAACGTTGTGGCATTTGCAGCCTTCGGCTATGACAAATGGAAAGCCAAAAGGGGCGGATGGCGGACTCCGGAAAAGCTTTTGCTGGCGTTTGCCCTGTTTGGCGGCAGTATCGGTGCGTGGAGCGGAATGAAAGTGTTTAGGCATAAGATACGGAAGATGAAGTTTAAAGCGGCAGTGCTTTTGATATTGACAGTACAGTGCCTGGGAGCGCTTGCGGCGGGGAGAATGATGCTTTGATTTAGCAGCCTTTAGACAATTAAAACGAGAAAGGGAGACCATGTATCGGTATTTTACGGATACATGGTTTTTCTAATTTAGTGTTGACAAACAATATTATATGACATATAATATCAATATAAAAATAATATTGTATTATTATAGAATGTTGTAAACCCAAGAAATTAGAAAGAGGAGTGGGCATATGGTATTTAACACAGGAGCAGCACTTCTGGATGCAATTGTACTGGCAGTTGTGTCCAGGGACAAGGAAGGCACCTATGGATACAAGATTACGCAGGACGTAAGAAAAGCCATTGAAGTGTCAGAATCCACCCTGTATCCTGTGCTGAGACGCCTTCAAAAGGACGACTGCCTGGAAGTATATGACAGGCAGTTTGACGGCAGAAACCGGAGATACTATAAAGTGACGGAGAAGGGGACGGCGCAGCTTGAGTTGTATGAGACAGAGTGGAGAAGTTATTCCAGCAGAATTAATGGATTGTTTGAAGGAGGAGAGTCTGCATGAACCGCATAGAATTTATGACTGAATTAGCTGCACTTCTGCAGGATGTGCCGGAGGAAGAGCGCAGAGATGCAATGCAGTTTTACAACGATTATTTTGATGATGCCGGTGAGGATAAAGAGGGAGAAGTAATATCGGAGCTGGAAAGCCCAAGAAAAGTCGCAGAAAAGATTAAAGCGGATATCTTGGGACAGCAGCCGGAGAAAGAGTATACGGAGGCAGGATGCCAGGAAAACAGCCGGACAGAAAAAGACATGCCGGTTAAAGATTATAGTTATCAGGGATATCAGTATGAAAGTGACGTTCACAACGACGAAGAGAAAAAACCGTGGAGCAGCAATATCCTGAAAGTGCTTCTGATTATCGGAATCATCCTGGTAGGGGCGCCGGTGATTATTCCGTGTGCAGTGGCCATCGTGTTAGTGGCTGCTGCGTGTATTGCAGCGTTATTTATGTTTTTCTTTGCCATTGTGATAGGATTCGGGGCGGCTGCCATTGTGGGTGTAGTCTTGGTATGCGCAGGTCTTATAGCGATAATTCCTGAGCTGGCAGTGGGGCTGGCGCTTATCGGAACCGGACTGATATTAGGCGTTGTCGGAACCATCGGGACAGTAGCGGGAGTGAAGCTGTGTATCGTTGTACTTCCGGGGATATGCAGAGGGATTGTATGGATTTTCCGCTGGCCGTTCCAGAGAAAGGCGGTGGCGTAAGGATGAAAAGAGGATGGAAGATATTCTGGATTGTATGCGGAATTTGTACAGGAATAGGTTTGATCTGCTGCGCTGCGGCATTTGCCTTAGGAGTAACGACGGAGGCGATTGAAAATCGGTTTCCAAACGGAATCGGCATTGTCAGAAAAGGCATTGATTCAAAGAGTCATTATTATTATGACGATGATGATTATGACGACGATGATTATGACGACGATGATTATGACGATGATTATAGCGACGATGATGACGGCGATTATGCTTCGGATGACGACGGATACTATAATGGCGGCAGCCGGCATCACAATGAGGACTTTCACTGTGCAAACCATACGGCGGAAGCTGTTACCAATGCCGGAAGCAGCACGGATATCGTTTATGGAACAGGAAGCCAGAAATTTACAGGAGTAAATTCTATAGACGTATACATGTGGGGAGGAGTTATCGAGGTGGACAATGCGGCGGACTCTCCTGATGAAATCGGAGTTGAGACCGACAATATCAGTAAAAGGCTTGGCCTTAGATGTTATATGGACGGGAATGACCTTAAGATAGAGACAAAAAAGAAGGTGCTCGGCGTGAAGAACATGGGAGGAAGAATTATCCTGCATGTGCCCCCGAATTATCGGTTCCAGGAAATGGAATTAAGCCTTGTGGCAGGGTATCTGCATGTTGATAATATTTGCTCGGATGAGTTCTCGGCTGACGTGGGCGCCGGCGAAGGGGTCGTAGAAAATTTTACGGCTGCAGAGGCGGATTTGGAATGCGGTGCAGGAAGCCTTACCGCCGTGGGTACGGCGGAGAGAAAAATCGATATTGACTGCGGGGTTGGAGAGATTGTTTACACTGCCGGCGGAAGGGAAAAGGATTACAATTACAAAATCGACTGCGGAGTCGGAGAGATTGTATGTGGAGAGGCGAGCTATTCAGGCATTGGAGCGGAAAAAACCATCAGCAATAATGCCGCAAAAGATATGGATATAAGCTGCGGCATAGGGAGCGTTGCAGTTAATTTTTCAGAGTTGTAGAAAGAAGGAGGAAAAAACATGGAACCAAAAAAATTATACCGTTCAAGAAAAGACCGCATGATTTGCGGCGTGTGTGCAGGAATTGCAGAGTATTTCAATATAGACCCTACGCTTATCCGTCTGGGGCTGGTGCTTTTGGCATGTACAGGAAGCGGAATACTGGCGTATTTTATTGCGGCGATCATTATTCCGGACGGACCGAGGGAGTAGCATAGGGCAAATCGGTCGTACAGATATATAGATGAAGGGAACCCGGCATTGTTGGAGGCTGAAGCCCGTAAGGGCTGAAAGCGGAAAATAATGCCGGGATTTTTCTTTGCCGGAGACAGCGTATATTTTCCGGGAGAGTGTCAATACTTATACCGTAATTGGCAATATTAAAAAAAGGAGTATTATAGATGGCGGGAAAAAAGCAGAAAGAGATTAAATTAGACGAGCTTACAGCAGAAGAGAAAATGAAATATGAGATTGCGGAGGAGCTTGGGCTTTTGGAACAGGTGATGGCAGGCGGCTGGCGTTCGTTATCTTCTAAAGAAACAGGTCGGATTGGAGGACTTCTTGCCAGAAGAAAAAGAACTGCCGGGCAAAAATAACGAAAATATTACGAATGTTAATAAGTGTGAAAATTTTTTGACAACTGTTGAAAATAAAAGTCCCTTTTGCTATAATCGAAAAACCGACAGAGTAGAGTATAGTAGTGGAGAACGTATGGGCGGCAGGATTAATGTTTTAGATATAGATATAGATAATTATACGGCAAAGGAAGCGATGAAGCAGTTTGTCGATTCCATGCAGTCAGAGCCGATCAGTATTATTGAATTGGTAACGGCGGACAGTCTTATGCAGATGGGCGACGCTCCGGAGCTAAAGGAGAGAGTGGCTTATTTTGACCTTGTCCTGGCAGGGGATACGACGATTTTGGAATCGGCGGACGTTACGGAGTCGAAGTGCCTTCGTGAGGTACAGGAGCGAACTTTTTTGAAGATGCTTTTAAGGTATATGAACAAGCACCATAAGAGAGTATATCTGCTTGTGGAATCTGAGGATGAAGGACAGGAGTTCCTGCACTATCTGGAATGTCATTACCGAGGGACTCAGGTTGGAGGCATGGCAAAAGTATCGGCGCAGGACCGCGCTGACGACATGATTGTGAACGCGATTAACGGAGCTGATATTGACTGCGTGATTTCTGCAATGTCTTCCCCTCTTCAGGAGGATTTTGTGACAAAGAATCGAAGCGTGCTGAATGCGAACGTGTGGCTGGGACTGGGAAAAGAGATTATCCCATTTGGCAGGACGGGCACCGTGCAGAATCGCCTGACACAGTACGTGATTAAGAAGGTGTTCCGGAAAGAGCTGGAAAAGAGGAAGAGAATCGAGCCTCAGTCATTGCAATTATAATCATAAGAAAATAATAAGAAATAGATTTTGGTTACTATGTACATCGGGTTTTTGTCGAAAAAACCAAGAAAATTGAGGAAATCAACAAAAATATGTGATTTCCTCTTTCTTTTTTTGTAAGTTTATATTAATATAAAACCTAAAGGTGTGCATTTTACAAGAGAATGAAGTTTTTTTGTTGTGAAAAATGCATATTGAAATGAGTGGAGGAGATGGAATATGATATCTAATCAAATACTTCAAAATACGATTGAAGGATTGAAGGGGATTTCAAGAATTGACTTCTGCGTGATGGATACGGACGGGAAATCTTTGGCAAGTACCTTTTCCGAACAGAGCAGTTATGAGGAAGAAATTATATCTTTTGTAAATTCGCCGGCAGATAGTCAGGTTGTGCAGGGATATCAATTCTTTAAAATCTTTGACGAGCACCAGTTGGAATATATACTTCTTGCAAACGGCGGAGGCGATGACGTGTATATGGTTGGGAAAATCGCTGTTTTCCAGATTCAGAGCCTTTTGGTGGCATATAAGGAGCGGTTTGATAAAGATAATTTTATTAAAAATCTCCTTCTGGATAACCTGCTGCTTGTCGATATTTATAACCGAGCCAAAAAATTACATATTGACACAGAAGTCAGACGTGTTATCTTTATTATTGAGACAAAAAATGAAAAAGACAGCGGCGCTCTCGACAATGTACGAGGTCTTCTCGGAAATAAAGCCAAAGATTTTGTAACGGCTGTAGATGAGAAGAATATTATTATTGTTAAAGAAGTCGATGCGGATGACGGTTATGCCGAGCTGGGAAAGACGGCCCAGAATATTTATGATATCCTTAAAAATGACGGGGAAGAAGATATTCTTATAGCATACGGGACCGTTGTGAATGATATTAAAGAAGTTTCGAAATCTTATAAAGAGGCAAAGCTTGCCCTCGACGTAGGGAAAATCTTTTTCAGCGAGCGGAGTGTGATTGCATATAGTGCACTTGGAATCGGACGGTTGATATACCAGCTTCCGATACCGCTCTGCAAAATGTTTATAAGAGAGATTTTTGAGGGGAAATCTCCGGATGATTTTGACGAAGAGACATTGACTACCATTAATAAGTTCTTTGAAAACAATTTAAATGTCTCGGAGACGTCAAGACAATTGTACATTCACCGCAATACGCTCGTTTACCGGCTCGATAAGCTTCAAAAGAGCACCGGTCTTGATTTGCGCGTGTTTGAGGATGCCATTACTTTTAAAATTGCACTGATGGTTGTAAAATATATGAAGTATATGGAGTCATTGGAGTATTAATAATCAGGAGGAAATTATGATTGAATTAAAAGACGTAAAGAAGGAGTACTCAAAAGGGGTCGCCGCTCTTAACGGCGTTAATTTGAAGGTTGAACAGGGCGAATTTGTATTTATCGTTGGCGACAGCGGTTCCGGGAAATCGACATTGATTAAGCTCATAATGAAGGAACTTGACCCGACTTCGGGAACGATTGTTGTAAACGGCCAGAATCTGAATAAGATGCGCCATCGGAAGATTCCGATGTATCGGAGGGCGATTGGAGTTGTGTTTCAGGACTTCCGTCTTTTAAAAGACCGCAATATCTATGAGAATATTGCGTTTGCACAGAGAGTTACGGAGACTCCGGGCAGGATTATCAAGAAAAAGGTGCCTGCGGCTCTGTCGCTTGTAGGGCTGGCGCAGAAGTATAAATCTTTCCCGAAGGAGCTGTCAGGAGGCGAGCAGCAGAGAGTTGCCATTGCCAGGGCGATTGTAAATGAACCGGCAATTCTTTTGGCGGATGAGCCTACCGGGAATCTTGACCCGACTAATTCATGGGAAATTATGAAGCTTTTGGAAGAAGCCAATGACAGAGGGACGACAGTGCTGGTTGTTACGCATAACCAGGAGATTGTAAACGAGATGAAGAAGCGCGTTATTACGATGAAAAAGGGAGTTATCGTAAGCGACGAGAAAAAAGGTGGGTATAATAATGAGAATTAGTACATTTGGATATTCGATGAAGCAAGGGGTAAAGAACATTGGCAGGAATAAGATGTTTTCCATTGCGTCTATTGCGACGATGGCGGCGTGTATTTTCCTGTTCGGACTTTTTTATGCGATTGTTATCAATCTGAATTATATTGTGGAAAAAGCGGAGGAAGGCGTGGCCATCACGGTCTTTTTCAATGACGACGCCACACAGGAGCAGAAAGACAATATAGGAGAACAGCTTAAGACGAAAGACGGCGTGCTGGATGTAAATTATATCAGTGCAGAAGACGCATGGAATAAATTTCAGGAAGATTATTTTGGAGAGTCCAAGGATGCGGCGGAGGGATTTAAAAACGACAATCCGCTTGCGACTTCGGATAACTACGAAGTATATATGGCGGACGTGGCTAAGCAGAAGGAAGTCGTGGATTTTGCAATGAAGCTGGAGGGCGTCCGAAAGGTGAATAAGTCGGATGTCGTGGCGCGTACTCTTACAAGCGTGAACAGGCTGATGTACTATGTGTCGGCGGCAATCATCCTTATCCTTTTGGCGGTGTCCATTTTCCTTATCAGCAATACGGTAACGATGGGTATTACCGTGCGCCGCGAAGAGATTGCGATTATGAAATACATAGGGGCGAAGGACGGATTCGTCCGTGCGCCGTTCATAATCGAAGGTTTGATTATCGGTATTGTAGGCGCGATTATTCCGCTGGTTATGTTATTCTTCATGTATGATAAGGCGGTGTCATATATTGTGACAAAATTCAGCCTGTTGAATAATATTATTACATTCCTTCCGGTAACGGACGTATATAAGACACTGCTTCCGGTAGGAATCGCACTCGGCGTGGGAATCGGATTTGTAGGAAGTTTCTTTACCATTCATAAACATCTGCGGGTATAATACATTTAAATTAGGGGGATATATAAATGCGGGGGAAGAAATTAGCGAGTCTCTTGCTTGCAGGAATGCTTTGTTTTGGAATGGGTTTTACGTCGCAGGCTTCGAGCGCAAGTGAGGCAAAGAAAGAAGCCAGCGAAGCAAAAGAAAAAGCTGACAAGGCAAAGGAAGAAAGCGAGGAGTTAAAGGAGCAGAAGGAGCAGGCGGAGACGGAGAGGAAGACAATTTCCGCACAGTTGGATAAACTTCTTGACGAGATAACTGTAATTGAAGAAAAGATTTTTAACAAGGAAGAAGAAATTTCACTGAAAGAGGATGAGCTGATTCAGGCGATGGTAGACGAGAATGACCAATACGAGAGCATGAAGAAGCGAATCAAATATATGTATGAAAAGTTTGTGGAAATCTTGTTTGAAGCAAAAGACCTCAGTGATTTTCTTAATAAAACAGAGTACATTTCCTCGATTTCTGATTATGACAGAGATATGCTTACGAAGTACAAGGAAATCGTAAAACAAGTGGAAGAGCAGGAGGCGGTGCTCCAGAAGGAACAGCAAGAGATGGAGACCATGCAGGATGAGCTGATTGCAAAGCAAGGAAGCTTACAGGCACTGCTCGCCAGCAAGGAAAACGAGATTGACGGACTGAAAGAGGAAATCAGCGCCAATGCCGAGAGAGTGAAAAAGCTTGAAGCGGCGGCGCAGGCGGCTGCGGATGCGGCAAGAAAAAAGGCGGAAGCAGAAGCGGCGGCAAAGGAAGCGGCGGCGCAGGCAGCGGCTGCAAAGAAAAATGCAGCAGCAGTGTCGGACGGCGCTTCCAGTGAAGTGGTAGTGAGCGGCAACGGGACATTTACACACCCCTGTCCGGGATATACGCGGATTTCCAGTAATTTTGGATATCGGACGGCGCCTTTGCGCGGAGCGAGCACGAACCATAAAGGTACGGATTTTGCAGCGCCTACGGGGACGCCCATCTATGCGGCTGCGGACGGGACGGTTACGTCTGCGAGATACAGCGGAAATGCGGGGAATATGATTGTTATCAATCATGGAAACGGGCTGCAGACATATTATATGCATTGCAGCAGGATATTCGTGAGAGCCGGTACAAAGGTTTCAAAAGGACAGCATATCGGAGCGGTGGGAACGACTGGAAACTCCACGGGGCCTCATCTGCATTTTCAGGTAATGTCCGGCGGCAGGCCGGTAAATGCAATGAATTATTTGTAGGAATAGGAAGTTAGCATGGATAACAGGAAAAGTTTTTTGAAAGGGGCGTTTTGCGGCGCCCTTGCTATATTGTTGACAGCGGGCGTCGTTTCATGCGGACTGTACACGAAAGGAGTGTCAGCCTCCGGGGGAAAGACGGTGACGCCGGATGCCGAGCGAAAGCTTAGCATTCTTAATAGCCTGATAGAGGAAAGCTATCTTGGAGAGGTGGATAAGAAGGAGCTTCGGGAAGGCTTATACGAGGGCTATGTCGGAGGGCTTGGCGACCCTTATTCTGCGTATTATGACGCAGAGGAGACGAAGTCGTTTATGGAGGCGACAGAAGGGGAGTACAGCGGTATCGGCGCTGTGATGACCCAGAGCAAGGACAGCGGGATTATCACGCTGACCCATGTATATGAAGATTCCCCGGCCATGAAAGCGGGGCTTAAGGATGAAGATATACTCTATAAAGTAGAAGGAAAAGAAGTCACGGGAGAAGATTTGACAGAAGTGGTTTCCAGAATCAGAGGAGAGAAGGGAACAAAGGTTGAACTTACCGTGCTGCGCGGAAAGAAAAATGAAGAAGTAACAGTTACTGCGGTTAGAGATAAGATCGAGACGCAGACGGTACAGACGAGGATGCTTGAGGGAGATATTGGTTATCTGGCGGTCAGTGAGTTTGATTCGGTTACTTATAATCAGTATGTGAAAGGGCTTGACGCTCTGGAAGGACAGGGGATGAAAGCGCTGGTCGTAGACCTCCGGGGGAATCCGGGAGGGAACTTAAATATCGTATGTGACATTCTCGACATTATGCTGCCGAAGGGGTTAATCGTGTATACGCAGGATAAAAACGGCGAAAAGCGGGAGATGACCTCAGACGAGGAGAACAAGTTTACACTTCCCATGACAGTGCTTGTGAACGGAAACAGCGCCAGCGCTTCGGAGATTTATGCGGGAGCCATACAGGATTACGGGCTTGGAAAAATTGTCGGTACCCAGACCTATGGGAAGGGAGTGGTGCAGCAGATTTTCGACTTGCAGGACGGGACTTGCGTGAAGCTTACCATTGCGGAGTATTATACGCCGAAGGGACGCAATATCAACGGCAAAGGCATTACTCCTGACGTAAAAGTGGAATTTGAATTGGATGAGAAGAATCCGGAGGCGGATAATCAGCTTGACAGGGCTGTGGAGGAATTAAAGAAAGAATTGTAGTTTTTGAAATATAAGAGCAGAAATGTAAAAGGGGATGCGAAATGTGCATTCCCTTTTCGTCTGCCGTATGTTAAAATATCATAAAATGCAGCCGGATTGGATTACAAGCCGGGGAAAGGAAAGTATATATGAGGATTCTGATTAAGGACGGACATGTGGCGGATCCGCTGACGGGAAGAGACGGCTGTTTTGACGTGCTTATTGAGGACGGCAGGATTCAGAAGGTGGAGAAAGGGCTTTCGGACAAAGCCGAGAGAGTCATTGACGCTGCTGGATGCTATGTGCTGCCGGGGTTTATCGATTTGCATGTTCATCTGCGTGATCCGGGACTTGAATATAAGGAAACTTTAAAAACAGGCGGCGAGGCGGCGGCAAGAGGCGGAGTGACCACTGTCTGCGCCATGCCTAACACGAAGCCGGTCATTGATACAGGGGATAAGGTTGAAGAGGTTCACAGAAGGGCCAGGAAGGAATGTCCGGTAAATGTCATACAGATTGGGGCGGTTACAAAAGGACAGCTGGGAGAAGAACTGGCGGATATTGAAGGAATGGCTGCCGCCGGCTGCCTCGCTGTAAGCGAGGACGGAAAATCTGTAATGAATGCCTCTCTCTACCGGAAAGGTATGAAACTGGCAAAGGAGAACGCAATTTCAGTGTTTGCGCATTGCGAGGATATTACGATGGTAGAAGGCGGCGTTATGAATGCGGATGAGAACGCCGCGCGGCTCGGCCTGAAAGGAATTACCAATTCCGTGGAAGACGTGATAGCGGCGAGGGATATACTTCTGGCAAAAGAAACGGGGGTCAGGCTTCACCTGTGCCACTGTTCTACGAAAGACAGCGTAAAGATGGTTGCCGCGGCAAAGGAAGAAGGGCTTCCGGTTACGGGAGAGGTGTGCCCCCATCATTTTATATTGACTTCTGATGATATCACAGAGGATGACGGGAATTATAAGATGAACCCTCCGCTTCGGAGCAGAGAGGATGTTAAGGCGTTGAGGGAAGGGCTTAAAAACGGCATTATGGATGTTATATCGACAGACCATGCCCCTCATGCCCCAGAGGAAAAGAATAAGTCCATGACTCAGGCGGCCTTTGGAATCGTAGGGCTGGAGACAAGCGCTGCCCTTACGTATACGTATCTGGTAAAGCCAGGAATTTTAAGTGTGATGGATATGGCGGAAAAAATGAGTTATAATCCTTCAAAGATATTGGGGCTTTCAGAAAAGGGATCGGTGTCGGAAGGAATGATTGCGGACGTGGTGATTTTCAATCCGGGCAGGACGTACCGGATTGATAAAAACACATTTGCGTCAAAAGGGAAAAATACGCCGTTTGACGGTTTTAAGGTGAGCGGGGAGGTCGTCTGCACGCTGGCGGGCGGAGAAATCATATACGAGGCATTACAGTAAGATAAAGCGATCATAGTGTAAAAACAGGGAGGCAGGATGTATGATAAATAAACTCATATCTAATATTAAAAAGACGAAAGCGCCGATTGTTGTCGGGTTAGACCCGATGCTTGGCTATATACCGGAGCATATAAAGAAAGCGGTCTATGCAAATCTTGGCGAGACATTGGAAGGGGCTGCCGAGGCAGTCTGGCAGTTTAACAAGGAGATTATAGATAAGACTTATGATTTGATTCCGGCAGTGAAGCCGCAGATTGCCATGTATGAGCAGTTCGGCCTTCCGGGGCTCATGGCGTTTAAAAAGACGGTGGATTATTGTAAGAGTAAAGGATTGGTGGTAATCGGCGATATCAAAAGAGGAGATATCGGCTCTACTTCTGCGGCATATGCAGCGGGGCATATCGGAAGAGTTCAGGTCGGGGATAAGTCATATGCGCCGTTTGATGAGGATTTTGTTACAGTGAACCCGTATCTTGGGTCGGATGGAGTGAATCCTTTTATCAAAGTGTGTGAACAGGAGAAAAGGGGATTGTTTATCCTGGTAAAGACTTCGAATCCATCCAGCGGAGAATTTCAGGACAGGCTGGTTGACGGCCGTCCGCTGTATGAACTGGTCGGCGAGAAGGTAGCGGAGTGGGGAGCGTCCTGCATGGGCCAGGACTACAGCTATGTCGGGGCGGTCGTAGGGGCGACTTATCCGGAGATGGGAAAGGTACTCCGCAAGATTATGCCGAAGTCATATATTCTTGTGCCCGGCTACGGCGCACAGGGAGGAAAAGGTGCGGATTTAGTCCATTTCTTTAATGAAGACGGACTTGGTGCAATCGTCAATTCCTCGCGGGGAATCATTGCAGCGTATAAGCAGGAGAAGTATGAGAAGTTCGGAGAGCGCAACTTCGCCGATGCGTCAAGAGAAGCCGTTATGGATATGGTTTGGGATATCAGAGGGGCGCTTGAAAACCGTTAAGGGGTTTGTTTTTGGCAGCCTTGAGTTGACGGGATAAGGAACATTGAATTGCAGGAGAAAGATATGGCGTACAGAAAAAAAGAAACAGTGAAGATTCTTTCGCAGGAATGTCTTGCGGATGGTATTTTTAGTATGTGGATAGAGACCAAAGCAGCAGCTTTTTCAAAGCCGGGACAGTTTATATCTATGTATACCAACGATGCGGGAAAGCTTCTTCCAAGACCTATCAGTATTTGTGAGATAGATAGCAAGAATAAAAAAATCCGGGTCGTATACAGAGTGACCGGACAGAATACAGGAACAGAGCAGTTTTCCAGGATGAAGGCAGGAGACGGACTTCGTATCATCGGGCCGCTGGGGAATGGATTCCCGCTTGAGAGGGCGGAAGGGAAACGGGCCTTTCTCATAGGCGGCGGTATCGGAGTTCCGCCGATTTTAGAGCTTTCCAAGCAGGTAAGATGCGCAGACAGGCAGATTGTCGTCGGGTACCGGGATTCCCATACATTTTTGAGAGAAGAGTTTGAAAAGAACGGAAGCCTTTATATATCTACAGAGGACGGAAGCGTAGGCACAAAAGGCAATGTCATGGATGCAATCCGGGGAAATGCATTAACTGCGGATATCATCTATGCCTGCGGGCCGACACCGATGTTAAGGGCAATCAAGCATTTTGCCGAAGAAAATTGTATAGAATGCTATCTGTCCTTGGAGGAAAGAATGGCGTGCGGCATCGGTGCATGTCTCGGATGTGTGTGCCAGTCGAAGGAGAAGGATTCCCACAGCAATGTAAACAACAAGAGGATATGCAAGGACGGCCCGGTATTTTTGTCAACGGAGGTGGAGATTTGATGGATGTTGGGAAAGAGATAGGGAATGCAGTGAACATGCGTGTAAATATCGCAGGGGTAGAGTGGAAAAATCCTGTTACTACAGCGTCGGGAACCTTCGGAGCCGGGATGGAGTTTTCAGAGTTCGTTGATTTAAACAGACTGGGGGCCGTGACAACAAAGGGAGTGGCGAGTACTGCGTGGCAGGGAAATCCGACGCCGAGAATTGCGGAGACGTACGGCGGGATGATGAATGCGGTAGGGCTTCAGAATCCGGGGATTGATTTGTTCTGTAAGAGAGACATCCCTTTTTTGAGACAATATGACACGAAAATTATCGTAAATGTGTGCGGCAGATCCGAAAGGGATTACTGCGAGGTTGTAGAACGGCTTTCCCATGAGGATGTAGATATGCTGGAGATGAATATCTCCTGCCCGAACGTGAAGGAGGGCGGTATTGCTTTCGGTCAGAATCCAAAAGCGGCGGAGGATATTACAAAAGCAGTCAAAAGATATGCAAGACAGCCGGTGATTATGAAGCTGAGCCCGAATGTTACCAGTATTCCTGAGATGGCGAAAGCAGTGGAGGCGGGCGGTGCGGATGCGGTGTCTCTGATTAATACTCTTACGGGGATGAAGATAGACATTCACCGCCGTCAGTTTGTGATTGCCAATAAGACCGGAGGAGTATCGGGGCCGGCGGTTCATCCGGTTGCGGTGCGCATGGTTTATGAAGCTGCTCATGCAGTAAAGGTTCCGGTTATCGGAATGGGCGGCATTTCAAATGCACAGGATGCCGTTGAGATGATACTGGCAGGAGCGGATGCAGTATCTGTGGGAACGGCGAATTTCTATAATCCGGCCGTAACGATGGAGATTGTCGACGGAATTGAAAGCTATATGAAGAAATACGGATTTTTAAGCGTGTCCGACATGGTCGGAATCGTGGAATAGATCATACACAAAAATCACAGGATGCACAGAGATAAACCGGGCTCCCGCTTAAGCGGGCCGCCCGGCTCTTTCTATTCGTATCTTTCATCATAGACTCTTTTTGATTTTTTCTCGCTTCTTGGAAGAAGGCCAAGCTCAACAACCTTAACAAGCGGCGTAAAGCCAATACGACTCTTGACTTTTTCTGCGATTCTTCTTCCAAGTTCCAGAAAGTTAACCGTACCGTTTGTTTCCACGTAGAGGCGCATCGTATCGCGTCCGTCCAAATGTGAGATGCGGATTTGGTATTCGCTGGAAACCTCCGGAAATTCCTTAAGGATTTCCTCAATCTGGCTGGGAAATACATTGACGCCCTTGATTTTTATCATGTCGTCGGTTCTTCCCATAATGATATCCAGGCGCGGATAGTTACTGCCGCATGGACAAATGCCCGGTATGATTCGCGAGAGGTCGTGGGTGCGGTAGCGGATAAGCGGCGCTCCCTCCTTTACGAGAGTGGTGATGACGATTTCTCCGAGTTCGCCGTCCGGAACCGGTTTTAACGTCTCAGGGTCAACGATTTCAATATAGATGTAATCGTCCCAGTAGTGCATGCCCGTATTGTGCCTGCAGTTAATGCCGATGCCCGGCCCGTAGATTTCCGTCAGGCCATAGATGTCGTAGAGCTCTATGCCAAGCTCATTGGAAATCCTTTGGCGCATCTTTTCTCCCCAGCGCTCGGAGCCGATGACCCCTTTCTTTAGACATATTTTGTCCTTGATGCCCCGTTTTTCTATTTCCTCTGCAAGGAGAAGGGCATAGGATGAAGTGGCGCAGATAACGGTGCTTTGCATATCCATCATCATCTTGAGCTGCTTATCGGTATTGCCGGGTCCCATAGGGATGACCATTGCCCCCAGTTTTTCAGCTCCATTCTGGAATCCGATTCCGGCCGTCCAAAGGCCGTAGCCGGGCGTGATTTGTATGCGGTCGGATTTGGTTATTCCGGCCATTTCATAGCAGCGTGCAAACATGACGGCCCAGTCGTCCACATCCTTTGCCGTATACGGGATAATGACCGGGAGCCCGGTGGTGCCGGATGAGGAATGGATGCGCACGATATCTTCTTCAGGAGCGGTCATAAGTCCTAAGGGATAGGCTTCCCTGAGGTCGTTTTTTTCGGAGAACGGGAGCTTTTCAAAATCCTCCGGTGTGGAGATGCCGGTGATTCCGGCTGCTTCAAGCTTTTTTCCGTAAAAACTTCCGGCTTTTCGGAGAGCTTGAATCTGGCTGTTTACCAAATTTATCTGTAAATCTGTTATCTGCATTTTTAAATATCCTTTCTATTCATAAATTATTATTGTCCTATCTGTGCCGGGTATCGTAAATCAATGCCGCACAGTCTATGAAGAATGCCTGCGCACATATTCAAGGGCTGAGAAATTAAGCGCATGGAACTTTTCGGGGAGGCGGCTGATGACAGCTTTTTTCATATCTTCCT
>CAJTUQ010000006.1:286-12105 GCA_910579335.1 uncultured Dorea sp. | reverse complement strand
CATTTCCACCATTCCGGACGAATGATCAACTGCGGCTGCCTTCTCAAGAAGCGCCTTCAATTCTTCCTCGGAAAGTCCGAGTGCGCCGCTTTGGACGGCCGCTCCCAGAAGAAGGGTATTGAGTGCTTTGGGAGAACCGATTTCACTGCAGGCTTTCTGGGTATCTATTACAAATAAATTTTTTATATGCTTTTTAAGGTAATCCAGCATTTCGCCGCCGTTGTAGGAGGAGCCGGTTAGAGTGGCTGTGACAGGGCTGATGGCCCGGCTGCTTGTAATAACAGTTCCGCCGTCTTTCAGGAAGGGGAGCATCCGAACCGCTTCGCCTGGTTCAAAGCCGATGATAATGTCGGCTTCTTTGTGTGCAATCATGGGAGAAAAGGCATTTTTTCCGATGCGGACATGACTGAATACGCTTCCGCCTCTTTGAGCCATGCCGATTGTCTCCGCGCTCATAACAGGGAGGTCTTTGTTCATGGCTGCGGCGGCAATTAACAATACGATATTTTTATTCATTTCTGACACCGTCCTTTCCGTCTGTGATAGCCCCTGTGGGGCAAAGCTGGCTGCATAGTGAGCATCCGGTACACAGAGAAGAGTCAATGCGGATTTCACCGTCAGGAGCGGTGATTGCCGGGCAGCCCAGCTCGCGGATGCATTTCCTGCACCGGATGCATTTTTCCGGAAGGATGTGCAGGGACTTTGAAGGCTTTGTGACTGCGATGCAGGGAGATTTGAAAATAATTGCCTTGACACCGGGTTTGTCCGCGGTTTTCTCAACGCAGCCTACGGCCTTCTTGTACTCGAAGGGATTGACCGTTTCTACGGTATCCACCCCGATGCCCCGAAGGACGGCTTCAATATTTATTTTTGAGACAACTTCTCCCATCATTGTCTGTCCGGTGCCGGGATGGGGCTGATGGCCGGTCATGGCAGTGGTTGAGTTGTCCAGTATGACGAGAGTTAGATTCGCCTGATTGTATACGGCATTGATGACCCCTGTAATAGCTGATGCAAAAAAGGTAGAGTCTCCCACAAAAGCAAAACAACAGGTATCCGGCTCTATATGTCCGATGCCCTGTGCGATGCCGAGCCCTGCGCCCATGCATAGGCAAGTGTCGACCATGTCAAGCGGTGCGGCATTTCCGAGCGTGTAGCAGCCGATATCGCCGCAGTAGACGGTTTTCCTTCCCTTCATAGCCGTTTTTACAGCGTAAAAGGAGGCTCTGTGCGGGCATCCCGCACAGAGGACGGGGGGACGCACGGGGAGACTGGGCAGAGCGTCAGAAGCTGGTGCGGCGTCATGGACATCCTCAGATGCAAGAAAGCTCTTGATGTCCTGATATACGCTGTCACGGCTGTTTTCACCGGCATTTTTTACATGTCGGCTGAGTTTGCCGTATATTTTTACCGGCAGCCGGTGCCTGCCGCATAGATAGGTCAGCTCGCGCTCAATGACCGGGTCGAGTTCCTCGATACAGAGAACTTCGTCAAGGCCGCGTAAAAATTCTAGGGCAAGTTTTTCCGGAAACGGATGCGGGGTGGAAACCTTGAAAACAGGGACCTTTTCGGTAGTTTCAAGGGCCTCCGCCACATAAGTAAAGCTGATGCCGCCGGCAGCGATTCCTCTTTTTACAAAGCTTTCGGCTGGCAGCGCATGCTGTTCGCCTGGTTTTTTAAAATCGTATATTTTGTTCCTTTTATATGCGGAAAAATCGTCGGAAAGCAATACGTTCCTGTCTTCGATTTTTATGTGGTTCCGGTAGGACAGGCGGGGGAAAATTACCCAGCGTTTTGAATCCTTTACAAATCCGTCAGGCGCATGGAAGATATATTCGTCTGTATCTTTTACGATAACGGATGCATATCCGTGGCAGACCCTTGTCGTAGGCCTGAAAAAAACAGGAGTCTGGTATTTTTCAGAATATGCAAACGCCTCCTGCACCATCTCGTAAGCCTCCTGCGCCGAGGAAGGGTCAAAGCAGGGAAGCTTTGAGAAGGCCGCAAAATGTCTCGTGTCCTGCTCTGTCTGGGAAGAGATAGGGCCGGGGTCATCTGCTGTCAGGATTACCATGCCGCCTTTCACGCCGATATAGGCAAGGCTCATAAGAGGGTCGGAAGCGACGTTGAGGCCCACCTGCTTCATCGTTACCATACTGCGGGCTCCGGAGTATGCCGCACCCGCTGCAACCTCCATTGCGGACTTTTCATTGACGGACCATTCTACGTAGATATTGTCTGTTTTATGCTTTGCCACGGTCTCCAAAACCTCGGTGGAGGGGGTGCCGGGGTAGCCGGATACCAGATTTACTCCGGCGGCAATGGCTCCCAGCGCAATCGCTTCATTGCCCATTAAAAATTCTTTATGCATATGCTCACCTCTGAATTAAAGTACTGTTTAAGATATTCCTAACTATTCTATCATAATGTGAGTAATACAAAAACAATTTTTATTAAACTTTTGCAAGAATAGGAAATATTATTCGGAAGCTTTTTAATCGGTCTTTGTCAGCCTGTATATATGTACGGAAGTATTTCCAAGTATTCCGTCGTGGAGTATTTCATTAGGAGAATATCCATTTTTTTCAAAATAGTCTAATGCATTTTTATTATCTTCTAAATGCTCTGTCCAGACGAGGCAGAAGGAGACGGCATTGTCGAATCCGTGAAAACTTCAGGAAAATAATAATCCAATATCGTCCACTCCATCTGTGCGCCGTTTGTTAAAATTACTGTGTCTGGGCGGAGTTGGTCTGATATGGTTTTGTGTGTGTCTTTGCATCTGGAATTTATTTCTTTATCTGTTTTATAAGTCAGGCCATACTGCGGCAGACATATAAATAAAGTAACCACTAAAATAATACAGGAAATCAGCCTGCGCAAATTTAATTTAGAAACACAGACAGAGATGACAAGCCACATTACAGAAGCGGCCGGATATATATACCTCAGCATGTAAACAGGCCGGACTGCATAGGAAACCAATTCGCCCAGAATGATTGTGCCTGTGGCGCTGAATACTCCGAATATAAGCCACCAGCTCAAATCGGACAGGGCTGTTTTTTTCTCCGATATGGAAATATTGATTTTTCCATTGGATTTTTTGATGCTTATTATTTTTGAATCATATAAAACTACGAGAGCAAGGAAACAGAGCGTGAGAGCAAATAAAAGGAAAGAAAACCATTCTTTATCTGTTTCGAAGAAATAGCGTATGCTTGATGAAAAATCCGATACGTTCGTCATCCAAAAACCTTCGGCGGTCCGTTTGAAGGTTTTTATCATTATAAGCAGCCAGGGCATATAGCCAATAACGGCTGACAGATATAACATACCTATCTTTTTTATGCTTTTCCTTCTGTGAATCGCAAGGAGCAGGAGACCGAGATAGAAGAAGGCCACTGACAGCATAGCATAATAATGACAGTATGCGGCGGCTAAGGAAGCCGCTGCCAATAGAATATAGTATAACGTTTTTTCGTACGAAATAACCAAATATAAGGAATAGAATGACAGGAGCACAAATAAAGACGCCCATGAGTACATGCGTACTTCCACGTTATATTGAACAGCATTCTGCAGCAATGAAGCAAAAGTAATAAATAATGCGGATACGCATCTGCCAAAACGTTTCCTGATAACGGTAAGTACGAAAATAACGGAAATAAAATATGGCAGGAAAGATACAAGATGAAATACAAAGCCATGTTTTCCGAATATTTTAAACGCGGCGATCATAAATATATAATAAAGCGGAGGATGCACGTCGCCTGCGGTTGCCGGCAGCATTCGGGACAGGGACATCTGCGCCAGCTTTATTGAGAATGCTTCGTCGCCCCAAAAGCTGTTGTCAAAAATACGGATAAAATTCAACAGGACCAATATGCTCGTATAAAAGTAGAGGACTGACGTCTTCTTGATTGCTGCGGCGCACGGTAATTTCATGCTGCTTTGAAATGTAAAATTTTGTCTTATCAACTTAATAATGTATGGTACGGCGAAAGCGATTGTGTTTGTAAGAAGCATGTATTTTAATGCAAAGATTCCGGAATTGTTGATATTGTATGCGATATTGCCTGGTTCCTCCCTTATGTATGAAGTTATCAGGATGGCTGTAAAATTTACCGCCATAAGGCAGCATAAATAGACCAAGCAGTTATTTTTCGTTTTCCTCTCTTCTTTCCCAAAGAATAATTTGTTCCATAATACTGCCATAAAGACCGGCGGTACTAACATTGCCAACATTGCTAACATTGCTGTTTTCTCCTTTCGGTTATTTCTAAATATGTTAATAATTATAGCCCGATATAGGGCATTACACAGCATTATTATAGCCCGATATAGGGCATTACACAACATTTTTTTGCACCGTATCCTATTACTAAAAAGGAGGAGTAGGGTATGATCACATATAACAGATTGTGGGAGACATTAAAAAAGAAGAAGATTTCACAGTACAAGTTGATAAATGTTTATGGAATCAGTACCGGACAGCTTGACCGGCTGAGAAAAAATGAAAGTGTAAGTACAAATACTTTGGACAAGCTCTGCGATATACTCAATTGTTCTCTGTGCGACATTGCGGAATATAAAAAAATGGACAAGCCGACGGAGCAATGACAATAAAAAGAGTTGAAGGTAAATGATGAATATGGTAAAATTGGGGAAATGTTTAATAGTGTGCCGTATAAATAAAAGGAGAATGGACGATTATGGAAAGCTATAAAAAAGAGTTTATCGAATTTATGGTAGAGAGCGACGTGCTTAAGTTCGGGGAGTTTACATTAAAGAGCGGGAGGAAGTCTCCGTTTTTCATGAATGCGGGAGCTTATGTGACAGGAATGCAGCTTGGCAGGCTCGGCGAGTATTATGCAAAGGCGATTTATGATACGTACGGTCTTGACTTTGACGTACTGTTCGGGCCCGCATATAAAGGAATCCCTCTTGCAGTAGCTGCGACGATGGCAATAAACAGGCTTTACGGCAAGGATATCCGTTACTGCTCGAACAGAAAGGAAGTGAAAGACCACGGCGATACAGGCATACTTCTGGGAAGCAGACTAAAAGACGGCGACAGGGTTGTGATAATCGAGGATGTTACGACATCCGGAAAATCCATTGAAGAGACGTTTCCTATTATAAAAGCACAGGCGGATGTAGAAGTTAAGGGGCTTATCGTCTCGCTGAACCGGATGGAGGTCGGGAAAGGCGGAGAGAAGAGCGCATTGGAAGAGATACAGGAGCTATATGGATTTGCCGCAAATGCGATTGTTACGATGGAAGAGGTCGTGGAACATTTATACAACAATCCGTATAAAGGGAAAATAGTCATTGATGATACATTAAAAGCAGCAATTGATGCATATTATGAACAGTACGGTGCGAAATAACCAGGATGTAGTGCGGGAAGAATCATTGAGGAGGTCAGAGAGATGAATGAAAAAGCGTATAAGACAATGGGCGTTACCGGTGCGTCGGCAATTGCCGTCGGCATTGTGACGCTTGTGACAGGGGTTGCGGTCGGCGTGATAGCTATCGTCAGCGGCGCCAGGCTTTTGAAAGACAGAAAAGGGCTTACATTTTAAGACAATAATATGAACAGTATAGAAGGGGAGCAGCGTATTTGAATGTAAGGGACAAAAAAAGAATCCGGTTCATTGGGAAGATTTTATTTGTACTTTATATTGCATTTATCATATATTTCCTGATATTTTCTGACTGGTACGGACGTTCAGGAGCAGTGTCGGAGTATCGTTATAATCTGGTGCTGTTTAAGGAAATAAAGAGATTTTGGAAATACCGGGAGCAGCTTGGGTTGTTTGCCATGTTTACAAACCTGTTCGGCAATGTTTTGATTTTTGTGCCTTTTGGTTTTTTTATGCCGGTGGCGTGCAGATACCGGAGATTTTTTTCGGCGTTGTTTTACAGTTTCGGGCTGAGCCTTTGCGTAGAAACCTTTCAGCTTGCGGCGAAGGTGGGCAGTTTTGACGTGGACGACCTGCTTTTGAACACGGTTGGAGGGGCGGCAGGGTATATTCTATATGCGGTATGTAATGCAATAAGGAGAAAATATGTTTACAAAAAAACAGAAAAAAACAGCGGAAGATAGAGAAAAAGAACTTGCCAAGGCGAGGGCGAAGCAGCGCAGAAAGCTGATAAAGACAAGATACGGGCAGAGACAGAAAAAACATGCGAAGAAGGGAATCCAGTCCTGTCTGCTGGCAGCGGCGGCAGCAGCCCTGATTATAATGATGCTTCTAAATTCATTTAAGGCGAAGGGAGATATCAGCGTATTGTATGGACTGGCGGGATTTTTAGTTCCTGTAATCGCATGGCGCGGGCTTCTGTATGCGGTTCGCGGTTTTAATGAGAGGGAGAAGAATTACATAACATGCAGGATAGGGGCCGGCTGTAACGGCGCCCTGCTCTTATGTATGTGTGCAATATTTATCAGGGGGCTATTTTAAATGACAGAAGAACGATATGAGCTTGCAATCGGCCGGATTAGGGCGATAGTAACGGAGCAGACAGTAGAGGTCAGGTTTCGGGACTATTTCCGTAAGGTGGCTGATTTTATTATTATGATTGACGAGCTGAGGGATAAACTGGCGGAGGGGACATATGCGGACGCACCGTTAGAGGAGCTTCGGGAATGGAACGAAAAACTGTATTTTGACATTATGCCGCAGCAATATGGGAAAAGCTATGCAAATCCAGTCTGCGCCGCCGCGAAGCTGGGGGAAGCATACGGTATGATTTTGAGCTTCCTCTATACGGAAGTGCGGGGAATGATTGCGTATGTGTTTGAAGGAAGGACAGAGTATCTGGATATCCTGATGGAGCTGTTTATCGAGGTGTACAACCGGTTCGAGGAGGGAACGCCGGAGATAACATGCATTAAGGATATTATTTACTGGTATGCCAGCGACTACTGCGACGTGTTTGTAGCTGACCGCATCAAGGAACAGATACTGCCGGAAGAGACGCTTGCCGTTGATATTATCAGAAACAGTGACCTTTCCGATTTGAGGTATCTGTATCGGTTCGGAGAATATGTCGGTGAGAATGAATGGGGAAGCGCGCGGTATATAGACAGTCTTGCGGACGCCGAAATCAAAAAAATGGCGGATGTTTATACGGAAGGATACCGTATGGGCTTTGTGAATACCGGGAAAGATTTGACGAAGAAGTCCACTGTCAATATCCGATATGTGCTTGGTTTTGAGCGCGTGGTGAAAAAAGCCTGTGAGAATTTTGAAAAAATGGGTCTTTTGCCGGTTATCTATCGTGCGCCGGTCAGTGTGCTCACGAAGCGCCGGCATGCGAAAATCGGATACTGCGGGGGCAGTCCGAATCCGCAGTATGATTACGATCACCGGAACGACCAGGCACTGTTTTTTGACAAGCAGTTTATGGAGCGGAAGCTGGAGGTAATCCGGACTGTCTATGAAAAATATAAAGAGCAGGCGGCGCGGTTTGCGGGACCTGCATGTATGGAGGTGTTCGGCGAGAAGCCTTTTGCCCCTGAGCAGGTGAAAGAGGCAATAAGGCTTACGGACGGGCAGGAAGAGCTTGTGCGGCAGTTTGACGGCAGACAGAGCCAGATAACAAACCAATACATCCGGGGAGACGAGAGAAGCTATACGATTATTGCCTATCCTGTTCCTGAGATAGGGGAGCGGTATGAGGAAATCTTTCATGAAGTGGTCAAAATCAATACGCTGGATTCCAAAATGTATGAAAGGGTACAGCAGATATTGATTGACGCCCTGGATAAGGGAGAGTATGTCCACATCCTGGGCGCGGGAGAAAACCGGACGGACATTCAAGTGCAGCTATGCAGCCTGTCGGATCCTGCCAAAGAGACGATTTTTGAAAATTGTGTGGCGGATGTGAATATTCCGGCGGGAGAAGTGTTTACCTCGCCGGCGCTTGAAGGGACAAACGGTACGCTGCACGTAAGCGGGGTGTACTTGAACGAGCTTTGGTACAGTGACTTGGAAATAGAATTTGCCAACGGGATGATTACGGATTACCGCTGCGGAAATTTTAAGCATGAGCTGGAAAATAAAGAATATATCCGTGATACCATTCTCCATAAGCATCCGACCCTGCCGCTCGGTGAATTTGCTATCGGGACGAATACGACGGCTTATGCGGCTGCGAAAAAATATCATATTGAGGATAAGCTTCCGATACTGATTGCGGAAAAGATGGGGCCCCATTTTGCGGTGGGTGATACGTGCTATAGCTGGAGTGAGGATATTAAGGTCTATAACCCGAATGGGAAGGAGATAATTGCCAGGGACAATGCCGTGTCCGCACTGAGAAAAGAGGACGCATCAAAAGCATATTTCCACTGTCATACGGATATTACCATTCCGTATGAGGAATTGAGAAGCATCGCAGTGGTTACGAAGTTGGGGGAAGAGATTTTGCTCCTTGAAGACGGGAGATTTGTACTGCCGGGAACGGAGATTTTAAACGAGCCGTTGAAAAACATAGACAGATCATGCATAATGAAACATGACAATATAATTAAGAGAAAGGATGAGGATGATGCCAAGAGTAGGAATCGTGATGGGCAGTGACTCAGACCTCAAGGTTATGAGCAAGGCTGCCGGGATGTTGGAAAAATTAGGAATTGATTATGAGATGACAATTATCTCTGCGCACAGGGAGCCGGACGTGTTTTTTGAGTGGGCGAAGGCGGCGGAAGGTAAAGGTATGAAGGTTATTATTGCGGGCGCGGGCATGGCTGCGCATCTTCCGGGAATGTGTGCGGCGCTGTTTCCAATGCCGGTCGTGGGCGTGCCGCTTTCCGGCAAGAACCTTGAGGGAGAGGATGCGCTCTTTTCCATCGTGCAGATGCCGCCGGGCATCCCGGTTGCGACAGTCGCCATTGACGGAGGCATGAATGCGGCAATTCTTGCGGCGAAGATTCTTGCCGTATCGGACGCAGAGCTTTTAAATAAACTGAAGGAATATTCTCAGGAGATGAAAGAGACCGTTCAGGGGAAGGCTGCAAAATTAGACGAGATTGGATATCAGGCATATCTTGAAAGTTAAAAACTATGGATAGAAGAAGTGAGGAGAAACAGTATGGATTATAAAAAGGCAGGCGTGGATATCGAAGCGGGATATAAAGCGGTGGAGCTTATGAAGGAGCATGTAAAGGGGACGATGCGCCCGGAGGTTTTGGGCGGGCTCGGCGGGTTTGCAGGAGCTTTTGACTTAAGCGCCATTAAGAATATGGAGGAACCGGTGCTCTTATCCGGGACGGACGGCTGCGGAACAAAGGTTAAGCTGGCGTTCGTCATGGACAGGCACGATACGATTGGCATTGACGCCGTGGCAATGTGCGTGAATGACATTGCATGCTCCGGCGGCGAACCGTTATTCTTTTTAGATTATATCGCATGCGGTAAAAATTATCCTGAGAAAATCGCTGCGATTGTCAGCGGCGTGGCCGAAGGATGCAAGCAGTCCGAATGCGCGCTGATAGGCGGTGAGACTGCGGAGCATCCAGGGCTTATGCCGGCGGATGAATATGACCTTGCAGGTTTTGCGGTAGGCGTTGCGGACAAAAAGGACATTATAAACGGGCAGTCAATCAAACCGGGGGATATGCTTATCGGCATGGCGTCAAGCGGCGTGCACAGCAATGGATTTTCCCTTGTCCGCAGTGTATTTAATATGACGAAAGAGTCGCTGGATACATATTATGACGAACTAGGGACGACTCTTGGGGAGGCATTGATTGCACCGACAAAGATTTATGTAAAAGCGCTTAAGAGATTAAAAAGCAGCGGCGTAAAAGTCAAAGGGTGCAGCCATATTACGGGAGGCGGCTTTTATGAGAATGTGCCGAGAATGCTGCCGGAGGGCGTTCGCGCAGTGATTCATAAGGACAGTTACGAGGTTCCGGCAATTTTTAAGCTGTTGGCAGCGAAAGGCGATATTGCAGAAGAGATGATGTACAATACTTTTAATATGGGACTCGGCATGGTGATTGCCGTAGCTGTGGAGGATAAAGAGAAGGCGATAGCGGCGATAGAAGCGGCCGGCGAGACGGCTTATGTTGTGGGACGCATAGAAGAGGGTGAAAAAGGAGTTGCATTATGCTAAATGTAGTGGTATTGGTATCCGGAGGCGGAACGAACCTGCAGGCGGTCATTGATGCAGCAGAGGCCGGTGAAATAAGAAACGCAAGGATTTCCGGCGTCATCAGCAACAATAGAAATGCCTATGCGCTTAAGAGAGCCGAAAAGCATGGGATAAAGAATTGCTGCATCTCACCGAAGGATTTTGCGTCGAGGGAGGATTTTAACAAAAGCTTTCTGGAGACGGTGGAGCTTTTTGAACCGGATTTAATTGTACTTGCCGGATTCCTTGTGGTGATTCCGCCAAAGATGATAGAAAAGTACAGAAACCGCATTATTAATATTCATCCGTCCCTGATACCGTCCTTTTGCGGAACCGGCTATTACGGGCTTAGGGTGCATGAGGCTGCACTATCACGGGGAGTAAAGGTGGTCGGTGCGACCGTGCATTTTGTAGACGAGGGGACGGATACGGGTCCGATCATCCTTCAAAAGGCAGTGGAGGTTGAGCGGGGAGATACTCCGGAGACTTTGCAGAGACGCGTGATGGAGCAGGCGGAGTGGAAAATCCTTCCTCAGGCGATCGATTTGATTGCGAATGGAAAGATTAAAGTGGAAAACGGCAGGACAGTAACAGAGCTGGGATAGAGACTGGCTGCGATAACAGGAGGAAACAATAATGAATGTATTGATTGTCGGAAGCGGAGGAAGAGAACATGCCATTGCATACTGCGTGGCAAAGAGTGACAAGGCGGATAAAATCTACTGCACGCCGGGCAATGCGGGAATTGCGGAATATGCGGAGTGCGCGCCTATCGGTGCGATGGAATTTGAAAAAATAACAGCATTTGCAAAGGAAAAAGCAGTGGATCTGGTAATCGTTGGAATGGACGATCCGCTGGTGGGCGGTCTTGTGGACGAGCTGGAGGCGGCGGGCATCCGCACGTTTGGGCCAAGAAAAAATGCGGCAATATTAGAGGGTTCGAAAGCATTTTCCAAAGACCTTATGAAAAAGTACAACATCCCTACGGCCGCCTATGAGAATTTTACGGATGCGGATAAAGCGCTGGCGTATCTTGAGACGGCGAAATTCCCGATTGTGCTTAAAGCGGACGGACTGGCTCTTGGAAAGGGCGTGCTGATTTGTAATACGCTGGAGGAAGCGAAAGACGGCGTAAAGACAATTATGCTGGATAAGAAATTTGGTTCCGCAGGAAATGAAATGGTTATTGAGGAATTTATGACAGGACGCGAGGTATCCGTACTTTCCTTTGTGGACGGCAATACGATAAAGACTATGACGTCTGCGCAGGACCACAAACGTGCGGGGGACGGAGATACCGGCCTCAATACCGGAGGGATGGGTACGTTTTCCCCAAGCCCCTTCTACACAAAAGAAGTAGAGGAATTTTGCAATAAATATATCTATCAGGCGACTGTGGACGCCATGAAAGCGGAAGGAAGGCCGTTTAAGGGAGTTATCTTTTTTGGACTGATGCTGACGGAAGAAGGGCCAAAGGTATTGGAATACAATGCAAGGTTCGGCGACCCGGAGGCGCAGGTGGTGCTTCCTAGAATGAAGAACGACATTATTGAAGTTGTCGAAGCCTGCATTGACGGTACGTTGGACAAGGTGAATCTGCAGTTTGAGGAGAATGCGGCAGTGTGCGTTGTCCTTGCCAGTGAGGGATATCCGGTAAAATATGACAAGGGGCT
>CAJTUQ010000006.1:0-272 GCA_910579335.1 uncultured Dorea sp. | reverse complement strand
CGGGTTGGAAGAGTTTAAAAAGCATGAAGGGTATTACTGCTTCCATGCGGGAACAAAGCTTGACGACGGCAGAATCGTTACCAATGGCGGACGGGTTCTTGGAATCACGGCGAAAGGCAGGGATTTAAAAGAAGCGAGGGCGAATGCTTATGCGGCAGCCGAGTGGGTGCGTTTCGATAATAAATACATGCGGCATGATATCGGAAAAGCAATAGATGAGGCATAAATTAAAAACCGCTGCTGTCGTACCCTTCACAGAAAGAAGTGAAGGG
>CAJTUQ010000005.1:27750-56582 GCA_910579335.1 uncultured Dorea sp. | reverse complement strand
TGTCCGCAGCTATAATGCTATATATGCCTTCGCCCTTTCTCTCCATGCGGAAACACTGCCCGGAATCACAAATCTGCGAAAGTTCAAAATTTTCTATCGTCCTTGTAACCACTCTTTTCTCTCCTCATCCGCCCTAGCACAGTATTCCTTCTGCAAATCATTGTCTGTTTCATTGCAGGTATCATTGTACGTTCAAAAGAAACAGCGCTGCCAGCACCAGCGCAACCGCCGCTTTCCGCCTTACGCCCATTTTCTCACGGAACAGAACGACACCCGCCGCACTCACAATCACAATAGCGGAAATACTGTATGTCGGATACGCTATGACAGCCGGAACATGGGCAAGTGCTTTTAACAAAAATCTGGCGGAATAGTAATTAGGCATACCGATAAGCACCCCGAAAAACACATCTTCCTTCGCCAAATGCTGACGTTTTTTCAAAGCAAATGCCACGCATAAGAGAAATGCCGCGGCAAATGTGCAGAAAAGAAAATTCTCTTCCAATTCCGCCCTGCCCAGTTCTTCGTATACTTTCGCCATCGCATCCCCGCTGCCGCCCAGTAACAGAAGCAGGATAAGCCCCCATTTAAATGTAACATCCGTCTGCTCCTTTTCCATATGTATCAGCACAATTGCCGCCAATGCCGTCACAAAACCGCACACTTGAATGACGGCAGGTTTCTCCCCAAAGAAAATGATGGCCGTTACCGCCGGCACGAGCACGCCAAGCTTCATAAAAACCGCAGAGAGGACGACTCCATTTCTTTGCACGTTCATTTGCATAAGAAGAAAAGAAACAAGATATAAAAATCCGTTGATAACGCCTAAACCTACTGCAAAATCCGCACCCGCACCTATCGGGACTATAGAATGCAGTCCCGTATAAAACCCGGCCGTCAACACACATACGGCATAATTTACCGCAAGCATACTGATATTGTTTTTAGCGTAACCCTCGCTCAAACGCATGGCAATCGAGACGGACGCACTGCTTGCAATTGCCAATAACAAGTAAAACATATCTTATATCCCTTTTCCTATATATTCAGCAAGCATCTCCCCGACGATTTCCATCTGCTTAGCTGTCTTTGGATTCGTATATGGAATCCTGTCTATGATTCTGTCTGCATATCGTTTCTCCCGCACGATATCCAGCGTCTCACTAAAATTCATATCAAAAAAATACGCCAGATAGGAAAGCCAGTAATCCATTTTTGTTTTTCTTGTGGATGATAATATGGACTCTTTTCGCAAAAACTGTTCAAAAACATCCGGGCTGATTTCTTCTCTCCCCACTTCCTCTTTGGACGCACCGATAAGTGTCTCTAGGGAATCTGTAATTTTCACTCTGCAGTTATCCAGCTTATCTGCGTCTCGGATAAGTTTTGCATGGAGCAGCGTTCTTTCATCTATGATTCCCTCCAGCTTAAAATCGCTGTGTTTGGCAATTGCTGTACGAATAATGCCGTCCCATTCATCCTCCTCCACAAACCGTCTTATCATTCCTTCCTCAAAAAGAATCTGCACTCCGAATGCCGCATGATCCATCACTCCCGGCTCGAAGCTGTCAAACCGCTTTAGCTGTTCGAACCTGCCAATATCATGAAGCAGGCCGATTAGCTGTGCAAGCTCCTTATCCTCCTTTGTAAGTTCCATGCGCTCCGCTATCCGGCGGCTTAACTCTGCCACACCGTATGTATGGACGATTTTCAGCCTGATTTTGTCATCCTGTCTGTCATAATTATTAAGATATTGCTCAAACTGCTGTTTCGCATATGATAATTCCATCCCGGTTACTCCTAATACTTTTGACTATTTCCTCTACGTAGGTTATTATTGTATAGTGTACTGTATCTATCACATTTCGTCAAACGATACCGTATATGAATTGCAGTTTACAGGTTTCCTGCGAACAATACTACATTAACTCTATAAGGAGATTTCTCATTATGAATATGAATTTTAACCAGCTTGCCATATTGCAGCAGCTTAAATCCGGCATGGACCGTTTTCGCGCGGACCATCCAAAATTTCCTATGTTTTTAAAGGCCGTATCACAGGACGCACTCGTGGAAGGAAGCGTTATTGAGATTAGCGTCACCACTCCCGAAGGAAAGAGTTACTGCTCCAATGTTAAATTAAATGCTGACGACATGGAATTTATCAAAACGCTAAGGAGCATGGACACACACTAAATGACAGAGCTCATGCATTATATGGCCGGAATTATATTTTCACAAAGAAAACTTCACAAAACCTTGAAATAATAACACATATAAGCTAAAATCTGTATATCTATCCAAAAAGATAAAAATACTTAGCGAGGTGTATAAAATGAAACCGATAAAAGAAGGAAAGGTCCGGGAAATTTATGATAACGGCGATAGTTTGATTATGGTCGCTACCGACCGAATCAGCTGCTTTGACGTGATACTGAAAAATGACGTCACAAAAAAAGGAACCGTACTTACGCAGATGTCCAAATTCTGGTTTGATATGACAGAGGATATTCTGCCTAACCATATGATTTCCGTAGATGTGAATGATATGCCGGAATTTTTCAGGCAGCCGGCATTTGACGGCAACAGCATGATGTGCAAAAGACTCAACATGCTTCCGATTGAATGTATCGTGAGAGGCTATATTACCGGCAGCGGCTGGGCAAGCTACCAGAAGGATGGAACCGTATGCGGCATCACGCTCCCGGCAGGGCTGAAAGAATCTGACAAGCTCCCGGAACCAATCTATACCCCGTCGACAAAGGCGGAAATCGGCGACCATGATGAAAATATTTCCTATGAACAAAGCATCTCCCACCTTGAAAAATATTTTCCGGGAAAAGGTGAAGAATACGCAGCAAAGCTTCGCGACTGCACGCTTGCGCTTTACAAGAAATGTGCGGATTATGCTTTAAGCAAAGGCATTATCATCGCAGACACCAAATTCGAGTTCGGTCTCGATGAGGACGGCAATATTGTCATCGGCGACGAGATGAAGCAGGACACGGACAGCCGTCCTTTGACAAACAGTTCGCAAGAGACTGGCTGAAGGCCAATCCGGACAACGATTGGACGCTTCCTGCAGATATCGTAGAAAAAACCATTGAGAAATATCTTCAGGGATATGAAATGCTGACAGGCAAAAAGCTTTAAAAAACGCTGCCGTACTAAGCCATTAGTGCGGCAGTGATTTTTTACCGGATAAATTAATTTGTTTTAAATGTTATGAATGCTTTTCCTGTTTTCATTCGTATTACAATTGGAGCAGCAAAATATTTATAAAACGGAGGAAAATACTATGAAAAAATTTGTAGCAATTTTAACAATGGCACTCATTTTTTCAATGTGCGGCATTACAATTGATGCGGCAGGACCTATGAACGGAAGGAATTTTACGGATGCAAACGCAGACGGCATCTACGACAATTACGGCTATGGCTACGGGTGCGGACAGAGGCCTGGCTGCGGCTACGGACGCGGACAGGGATTCGGGTGCGGCTACGGTTACGTGGACGCAGACGCAGACGGCATCTGCGACAATTACGGCTATGGCTGCGGCTATGGACGCGGACAGGGGTTCAGGTGCTGCAAAGGTTACGTGGACGCAGACGCAGACGGCGTCTGCGATAACATAAAATATTCCATCAAATACAATTTGAAAGGCGGAAAAAACAACAAAAAGAACCCGTCGTATTACTACAGTACATCGAAAAAAATCACTTTGAAAAAACCTACGAGAAAAGGATATAAATTCAAGGGCTGGTATGCCGACAAACAATACAAAAAAAGAGTAACTGCCATCAAAAAGGGAAGCGCCGGAAAAAAAGTACTCTATGCAAAATGGAAAAAGAAATAATAAATGGTTGCGCCCGGCAGATGGGCAGGCAAAAAATGAGGGCATGTTATGCGGAGCGAACATGAAGTAAACACGGCAATGGAAAAATACGCTGATACTGTCCGCCGGCTTTGTATGATACATCTGAAAAGCTACCATGACTCAGAGGACATATTTCAAACTGTTTTTTTGAAATATGTCCTAAGTACCGTTAAATTTGAAAGCGAAGAACACGAAAAAGCATGGTTTATCCGGGTTACCATCAATGCCTGCAAAGACTTTTTTAAAGATTTCTTCCGCAGCCACATAGTTCCGTTAGAGGAACTGCTTCATCAGCAGGAAGAACTTACACCGGACAACAGCGAAGTGCTGGATGCGGTTTTATCTTTACCGGCAAAATACAGGGATACCGTATATCTCCATTACTACGAGGGATATACTGCCGCTGAAATTGCTCAAATTCTCAAGAAAAATAAAAACACGGTATACACGCTCCTAACGCGTTCAAAACAGATGCTTAAAGAAAAGTTAGGAGGTGACAATTATGAAGCGTAGACTGCAGGATGCATTTGATAAAATCCATACGGAACATGAACTGAAAGACCGTACCCTGAAGTTTCTGGAAAATGCTACAAACAAATATAGGAAAAAAAGGCTTCCTTTATCCAGACGCCTGATTGCCGCCGCTGCCTGTTTTTCACTGCTGCTTTCTGCAGGAGCGGGATATTCGGCTTATATGATTCCTTCATTTGCAATCAGCATAGATATCAACCCGTCCATTGAGCTTGGCGTTAATCACTTTAATAAAGTCGTCTCCGTCGACACGTACAATGAAGACGGATATACTGTCATGTCTGATATAAATGTCTATAATATGGATTATACGGATGCTCTGGAACTGATATTGGCAGATAAAGACATGAAAGAATATGTTGTTCAGAATCAGCTCATAGCCGTCACGGTATTCGGAAAAAACGAGACAAAAAACGATGAATTGCTTTATAATGTGGCATCCTGTACATCCGCATATGCAAATGTCCACTGCTCTTCCGGCAATTCCCAGGAGGTCGCAGCAGCGCATGAGGCGGGAATGTCATTTGGAAAGTATAAAGCATATTTAGAACTTAAAGCGCTCTCCCCCGATATTACGACAAACGATATACAAGGACTCACTATGTGCCAGATTCAGGATATGATAGATGAATTGTCAGGCAGCACAAACAATACCCAGGATGACCGCACAGACGGATGTAAAAGAGGACAGCATAACGGCCGCGGCTCAGGGCATGGCAGAGGCATTTGCCAGCAGAAAAACGACGGAGAGTAATCATCCGGACTCCGTCGTTTTCTGCAGCTTCCGGCGGGCTTGTTTGGACCTTCTTTGGCAAAACGCACACCGCCGTGTTTTTATTGTTTATAGATGCAAATCTTTGCACCTGGCTCTATATTTTTCATAATTTTAATCATGTTTTTCTGGCTTACGGCAATGCATCCGGCCGTATACGCATTTGAGCCTTTACAGTGCAGAAAGATTGCCGAACCCTTTTTATAAACGCACTCCTTATTATAATCCAGAACAATTCCGTAATTATACTGCGGCACATAATCTGCCAAATGCTCTCCTTTGCACTTATGGGTTGTTTTGCGTGTATCGACTAACTGATTATAATACTTTTTGTCTCCGCACCAGTATAAATTTTCATCTACATCTATATACGGCATTGTTGTGCCCGGATTCTTTTTTATCCCAAATGCCTGCGTAAGATTAAACACTCCTGTCGGAGTCTTTTTATCTCCTTCTTTTTTCTTTCCAATCCCTCTTTTTCCAACATAACCTGTACACTCCAGTATACGGTCCCACTTTTCATTTGTCTTTCCATACATCAGAACCTTGGCCTTTGAGCCCTTGCTGTATTTTACAAACACCACCTGTCTGACGTCTTCATTGCGGGAATATTTATCAAGAAGCTTCTCCCACCTGTCAGGCTTTACCGTTACCACGCATTTCAGCTTGCTGACACCTACCGTTCCGGTAATCGTAACCTTTCCGGCCTTTCTTGCCGTAACTTTGCCATTTGCATTTACCGCAGCAACAGACGGATCGCTGCTCCTCCATTTTGAAATTCTTTTTCCCTTCGTCTTGATGGTAAACGCTTTCCCTGTCTCTAAAGTTTTTTTCTTATTCACCAGCTTCGCAGACACGACCTGTATGCGGCATGTATATTTCCTTCCTTGAGCGTTCACAATTATTTTTGCCTTTCCTGGCTTTTTCGCAGTAATTTCCGCAACAGCTATGCTTTCGCTTGTTTTTGTCACACCGGATGCCTTTTTTTCTCCGGATTCTTTATATTCACCATAATCAAAAGACTGTGCCGTGCTTTTTATCCGCACCACTGATTTCTTACTGCTGCTCCACTCTACGTCTCCGGATGCTCCCTCAAGCTCCAACGTATAAGACGTACCTGCCGCCATCGTAATATTCGTCTTATTAAGCTTCATATTTACTGCCTCAGCCTGCATTGGAAGCGCTGACATCCCAAAAAACACTGCTGCTGCGCATAAGCAAATGAATCTTTTTATCTTCATCCGTACTCTCCTTTACTATTTCTTAATCGAATTTTTTCTCAAAATGCTGATAGTCTTTGGATGTATTCCAGTCGCCGCCCCACGTAAATCCATGTTTTTCAAATATCCGGTAACAGATATCGTCATGGGTAATCATATGTTTCCCCTTCTGTTTTCTGTCCGTATATTTTTCCATGTCTTTATAATATTTTGCAAAACTGCCGTCGCTGTTATATTTCACATACGGATTCTGTAGAGGATTAATGTCAATGGCGAAGCCTGCCGCATGATTGGAAAGCCTGTCTGTATCCGGTACCACCCGATAATTAAATGCAGAAGTGTTGTTGTGCTCGATAGAATTTGTATCTGAATCCACACTGTCTCCCGTCCAGAATTTATCAATCAGGCATATGGATTCAATCTCATATTCTTCTGAAAATAGTTCCTGAAACACCTTTCTGCAGTCTTCTGCTATCTTCTCGTTCACAATCAGTTCTCCCACCTGGATCTCATGTGAATAATTATAGTGCAAAAGCTTCAAGTAGCGCAGCTCCTCTAATTGGATATGGTCGTTTTCCACATATGATTTTCCGTTTATATATTGCGCAATATCATCGCCAATCGGGTTGATTGTAAAATATCCCGGCGCTTTGGACAAATCAAGCGTTTCCGTATCCAACACCGTCCCGGCTTCAATACCGTCAATATTCTCAAGATAGCCGGGCGATTTCTCTTCTTTTTCTTTCTCTTCCGTTCCTCTGTCTGCAAGAGCGTCCTTCGTCCCGTCCGTCTCTTTCACGGCATCTGCGGCAGCTTCTTTTTCACCGGCGGTTTTATCACCGGAAAACAGCAGGATTCCCACAAGGAATAAAAACATAATTCCGGTACAGAACCAAGCCCCTTTCTTCTGCCGCCTTCTTCGTCTTTTCCTTCTTCTCATAACCCTTCTATCCCTCTTTACTCCCGTGCAGCCTTCTGCTGCTTTTAGTTTCCTCTGCCATATATCCCGATTTCAGCGATACAGGTATCGTCCCACTGACTCCCCTGATACACGGATTTGATAACCACGTCTGCCTCAGTCGCCGGGCACTCGCCGGAAAACTCTACCCAATACTCAGTTTTTCCGTCCGGGAACGTAATCGTCTGTGTCACATCTCCCATAGTAATCTCAAGTTCCTTCGGACGGTTATTACCATCATAATATTCCCACGAATTCCAGTTGCCCAGCTTAAATGACATATATTTTACATTATATGATTTTTCCAGCGTAAGATGCAGGCTTTCACCGATTCCGTCTCCGTCCGCGCCCTCCTGCCAAGAGGTTTTTTCATTGCCGTCCACGGCCTTCATAGCGCTGTTATCCGTTCCTTCCTGGGTTATTACGGAACTTGCCGACGCTTCCTTGACGGACAATTTATAATAATCCTCGAAATCTCCCGGCTCACTGACAAATGACATCTTTATTTCTTCATTCTCATCCGTGCGTGCATTCTCATCTTCTTTCCTCTCAGGATCTTTCTTCTGCTCAAGCTCGCTTTCCTGTCTTTCTTTTATTTCCTGCTCTCTCTCCTGCCTAAGCCGTCTCTCGTTCGCATCCATCGTAGTAAACATGAGCCAGATGGCCGCCATAAAAAACGCCATGACGACCACTACCAAAGCAATAATTCCCAGATATCTCTTCGACTGTTTTCTGGGGCGCCTGCGAAGATATTCCCGCCTTTCCTCCCTGTCCCATGACGCAGACGGAAGCTCGCCCGTAATTTCCTTTGAAAGCTGTTTTAATATCTGATCCTGCAGCTCGCCCAATGATTGGTTTTCCTCTACATCCTGCCCGCAGTAAGGGCAAAACATAGAATCATCCGGTATCTTGCGGTCACAATGCATACATCTCATATCTATCACCTTTTCCCTACTGCATCAATATTTTGCAGAATTTCTTTTTTCCTCTCTTAAGGACAAGTCCTTCGCCCGTTAAGTCGTCCTTCGTATAGGATTTGTAAATATCCTCCACCTTCTCGCCGTCCACCGTCACGCCGCCCTGCTGCACCGCGCGCCGGGCCTCGGAGCGGGACGGGACAAGCCCTGCTTTGACGAGCATGGACAAAATATCCACAGACCCTTCGGTCAAATCTTCCTCCGAAAGTTCCGCCTTTGGCATATCCGCCGCATTTCCCTGACTAAACAGGGCCTTCGCCGCTGACTGCGATTTTTCGGCTTCCTCCTCACCGTGTACAAGCTTCGTCAGCTCGTACGCAAGTATCTCTTTCGCCTGGTTCAGCTGTGCGCCTTCCCATGCATCCATCTTATCTATCTCTTCCAGAGGCAGGAAAGTAAGCATGCGGATACATTTTAAAACGTCCGCATCCGCCACATTTCTCCAGTACTGGTAAAATTCAAACGGTGTAGTCTTCTCCGGGTCAAGCCATACGGCTCCGCTCTGCGTCTTTCCCATCTTCTTGCCTTCGGAATTTAAAAGCAGCGTAATCGTCATCGCACTGGCATCCTTGCCAAGCTTACGCCTGATAAGCTCCGTGCCGCCCAGCATGTTGCTCCACTGGTCGTCGCCGCCAAATTGGAGATTACAGCCATACTTTTGGAACAGCATGTAGAAATCATAGCTTTGCATAATCATGTAATTAAATTCAAGGAAGCTAAGTCCCTTTTCCATCCTCTGTTTGTAGCACTCTGCGGCCAGCATACGATTTACGCTGAAATGCGACCCTACCTCCCGGAGTACTTCAACATAGTTAAGCCCCAAAAGCCAATCTGCATTATCGACCATCATCGCTTTTCCTTCAGAAAAATCAATAAAACGGCTCATCTGCTTTTTAAAGCAGTCACAGTTATGCCGAATGGTCTCGGTAGTCATCATCTGGCGCATGTCGCTTCTTCCCGACGGGTCGCCAATCATGGCAGTACCTCCGCCAATCAGCGCAATCGGCTTGTTGCCCGCCTCCTGCAGCCGTTTCATCAGACAGAGCGCCATAAAATGCCCTACGTGAAGGCTGTCCGCTGTCGGGTCAAAACCGATATAAAACGTCGCCTTCCCATTATTCACCAAATCCCTGATAAGCTCTTCGTCCGTTACCTGCGCAATCAGGCCCCTCGCCTTTAATTCTTCATAAATTCCCATATTTTCTCTCTCCTTTTCTATATATAATTCCAAAGCCTTTCAGCTTTATCATTCCTTAATAAATGCTATAAACCCGCAATCTTCCGGATGGTCAAGTATCAGACAGTTTTCATTTTGTTTTAAGTATTTGAACTCCTTACATACTATCAGTAAATCTCCTCCGGCGCTTACGGTATTAAAAAGACTCAACAAAAAAAACATAAAACTTCCTGTAGCAAGAGCCAAAAGATATGTTCCTGCGCCTAACACGACAAACGGCATCACCGCTCCCACAAAATATTCTCTCGGACTTAAAGGCTCTTTGCAGTGACAGTAGGGCGTCAGCGACTCCCACATCACCCCTATATAAATACTCTTCCAGCTTTTCCCGGAGATTCCTATCCATCCTGTACCATGAAGCAGCTCATGGATAAATATAGATGCGATCATCAAAGCAAATACAAGCAGCAGATTCATTTCATAATAGCCGCTTTTTCGAAAGCCGCCCGTCAGGACCCATCCCCCGACTGCAATCATCATGAACGGGGCTGTCACTACAAACGCCATTAGATTCGCAGTCAGTACCGAGAAAGTCTCCGGACATTCCTTATATCCCTCTTCCAAATATATTTTCTTTTGTTCTTTATAGTTCGCAATGATTTTTTGCTTGGCAGGGTGGATTTTCTTTTGTTTCTCCATATTGAATCTCCTCTCTAAACATTACAGGCATAAAATTTTTACGAAAACAAAAAATGCCCCGTCTTTACAGACAAGGGCGAAAATCTTTACGCGGTACCACCTTTTTCACCGGCAGTTCACACTGCCGGCCTTTGCAAGCTGCTATCCACAGCTTTGACATTATAACGTATGCCGCCACGTCACAGCCTACTTTCACATATGTCCCGGACACAGAAAAGTCCCCCTCTGCGCAGGATATCGCACAGATGCCCCATACATGCATTTTCGGTGTGCGGCTCCAAGATGTATTCGCAAGTCCTCTCCTTCATGCTCCTCTCACCGTCCGGCAGCTCTCTGTATGGGTGTAAGGACTGCTACTTTTTCTTTTCAAAGCCTTTGTATATTACTCAAAAGTCTAATGGATTCCTAAAGATTTGTCAACCTGTATTTTCCTTCCAAAAGATATTTCAAAAAACCATGAACTTAATGTTCTCCTCCCCTACAAGACAGCAGAAAATATTGGCATCGCAAATGCTTGCCGTCGGGCTCTTTAACTTTAATGTAAGAACAAATGATTTTCTACCTTCTCTCCGTTCTTAAAAACGGCCTTTATCTTTAGCTCTTTGTCAAGCAGTACGATATCCGCTCGCTTTCCCTGAGCAATCGAGCCGTAATCTTTATACTCTCCAAGCGCTTTCGCCGGATTCACAGACGCACAGGCAACTGCCGTCTCCAACGGAATCCCCATCTTCTTTACTGCCGTCCTCATACAATCCATGAGATTCGTCGCAGAACCGGCAAGCGCACCGTTTGACGCAAGGGTCGCGCGGTTTCCCGTCACCTCGACCTCAAGCCCCCCAAGCAGGTATTTCCCGTCGGGCATTCCCGTCGCCCTCATACTGTCGCTGATTAGGATCATACGGTCTGCTCCCATCATCTTAAAGGTCGCCCGCACAACGGACGGATGGATATGCACACCGTCGCAGATAAGCTCTGCATTGACATGCGGACTGTCTGAGACCGCGCCTACGACTCCCGGCGTCCGGTGGGTAAATACCGGCATCGCATTATACAGATGCACCGCATGGTCCGCTCCTGCATCAAACGCAGACTTTGCCGTGTCGTAATCCGCATTCGTATGGGCAAGGGATACATGCACCTTATCCTTAACCTGCCGGATAAAGGATACAAAATCTCCGTTCCTCTCCGGCGCAATTCCCACGAACTTTACAAGCCCTCCCGAAGCTTCCAAAAAACGGCCGCAGATATCCGTATCACAGGGAATAATATTCCGCTCGTCCTGTGCTCCCTTTTTTTCTACGCTGATAAACGGCCCTTCCATATTGATACCCAAAAGCTCTGCTCCCAAAGAGTCTTCCTGCTTTTTGTCCATGCTTTCTGATTCCGCTTTGTAGGATGCCGCCACTGAAAGAATGTGCGTAAGCTCCTCCACAGGAAGAGTCATCGTCGCAGGACAGATGCCGGTCACTCCTACGGAAGCCTCGTATTTTGCGATTTCCCTTATTGCCTCTTTCGTACCGTCACAAAAGTCATAGCCTTTGCATCCATGAAAATGAATGTCAATGAGGCCCGGTATCGCATATGCACCCTCCCCGTCTACAACTTCCTCCTCTAAGCGCTCGCTGCATGTGCTCTCATCACCAAACAGCACTCTGTCGATTCGCCCGTTTCTCACGGCAATCATGCCGTCCGCAAATGTCTTGTCTTCCGTGTAAACTTTCACATTTTTAATAATCATCTCTCTTTACTCCTTCCAACGCCCGCAAAGTATTATCGTGAAGTGTCTCCTTTTTATATTTATCCTGCTCCACATAGCAGGAATAAATAATATCAAGCATAACCAATATCGGAAACTGGGGTGAGATAACATTGCCATAGTTCAGATGCATTAGTGAAGGAATCAAAACAACCTCATCGCAGAATCCGTCAAACTCTCCCCTGTTATGTGCCGTAATCAAAACAGTCTTTGCCCCTCTTTTGCAGGACTCCCTCAAAAAATACAGAACCCCTTCCTGCTCACCGCTGATACTGATTCCGAAAATCAGGCTTCTCTCATCCCGAAACACTGTCTGCATACGCATAATATCCGTATCTTTAACTGAATTGATATCCACGCCGATTCTCATAAAGCGCATCTCCATCTCATCAGCGGCAAAACCGGAGCTTCCCGTCCCGGACACGAATACTCTCTCCGCCTTATTCAGGTATCTGGCTATCCTCCCCACCTGTGCCTCGTCCATCAAGCTGTAGGTCTTGTTTAATAGCTCCTGATAAGCGTTCAGCACCATCCGTGTATTTCCGGTAATAGACTCTTCTTTTTCCACAAAAGTTTTCTCATACTGGTATACAAATTCCCGGTAGCCGCGGTAACCGCATTTCTTAGCGAACCTTGACAGCGACGCCTCCGATACAAACAAGTTTTCCGCAACCGTTTTTGCCGAAAAATCCACCTTTTTCCGGTTCTGTATAAAGAAATCCGCAATATTTTTCTCCACTGTCGTGAAATTATCATAATTCGATTCGATAATCGGCACTACCGACTTCACATAGTATTCCATCTTATCCTCACTTTACTCCCGCCCCGGAATCATCTCTCCAGACGGCGCTGCCGGAAATGATAAAATGCCCCCAGCATCCCTGCGTCATTCCTGTGACTGGCAAATGCAAGCCGCGTATGACAGGCGATTCCTGGAATCAGGTATTTTTCAACAGCCTTCTCAATCCTGCCCTTAAGAATCTCCTCCTGCGCCATAATCCCACCGCCAAGCACTACAATCTCCGGATTCAGGACGCAGCATATATTGGCGATTCCCTGTCCAAGCACATCCGTCATCTCATCGATGGCACGAAGGCACAGCATGTCTCCCTTCTTTGCCGCCTCAAAGATACGGATACCGTCCCAGCGCCCTTCCGCCTCCTTCTTCCAGCCCGCCACCTTTTTTGACAAAATACTGGCTGCGCCAAGCGTCTGAAAATCGCTTCCCCTCATGCTCATATACCCGACCTCGCAAGCGCTTCCGGAAAAACCCCGGAAAATCTTTCCGTCTATGACGACGCTTCCCCCGATACCTGTTCCTACCGTTAGCATAAGAGATATACGGCTGCCAGCAGCCGCACCTGAGTAATACTCTGCAAGCCCCGCACAATTTACGTCGTTTTCTACTTCACAGGGGAGCCCGAAACGCTCCTCTAGTACCCGTTTGTATTCTGTCCCCGCATAATCCGGAATCAACGGCGCCGAGTGCGTGATAATCCCTTTTTCCGTATCTACAACTCCGGCCGTCGATATACAGATTCCGCTAATCTTTTCCTCTGCACAGAGTCGTCCGGCTATGCCCAGCACCGTATCCAGTATCGCAGCCCCTCCTCTGTACGCCTGCGTATCTGCCGCACTCCTGTTCAAAATCCGGCCGTCCTCTCCAATAAGCCCATATTTTATCGCTGTCCCGCCGATGTCAATACTTACATACCTTCTCATATCTGCTCTCTGCCTGTCTTTCATTATAATATATTGTAATGCCGGGGTCAAAAGATATTTTGACCCCGTCCCTTCTATATAAGAACTTTAAAAATAGCTTTTTTGATTGTCTCCGGCCCGCCCGCGGCCACCGCCGTACGGTGCGCATCGTTCGGACAGCACACAAGGAAATCTCCCGGCTCCAGTACGACAGATGCATTCTTTTCTCCCTCCATCGGAAGAAAATCATCCTTCTTCACATATTCTTTCAGCTCCATATTCCGGATAAAATTTATGTCGATTTGCTCCCGGCCCTTAAGCATCACGTGAACGTCCAGATAGTCTCTGTGCGCTTCCCAGAAGCGGTTTTCCGCTTCGGTGGTCGTATACTCCACGATATTTACAAACAGCCTGTCTCCGTCAATTATATGGCTTCCTTTCCCGTAGGAGACTAGGTCATGTTCTCTCAGATACTCAAAGCATTTCTTTACAGAATCCTCTAAAAATCCAAACTCTTCCAAATGTTTTATATTTCCGAATATCATAGTCAGTCCCCCCTATACCTTGTAAATCGTCGTATGCGGCGCCGGGACGGAGGTATCTCCTTTTACCTTTCTATAGATAAGGCTTGCCGGGATTCCCACCACTAAAGATACGGCAATGGAGATGATGGAATAAGACCAGATAGAGACCGCCTCCGCCGGCACGAAATATTTGATTCCTACCATCACTGCGGATGCCGCGATAAATGCCGTCGCCGCTCCAAATGTATTTGCGGTTTTGGTAAACGCTCCGAGGATAAACGTCCCAATCAGTATTCCAAGCACCAGACCCATAAATCCGTTGAACCACTCATATGCGGATTTTACTCCGCCGTTGGCAAGAACCATTGATACCGCGATTGAAAATACACCCACTACCAAAGATACATACTGTCCGATTTTTGTCTGTTTCTCAAAACTTAATTCCTTCTTTGTCAAGCGTGCCTGAATGTCCAGCGTCCAGCTCGATGCAACTGAGTTAAGCCCTGTCGACAGCGTAGACTGCGATGCCGCATAAATTGCCGCCAGAAGGATACCTGTCACGCCTACCGGAAGCTCAAAAGCAATATAAGATGCAAAAATCTGATCCTGCGCCGCTGCCGGAGGAAGTGCGTTTTGCTGGTAAAATACGTAAAGCCCTGTGCCAATCAGATAAAACACCGTTGCGATAAAGATTGAAAGCGCCCCGTTCGTCAGCATCATCTTATTCAGCTTCTTTGTATCCGTCGTTGTAGTGAAGCGCTGGACAATATCCTGGCTGGAAACATACGAACCCATCGTGTTAAATCCCGCCCCGACTATCATAATAAACACGCTGTCCTTTAAAATATTGATATCAAAAATCGGCTGATCCGCCGCAAGGAATTTATGCTCGTTTGCCAGAGTCCCAAATACTGCGCCGATTCCTCCATCAATATGGGCAAGCAGAAATACGAGCGCAAAGGTAACGCCGATAAGCAATACGGAACCTTGTATAAAATCCGTCCACAGCACGGATTTAAGACCCCCTGTGTAAGAATAAATGATTGCAATAACTCCCATAATGATAATCAGAAGGTTTACACTGATTCCGGTAAGGCTTCCGAGTACCATGCACGGAAGATACATGATAATGGACATACGGCCCACCTGATAGATAATAAACATTATTGCGCCGAGCACGCGCAGGCCCTTGCTTCCAAAGCGGAGTTCCAGATAGTGATATGCCGTGTCAATATCAAGCCTGCTGTAAATAGGAAGGAAGAACCGGATCGTAATCGGTATCGCCAAAAGCATGCCAAGCTGGGCAAACCACATAATCCATGTTCCGGCATAAGAATTACCTGCCAGTGACAGGAAAGAAATCGGGCTCAATAGCGTGGCAAATATGGATACCGACGTTACCCACCACGGCACCGTTCCGTCTCCTTTAAAATATTCCTTTCCTTTCATCTCTTTCTTTGCGAAATGAAGGCCGGCAAACAATACTGCCGCCAAGTAAACAACTAAGATAACTAAATCAATTACTGTAAATCCCTGCATTACCTTTCCTCCTCGTATTACTCTTACCCCACGTACTTTTCTATTGCGTCACGAATCATTGCTGCGGCTTCCCTCGCAATTGCCTCATCCCCGTCAGCCAGTGCCGGAAGCGGTTTTCTTACGCCGCCGAGATTAAGATTCTCATTTATCTTAAGTATTTCTTTGATTACCCCGTACATATTGCCATGCGCAGAACACATTTTATAGATCACTTCATTAACGGCGTACTGGAGCTCCCTCGCCTCTGCAAGCTTTCCCTCCTTCACGTACTCGTCCATTTTAAGGAAAAGCTCCGGCATCACCCCGTATGTTCCTCCGATAGCTCCCTCCGCCCCGATAATGCGTCCGCTGATAAACTGCTCGTCCGGCCCGTTAAAGATGACATAGTCTTCCCCCGCCGCCGCTTTGAACATCTGGATATCCTGCACAGGCATAGAAGAATTCTTAACACCGATTACATTCGGATTTTCTCTCATCTTCGCAAACAGGTTCATCGTAAGCGCAACGCCTGCAAGCTGAGGAATGTTATAGATTACAAAATCCGTGTTGGGGGCCGCCGAACTAATATCGTTCCAGTACTGGGCAATCGCATGTTCCGGCAGTCGGAAATATATGGGAGGAATGGCGGCAATTGCATCCGCCCCTGCTGCTTCTGCATGACGGGCAAGTTCCATACTGTCTTTTGTGTTATTGCACGCTACATGCGCAATTACAGTCAGTTTACCTTCCGCCGCCTTTATTACATTTTCCAGCACCAGCTTTTTGTCCTCTACGCTCTGGTAGATGCACTCCCCTGACGAGCCGTTCACATAGACTCCTTTTACTCCCTTTCCAACAAAATACTTTGTAAGTGCCTGCACGCCTTTTGGACTGATATTGCCCTCTTCGTCATAACATGCATAGAATGCCGGGATAACGCCTTTGTACTTGTCAAGATTCCTCATGATTTTTCTCTCCTTTTCTTTTTGAATTGTTGTTTGTTTTATGACTGAATAATAATGTCCCTTCCTCTGTGCAGCGCACTAATCAAGCGCCTCTGAAAATGCTTTTGTGATAAGCTGCGGCCTGGTAATCGCTGAACCTACCACTACGCTGAATGCTCCCAGTTCAATGACCCTTTTTACTTTTTGAGGCGTATCTATATTTCCCTCCGCAATAACTTTATGTTTTGCTCCTGCGATAATCTCCCTCAAGATTTTAAAGTCGTCCGCCTCAATCCGGTGGCCCTTGCTCTGTTCGGTATACCCTACCATCGTGGTACCAATAAAATCAAATCCAAGCTTGTCTGCATACAACGCTTCCTCTATCGTAGAACAGTCGGCCATCCACAGCTGCTTCGGATATTTTGCTTTCACCTGATGAAAAAAGTCTTTCAACTCCACCCCCTGCGGACGCAGCGCCCCGGTTGCATCCAGAGCTATAATTTCGGGCCTTACCTCCATCAGCTCGTCGACTTCCTTCATGGTCGGCGTAATATACACCTTGCTGTCTGCATAGTCCCTCTTCACGATTCCAATAATCGGAAGCTCAACATTAGACTGAATTTCCTTGATATCTTCCTTTGTGTTGGCACGGATACCGAAGGCTCCTCCCTCTTTTGCCGCCAGCGCCATTCTTCCCATGATGAAAGAAGAGTGAAGCGGTTCATCAGGCAGCGCCTGACATGATACGATTAATTTTCCTTTCAGGCTTTCTACTTTATTTTCTGCCATTTTTTTGCCCTCCTTTTCTTTAAACCCAAGTATACCAATAATGTTTTTATTTTCAATACCTATATCAGTTTCTGAAAGTTCTTTCACTATCTTTCAAAAGTCTTTACGATATCCTGTTTATCTTTTATCCCTAATTAGTAATTCTGCACAAAACAATGTTGTTTCTTTCCGTCCCTGAAAGTATCTCCAATAATATGTTTTTTTATTGAAATTATTATTTTTACTGATATACTTATAAGAAAAAGGCATTACTAACAGTAAGTAATTGCAAAGAAAGGAAATGTAAGGTATGGTTATTTGCAGAGCGAAAGATTATAAGGAATTAAGCAGGAAAGCGGCAAACATTATTTCAGCGCAGGTTATTATGAAACCGGACTGCGTGCTGGGTCTTGCTACCGGTTCTTCACCTGTGGGAACGTATGAACAGCTGATTGAATGGTATAAGAACGGAGACTTGGATTTTTCAAAAGTATCCAGCGTTAATCTGGACGAGTATAAGGGCCTTGACGCAGACAATGACCAGAGTTACCGCTACTTTATGAATACGAACTTTTTCAACCATGTTAATATTAATAAAGCTAACACCTCCGTGCCGAACGGCCTGGAACCTGACGCTGACAAAGCGTGCAGAGAATACGACGAGATTATTGAAAAGAGCGGCGGCATAGATTTACAGCTCCTCGGCCTCGGACACAACGGCCACATCGGATTTAACGAACCATGCGATGTGTTTCCACGCAATACCCACTGTGTAGATCTCACTCCGAGCACCATTGAAGCTAACAAGCGTTTCTTTGAGTCCGAGGAGGACGTTCCGCAGCAGGCGTACACGATGGGTATCGGCAGCATTATGAAAGCGAAAAAAATTGTCGTTGTGGTAAGCGGCGAGGATAAAGCCGAGATTCTTAAGAAAGTAGTGTGCGGACCGATTACTCCGGAGGTTCCCGCATCCGTACTGCAGCTTCATCCGGACGTTACCATCGTAGCGGACGAAGCGGCCCTCTCTAAAATGTAAAAACAGGAGTCGGAGAATGTATAAGAATATTGATAAGCAGATAAAGCTTAAATTAAAAGACCAGATTGACTACCAGCCGCATCAGGTAACCAGCAAAACACTTGTACAGAATGACAAGATGGGTGTCACCTTGTTTTCCTTTGACAAAGATGAAGAAATATCCACCCATGCGGCGGGCGGCGACGCTATGGTAACTGTCCTGGAAGGAACCGGACGTTTTACAGTAGGAGGAGAGGTTTTTATCTTAACCGAAGGCGAGACATTGATTATGCCAAAAGACATCCCTCATGCCGTGTATGGGGAGGAAAGATTTAAGATGAAGCTTACGGTTTCGTTTTAATAAAATCCCTTGCAGGCAAAACATACGGAGCAGGCGCTGCCTGCTCCGTAATCTATTCCCTATGGATGATTACATGCCGGGTGTAACAGGGGTAATAACCGGTTTCCCGTCCCTGTCAAGAAGCACGGTCACTCCGCAGCCAGATGTCTTATTCGAAGACATTAGCACATAATTTACTCCCGTCTCCGTATCGACAATAATTTTCCGGATGTTCGTTACTCCCTGTGAATAAGTCTCTACAAATCTTTCTTTTGCCATGCTTTTATGCTCCTTTCAAGTTGTTAGGTCCATTATAGCATATTCCTTGTATCATATGTATATTTTTCACTGTTATGTATCTTAAAAGCACTGGCATTCTCCGCATACAACAATGGGAATCTCCGGCTTTCCCCCGCACCTCAAATCTACCCTTTCTTTTGTCACCGTCACTTGAATTTCTTCTCCTCTCACCAAAATTTTACAGGAAATTTCCTGAATCTTTTCAGGAAGACACGGATTTATATGAAGCTCCCCGTTCTTTACCTGTATCCCCACAAAGCCTCTTACGATTGCCAGCCAGATTCCGCCCATAGATGCGGCATGTATCCCCTCGTCGGAAGAGTACGGGTTCTGCCCGATGTCAATAGTAACTGCTTCCAGATAATTTTCGTATGCTTTCTGCGGCTCACGGTTGTCAGATGCGACAATTGAATACACAGCCCTGCTAAGGGATGAATCATGAATCGTTTTAGGCTCATAGTAATCCCATGTAGCTTTCTTTTCTTCCAAACCAAACAAATCCGGCAGCATTTCAAGCAGCATAACGGTATCCGCCTGTTTCAGGACCTGCATGTCGTTCACTTCTTCCCTGCTGAAAGACTTTAAAATCATCTGCTTAATATTATCATTCCGGTACTCTGCCACATCAATAAGCTTTTTATCCATAAACGTATCATCCTGAGGAATGATATGTCTGGCATCCGCTTTTGGAAGATAGAGCATATGGCAATATTTTTCGAGCCTGCCTTTCACATCCTCTACCCCGAAATACTCATCTGTGCCTTTCCGCTTTTCTTCCGTATAAGAATCCAGAACCCGCAGCGCCATTTTCGTCACAAAATGAGCCAGATAATTTGTATATGCATTGTTGTCGATATGCTCCGTATACTCGTCCGGCCCGATGATGTCGCAAATCTCATATCTCTCCCGTTCCTTCACAAACCTGCTTCGGCTTTCCCAGAATAACGCACAGCCTATTAAAAGCTTTTCTCCCTCCTTCTCCATAAAAGCTTTGTCTCCTGTACACTCATAGTACATCCAGACCGCATATGCGATATCCGCCGTTACATGATGTTCTTTTAACCCCGCCCAGACATGCGCCGCTCTTCCTGTTATAATATCCATGCTTACAAAAAGGGGAGTCTCTTCTCTGCCCGTTTCACAGCTTTCCCACGGAAACATATAGCCTTTGTATCCCTTCTGAACGGCATTCTTTTTTGCCTGCTCCGCTTTCCGCACCCGGTATTCCAAAAGCTGTCTTGCCTTTTCCGGATAGGTATGCACAAAATACGGCAGCATAAACACTTCCGTATCCCAAAAGACATGCCCCTTATATCCTTCACCGGTCAGGCCTTTGGCCGCTATCGAACTTCTGTTGTCCGCAGGTATCATCGACATCAGGTGAAATTGTGCAAACCGCAGGGCCAACTGCAGCCTGCTATCTTCCGCCTTTATCCTCACGTCGAATTTTTCCCAGTGTTCCTCCCATACGGCTTTACTTTCCTTAAATATCCCGCCATATCCTTTATCTCTGGCTTCATCAGTCTTTAAAACCACCATATTTTGTACATATTCGTCTTCTGCGGCGGAAAAATCCCGGCTCGTATAAAGAACGCAAACCTTTTCCCAGCTCCCCGTATCTCCCTTTCGAATCCGAAATGTGCTTTGTTCGCTGATTTTTCGTCTCTGCATTCCATGACTCTGTTTCAGGAAATCTCCGGAAACAGCTTTTGTACCGCAGCAATGATACAATGTGATGTCTCCCGAATGCATGGCCTGTTCTAAATACATAAGATTCTTTTTAAGGACTCTTTTTGTACCATCTTCAAAATGCTGAACACCGGAATTTGTCATACGGGCATTAATGCCTGTCTCAACCCTGACCTCCACGTCGCCGTCTACAGGCCGAACCTCCATGCGCAGGGCATATACATGTACGTCCTTCATGGATACGCACCGCTTAAAACAAATATGATATCTCTTATGGCACGGAGATTCCCAGAAAACATTTCTTACCATTTCCCCGGTGTAAAGATTCAGATATCTTTCATAGTCCAAAACAGTTCCCAAAACCATCGAAAACAATTCTCCGCCGACATATAGCTTTATTTCGCAAGAGTCCGCCGCATTTGCAAGTTCTGTCGTCTCCCCCGCCATACTGTCATAACATCCGGCGGCAAACATACCTCTTGTCTGGTACGGATAAGCTTCCTCAAAAGCGGCACGGATTCCCAGATATCCATTGGAAAGACTGAAAATGCTCTCACACTTGCCCTGATGTTCCATTGAAAACTTTTCTTCTCCAATCAGCCAGTTTTCTTCTTTTCCTTGTCCTTTTGAATAAGTAAGCACCTCGCACCTCCTACAAACGTACTACATCCCCAATATCCGCCGACTGATATAGCGCGTCTACAATCTGCATCAAAATCACACCCTGCCCGGCAGTAACCAGAGGAGCCTTACCACTTTTGCAGCAACGGATAAAATGACTAATGCTTAAGTTTCGTTTATCCACCTCTTTTACAAACGGCATCTTAATATCCAGCAGATTCTGTCCCTTTTCCGAGTAAATCTCCCCGTCAAACACAGACGTTCCTGCCCGGTCGCCAAACAGCTCCACATTCATAATCTGCTTTTCTTTCTGATTCAGGGCAAATGCCGTCTCTATCTGCAGTGATATCCCGTTTTCAAACCGGATAAAGCCAAACAGCCCGTCTTCAATGGTAAATGCATGGGGATCCCATTCCCCCATCAGTCCGGTTCCCCCTCTTTTTCCAATCCGGTCAGAAGCATTTGCCGCCACATAAAGCGGCTTCGGGTATCCCAGAAGATAAAGCGCCGTATCCAGCATATGCACGCCGATGTCCACCAGAGGACCGCCTCCCTGCATTTCTTTGTTTGTAAAGTTTCCCCAGCCTGGAATCCCCCTTCTCCTAAGCGCCCGCACTCTCCCTGTATAAAGCGTTCCAAATTCTCCCCCGTCAATCATCTCTTTGACCAGTTGAACTTCTTTCGCATAACGGTAATGCAGATTGTAAGTAAGCATTTTCCCCGCTTTTCTGGCTTCCTCCTCCATACGCTCCGCCTGCCATGCATGCAAGGCGGGCGGCTTCTCGCACAGCACATGGCAGCCTGCCCGAAGCGCATCTACCGTCAACGGCTCATGGAATCGGTTCGGCACACAGATTGTAACCATATCCGGCTTTTGCTCCGCCAGCATTTTTTTATGATCTGAATAATAGAAAGGAACATTAAATTGTTCCGCAGCTCTTTTCGCACTGTTTTCATTCACATCGCACACTGCCACAATCTCCGCAATCTCCCGGTTGCTCATGCAGTTAGGGAAGTGTGAATGCAAAGACTCCTGCCCTGCTCCTATAATTGCTATTCTCAATTTTTCCATAAATCCTCCTAATACAGTTCCACCCAGAGCACCTCGAACGGTTTAAGCTTTCGAACCTGCACCTCTTTTCCGTCCCGAAGCAGAGCTTTTCCAAAAAACCGTCTCTCTTTTGGCAGTTCTACCGCATGGTCCGTTACATTGATTAGCACCCGGATTCTCTGTCCGTTTTCTCTCTCCAGCGCAAATATCTCTGAGCCGTAATTTAAAATTGTCTGTCCGGCAAACGGCGAAAGCGCCTGTTGTTCCTTCCGCACTTTCAGTAATTTCATATATCCGTCAAATACCAGATTCCTCAGGGCCCCTTTTTCAGCCAGCTCTTTTTTCAGCCGGCAGCCCATTAATTTTTCCCTGTTAATACGCCTGTTGATTCCTGAACTTTCTACTCCCTCTTCCCAGTTTTTTGAACCAAACAAACTGTGATAATAAATTCCCGGCACTCCCTGCATGGACAGCATAATTGCCTGGGACGCCAGAAAACAGGCCGCCCTTTTCTCTGCATTTCCTTCAAACGGCTCTGTTACCGCACTGAGATAATTAATATTTAATTCATACGGGCTTACACTCCCGTCTGCATTCTGCTTATAACTGATTTTTCCACCCTTTTTCTCCACTGCGTCAAAAAGCGCATTCTTCTCATGCTCATCGAGAATCCCGTCTACAGGACGTATGCCTATTCCGTCATGGGATGCCAAAAAATTAAAGAAACTCGTCCCCTCCGGCAGCGGCATATCTTTGAGCCCGTCCGCCCACCTTGTAAGCTTTTCCGTATTCTGCGACAGCATGGTGTGCAAAACCAGCGGCGGAAGCGGAAACTGATATACAAGATGCGCCTCGTCGCCGTTTCCAAAGTAACTCATATTTTCCGCATGCGGAACATTTGTTTCTGTTATGATATACGTACCCGGATGCAGGGTTTCTAAAAGCATGCGCAAAAGTTTGACAACCGTATGCGTCTCCTTTAAGTGCATACATGACGTACCCTGATCTTTCCAGATAAAGCCGACCGCATCCAACCGGATAAACCGCGCCCCATTCTCCGCATACAAAAGCAGCGTTTCGATAACTTCCTTTAAGAGGTACGGAGATTTAAAATTTAAATCCATCTGGTCGTCGGAAAATGTTGTCCAGTACCACTTTTCCCCCTCCGCCGTCTCCACCTTTGTCAGCAGCGGGAGCGCTCTCGGACGGATTACTTTCGAATAATCCGCTTTGGGATTACATTCAATATAATATTGGGTATACGGGAATTTCCCTTTTATACAGTCCTGAAACCAGCAATGAGACTTGGAGGAATGATTTATCACCGCATCCATCATCACCCCGATGCGTCTTCCCATCCGGCGTATATCCTCCCAGCTTCCCAAACGCGCATCTATCTTTTTATAATCCTGCACGGAAAATCCATCATCCGACGTATACGGAAAGACCGGAAGCAGATGCACATTTGTTATAGTTTCCCCGCAGTATTCATCAAGAAATTCATCAAGACTCTGCAATGGAGCCTTTCCCTCTTCCCTGATGCAGTCGCCATATGCGATAAGCATACAGTCCCTTTCAGAAAGCTCCTTCCTCTTTCCTGTCATCCTGCCGCTTTTCTGTTTAAATATTTCATCAATTAAATTTTCTGCAAGTTTTCTATCCTCGCCTGTATACAATATATCCAGATATTCATCTATCTGCTGCTTCCACCCACTCATATCCATCTTCCTTTTCAGTCATGCTGCACCGGCTCTGTTTTTCTGCATTCATGGACGCTTTCTTTCATACTCGCCGGAGCCGCCCATCTTACAGCATTGGCTAATATTCTTTGTATCTCTTCATTCTTGTATGTGGGATACGTCTCATGTCCGGGCTGAAAATAAAAAATTTTCCCACTGCCCCTTCGGTAGCATACCCCGCTGCGAAACACCTCTCCTCCGGAAAACCATCCGAGCAGAACCGTCTCATCAGGCTTTGGAATATCAAAATACTCGCCGTACATCTCCTCTGGCTGCAAAGTAATATATTCGCCCACGCCTTCCAAAATCGGATGAGACGGCTGTATTCCCCACAAGATTTCCCGGTCAAAACTCTCACGCCACCGAAGACTGCACGTCGTACCCATCAGACGAACAAAGGGCTTGCACCTATGCGCAGAATGCAATGGGATAAATCCCATCCCCTGATTCACCCGGTTCACAATACTCTCCGCCACACAATCCGGCAGCTCCTCCTGCGCAATATGAGACCAATATACCAGCACGTCCGTCCACTCCAGTACATCTTTGCCAAGTCCGCTCTGCACCTCATCCAGCAGCGCAATCCGCACCTCAAATCCGGCTCTTTCAAATATTTCCTTAAGCATCCCGTGAATCCCTTCCGGATAGACCTCATACATCTTTTCTGTACTTGGCTTCGTCCGGTTTTCATTCCACACCGTTACATGTATGCTCATCTCTCATTCCTCCCAGACTACAATCCGGCTTTTTCCATACATCTGCGTATGTATTCCACAGACTGCCTGTAGTTTTCTTCCGGAGCATTGCCGAGTACTCTGCATTCAAACGCCATTGTTCCCTGAAAGCCGATTTCTCTTAACCCCTCAAAACCATATACAAAATCTGTGTGTCCGTCTCCCGGCTGATATCTGTGGCTGTCAGCAATATGAACATGACCGATAAAATCTTTCCATTTGCAGATGCTCTTTTTAATGTCAGGTTCTTCTATATTCATGTGAAAAAAGTCCGCCATAATTTTCACATGATAAAGCCCGCCCTTCTCAATGACTTCTCCCGCCGCATCCAGCGTATTCAGCATGTGATCCTCATATCGGTTCAGCGGTTCCAAAAATACATTTGTGCCTGATTTCTCACAGACCTGTCTTAATTTTGACAGAGAGTCAATCAATACCTTCCTATCTTCATCGGCAGGTCTTGGCGGAACCATAGGCGGCAGACGCAGAGAGAACATCCCCCAGGCGGCAGGCACTACAATTCCTGCTGCGCCGATTTCCCCGGCACGCTCTAAGATGATCTTGATATCCTCAATTGCAGTCTTTCTTCTATAATCCACAAAATCGCCAATCCATCCCCTGTATCCGCCGCATACAGAAGTCACCGGCACACCCGTATCCTTAACCGCCGCTTTCAGCTCGTCATATTGATTCAATAGAAGAGCCCCGTCTGCTTCAAACCCGTCAAATCCCATCTGTCTTACCTGTCGGAGACAGGTTTTCAAATCCTCCGAGAAAAAGGGCTTGTCCTGCGTTGCAAGTTTAATCATAATGAACTTCCTCCTTAAAATCTCACTCCCATTTTGATACTGGACTGCGGTTCCCTGTCCACATATTTCATATATGCCTGCGCCGACTCATCAAAATCCACAACCGGAAATATAATATCTTCGCAGTTCAGATACCCGTTTGTCAGCATCTCCCAGCAAGTATCTTCAATCCTTCGTCTGTCCCATCTGGGATAATCCGGAAGCGGTTCTGAGCAGGCCCGCGAAAATACTATTTTCGCATTATTAAAATGCGCTTCTCTCCCCAGTTCCAACATCGGAAACGGCTTTGCAAATGCGACGAAAGATATGGTTCCCCCATATGCCAGCCCGCGCAGCCCGCTCTGCAGCGCAGACACATGGCCGCTGGTTTCGATTATCACATCTGCTCCCCTTTTTCCTGTCAGTTCTTTCAAACGGAATCCCACATCCTCACCATCCGGATCCAATGCATAATCCGCACCGTTTTTCAGGGCAATCTCCCGTCTGTGGGCAATCGGGTCTATGACAATTACCGGCGACGCCCCGATATTTTTACAAATCTGCGCCGCAATCTGCCCGATTGCACCAAGTCCGTACACTGCCGCCGCATCTCCCGGACGTACATGGCCATCCCTTACTCCTTCCAGCGCAAACTGTGCGGGATCATAACAAAGCGCATTTTTCCACCGGCCGATATCATTAAGTTTCCGGCATCTGTAATTATCTACCGCCCTGATAATGTGCGTCTGACGTATCCCTCCATAAGAGCACACATAATCTCCAATCTTAAACTCTGTTACCTCGCCTCCAAGCTCGACAATCTCTCCGACCCATTGATTCCCCAGATTCCACTCTCCAAATACCGTATCTGCTTTATCTCCTTCTTCCCTCGGAAGAAACAACTGCCATTCTGGGTCATACTTTTCCTTCACATGCACGCTCGCAGCACGAAATTCCGTCACTTCTGTTCCATGCTTCGGTGCCGCATACAACACCTTGCATTTTATTTCATCCGGCTTTGGCGAACGTTCCTCATACTCTTTAAAAGCTGCCACTCTCGGCTCTACGGCCACCAACATCCTATTCATAGCTGTCTTCTCCTTTTTTATCTTCTATTCCTTTGTTTTATGCATGCCTCTGCAAGCTCTGTAAACTTCACTTTTCCCTGGCTCCCAATTCTCGTAACCATCTGTCCGCGCAAAGGCGCCTGCCAGCTTTCGGGTATTTTTCCGATTCCATACATCATACCGAAGGCCGAGCCTGCCGTCGCTGCATTGCAGTCCGTATCAAACCCTGCCTCTACGGCAATCCCTATCACTTTTGTGTAATCATCCCCGCCATTCAGTAATGAAAGGCAGATAATCATGTCATTCGGAATCACATGGCACCAATCATGCTGATTTTTCTCATCGAACCGGCCATGTATATAATCAAGCAGTTTTTCTGTATCTGTGTCCCTCTCCCATCTGTCAAGAAAACTTGTCAGCTCCACATAGAGCCGGGATGTTTTTGGAATATACAAAAGCGCGCATTGTATCGCCTCTTTCGCATGATCTGCCACAGCGCTTTCTGCTATCAATGCCGCACAGAATGCCGCTGCGTAAATCCCGTTTTTCGTATGAGTCACGGATGCGTCTTTCACTGCCATCACAGCAGCTTTATATGGATTTCCCGCATTGATGTATGCATATCCGTCCGCCCGTATCTGCGCTCCGAGCCATTCCCGGTACGGATTTCCATATGATGCGCTCTTCGGAGGCAGAATACCGTTTATAATATTTTTATATGCCATACGCTCTGCCGTACAGGTAAGAAAAATCGGGATATTCGTTGTAAGGAACTCCGCTGCGTCCACCGGTTGAAAATCATGCCCGTATTTTTCAACAATGCCGACGCCCATAACGGTATAATTCATGTCATCATCTTCCGGCATGCAGGTAATATGATTCACCCAGCTTATCATCTTGTTCCCGTAATTCCCCGGATAATCCTTTATTTGAAATTTGCCCCGTATCTCCTCGGAAATCTCTGAAGACATATACGACTGAATCGGATAGTTTCCTGTCGCCTTGGCAAAACCCGTAATACGCTCACGCTCCCATCCTTCCACGGGCTGTCCCAAAAGGCAGCCCGCAGCCCGGCCGACCCATGCCCCAAGAAGGCGGTCTTTTAAATTCTCCGGCTCCGCTTCCTTTTCTTCTGGAAACAGCGCAATAATCCTGTCCAGTTCCTCCGGCTCCTGATATGGATAATCCGGCCGGACAAGTTCCTTCTGCAGTTTTTCATATAACAGAATGGCAGCACTCTCTGCTTCCTTATCATCTTCCATGTCCATAATTTCCTGCGCTCTTTGGCGGTAAGGGGCAGTGTCCTTTCCCTCTTCCATACTTTGTCTCAGCTCTGTCTCCAGATATCTTTTACGGCTGATAAACGCAAGCCGGACTTCTTCCAATATATTTTCCATAGCTTCCTATCCTTTCTCTCCGCCCGCCGTCAGTCCGCCGGAAATAAATTTTTCTACCGCCGAAAATGTGATAACAACCGGAACCGCCGTCAAAAAGGCCGCCGCCATCATCCTTCCCCACACATAGTCCATAGAGCCGAACAACTGCTTTAACCCTACTGACAATGTAAGTTTTTCCTGCGAGGACAAAAACGTAAATGAAAACAAAAAATCATTCCATGCAATCATAAATACATAAATAAATGCAGACGAAATAGCCGGCACGGAAAGCGGAAGCACAATCTTATAAATAACCTGCACCCTGTTAAGCCCGTCCATCATGGCCGCCTCTTCAAGTGAATCCGGAATCGTTTCAAAATATCCCGACAGCATATAAATAGCAGCCGGAAGAGTGGACACCAGATTCGCTGTCACAACCGCCCACATACTGTCCGTAAGGCCAATGGACGACATAATCTTAAACAGCGGGACTACCAGCAGGATGCCTGAAAACATATAGACGATTAATGTCGATTCTTTAAAAATAATCTTTCCCGGAAACACCAGCCTTGCAAGACTGTACGCCGCCAATCCTCCTACAACGATTGCAATGCATGCCGTAGTCAGCGCTATTTTAAAGCTGTTCATGAAATACCGCCCGAACGGAAATATCTCCGGATTCAACACATC
>CAJTUQ010000005.1:25805-27740 GCA_910579335.1 uncultured Dorea sp. | reverse complement strand
GAGCGTCACATCTTTGGGAATCAGCTGCGGCGGATAGGCAACTGCCGCACTCGACGTCTTAAACGCAGTCGTAATCATAATGTAAAAAGGAAACAACGAAATTACCAGCACTAAAATTACAAGCAGATAATGCAGCAATGTCATTAATCTTTTTTTCTTTTTCATTTACGCACCGCCTTTCTTCCAAACAGAACAACAAATGTAAACACAATGACAAACAGCACAATCGTAATCGCCGCAGCGCCCCCGTTGTCATGGGTCGCAAACGCCCTCTGGTACAAATAAACGCCCAGAACCGGCACTTGCTGTGTAAACAGATAAATATCATCGAATTTGTAGAAATTCCATATTGTACGCAGTGAAATAATTGCGGCAATGGACGGCAGGATCTCCGGAAACGTAATCGCCCAGAATCTCTGGATGGCCGATGCGCCGTCAATCTGCGCCGCTTCGTAAAGGCCGGTATCAATCGCCTGCAGTGCGGCCAGTATCATAAGGAAGCTATAGGGAAACACCCTCCAGATATCATATACAACTACCAGCAGCACAGAGTAAACCGGATGATCCATCCACATCGGCGCAGCGTCAAATATGTGCAGAACATCTACCACAATATAATTCACGGCACCATATAATCCATTAAACATATATTTCCATACATATACTGTCGCAACCATTGGCGCAACATAAGAAAGAAGTATCAAGCTCCTTGCAATCCTTCTCCCCCTGAACGGCCTGTTCATCAGCAGTGCCACCAAAAGCCCTGTCACCGTGGAGCCGAGTACCGTGACAATTACATAAAGGACCGTAACTCCCAGCGATTTATAGAACGTAGGATCCGCAAATAATTTCGCATAATTGTCCAGACCAATGAATTTGCTTGGACGATGAGGATTTAGCGCAACTTTTTGGAAGCTTAATATGATATTATAGATAATAGGATAAATAATAACCGACGCAATCAAAATTAATGTTGGTAAAATCAACAAAATCCCCAGGCGCCTTTCCTTCGCCTGCATTGTCCTTACTTTATTTTTTATTCCTTTTCCGTTACTCATGTTACCTCCTTTATAAAACAACAACGGTGCAGCCGATTCTTTACCAGCCGCACCGCCGTTTTAGAGTCATCTATTTTACTGCGGCAGCCTCCTCTTCCAATGCACTCTGGCATGCAGCCATTGCAGTGTCAATGTCCGTCCCCTGCACTAAGATAGAATTGATGCATTTTGGGATAATAAATTTGCTTGATATATTTCCCATCGCCGGATGTACTTCTCCATCCTTTACACCCAGCATCTGCAGATCTTCAAAGGTATCCGGAATTGTCGCAGCCGTATCTCCAAATGCCTTCAGCACCTCGTTATCCAAATATGCCGGATCTTCCGCCACATCCTTAAGCACCGGATTCGAACCTCCCGCCGACATATGGCACCATTTGATATTCTCTTCAGAGTTTTCCATAAATGCGATAAATTTAATCGCTGCGTCACGCTCTTCTTCCGAAATCATATTGGAAATTCCTACCGTAGAAGTCATTCCAAAACTTCCCTTTTCATTTTTCTCCGGAACTGCGAATCCGATGTCGTCTGCAATACCCTGCTCAGCCAGCGCACCCATAATATAAGTGGAATACATTCCCATTGCAGCATGTCCGCCTACAAAAGCATCCTTTACTTCCTCAACGCCATTTGAACCAGGCATGGTATATTGATACAATTTTTGATAAAATTCCATAATTTCCTTCATTTCCGGCGTGTTAAACTGAGGATTTCCATCTTCATCAAACAAATCATAGCCGATCGAACCCGTAAAGCAATTGAGCATCTGCTCTGTAAAATCGGACTCCTCCGTCGGGAACATGATTCCATACATTTTGTTCTCAGGGTCATTCAAAGCCTCCGCCGCTTTTAATATATTTTCCCATGTTGTCGGCGG
>CAJTUQ010000005.1:7160-25795 GCA_910579335.1 uncultured Dorea sp. | reverse complement strand
AAATTTTTTTCTTCAAACATAGACTTTCTATACCAGATTCCGCCTACCCATCCGGAAATCGGGATTCCCAAATAATCGTCTACGCCCGGCGCCTTCAGCATCTTCAGCACGCCGCCATAATAGCGGTCTTTTCCCGCAAGCTCAATCGCTTCCGTATTCGCCTTTAAATCCAACGCTTCTTCCGTATTAATGAGTCTCAGCGCATCTACTCCGGACTCCACAATTGCAGGCAGCTCACCGGTACTCATCAGTGTTGTAATCTTTGTCCAATATCCGTCTTCCGGAATCGGCATCTGTGTTACGGTAATCCCTTCGTTTTCTTTCATAAAATCATCGATAATCCCCTGAATCGCCTGCACCCGCTCTTCCTCAGGCTGGCTGTGCATAAACTGGATTTCCACCTCTTTGGATGAATCTTTAGAAGATGTCCCCTCTTCTTCTTTTCCTCCTGAACATCCTGCAAGCATTGACAAAGTCATTGCTGCCATCAATAAAACCGCTACAACTCTTTTCTTCATAATAACCTCCTTTTCCTTTACCAAAACGTTTTTGTTCTTTGATAAAATAAAACAAATATGGAATCTATGTAATTCTTCCAATATTTGCTATTTTTACTACTTTTTCCATTTTGGTAATGTACCATTGTTTTTCCATATTATCCGAAACGTTTTCGTATTTTTATAATAACGCTTCTTCTTTTATTTGTAAATACCTTTTCTTCTTTTCATTACAATTTCACAAATTTATACGGCAATTTTTAGACACTTTGTCTTTCTACTAAAACGTGGTCCACATATTCAATATAATTCACCGTTTCTCCTTTCTGCATCCGCTCCAGCAAAAAAACAGCCCGTCTCCCCATTTCCTTGAACTGTTGGACCACCGTTGTAAGAGACGGGGTAATATACTCTCCGATTTGAATACCGTCAATACCTGCAACCGCAACATCCTCCGGAATCTTCTTTCCCATTTCCTTAAGAGCGCGGATGACTCCGAGCGCCATCTGGTCCGATGCCGCAAAAATCCCTTCAAGCTCCGGTCTGTCATTCATCAGCTTAAATGTCTCCTCATATGCTTTCTGCTCAAAATAATCTGCATAGCGCACGCTTTTTAGCGGAACGTCAAAACCTAATGCACGCATCGCGCGTATATATGCCATCTCTCTCACGCGGCTGATATCTGCATCCATAGAACCATTTATCATGCCGATACGACTCTTTCCCTTCTGCGCAAATAATCTTATGATTTCCTCTACCGCCTGGTCATTATTCGTACAAACTGTCACCGGAGCTTTTTCCACGTCAATGCCGACGCACGGAATCGTCAGCGCCGCAAGTTCCCTGTTATATGTATCCGTGGATTTAAGGCCGTAGAGCACAATTCCGCCAAGATTCCTCTCCCTGCACAAATCTTCTAGCGTTTTCTTCTTCTGCTTCTCCATATTCGTAAACAAAATCTCAAGTTCATAATCCTGCTCATCACATGCTGATTGGGCGCCTTTAAGCAGACGGAAAATAATATTTCCGTTCATATCCGTCTCCTTTACGTCCGAAAACAAAAAACCAATAATTCTGGACTGTTTCGATGCAAGATTTCTCGCAGAAGCATTCGGAGAATAATGCATTTCCCTGCTTATTTCCAATATCCTCCGCTTTGTCTCCTGACTTACGTCATCATAATTGTTCAACGCCCTGGAAACCGTAGTGATGCTTACTCCCGCTTTTTTCGCTACATCCCTGATTGATGCCATAACTACACACCCTCGTCTTTTCTTTCGCCAATTTTCTTGACGAAAACGTTTTAATATGCTATATACAATTAATATACCCCATATTATCCACGTTTTCAATATTTTTTCATAGGCTTTAGAGATTCTAGTCTCAAAGCATAATGACAAAACAAAATATGGAGGTATTATCATGAATCGAACTATCAAAGGAGCCGTCTTTGATCTGGACGGCGTTCTAGTGGACACTGCCCGTTTCCACTATCTCGCTTGGAAAAAACTGGCCGAAGAACTGGGCTTTTCATTTTCTCCCAAACAAAACGAAGCTCTCAAGGGGGTCAGCCGAATGAAGTCTCTTGACCTTCTTCTTGGCATCGGCCGTCTTTCCTTCCCGGAAAACATAAAAATAGAACTGGCACAGAAAAAAAACAACTGGTATGTACAATATCTGCAAACACTTACCCGAAATGATCTTCTTGATTATGTCCTTGAAACATTGACTGACCTGCGCCAAAAAGGAATCCGTACTGCCATCGGATCCGCCAGCAAAAACACTCCTCTTATTTTAGAAAAAACCAAACTGGCCGGATACTTTGATGTCGTTGTTGACGGAAATTCCGTATCCAAAGCAAAGCCCGACCCCGAAGTCTTTTTAACCGCCGCCCAAAGGCTTGGCATTTCACCAGAAGAATGCCTGGTGTTTGAAGACTCTGAAGCCGGAATCCAAGCCGCTGCCGCTGCACATATGTTCAGCATCTATCTGGGTACTCCCTCACACGCAGTTCCTGCGGATTTGACAATATCAAATCTGAGAGAATTTTCTCTTTCCAAAATAGTAGGAGGAATGTGAATGAACATTGAATACACAGAGCATGCCGGATTATTTCACCTTTCAAATAATGCCGTCAGCTATATTATAAAATTATTAGAAAACGGTCAATTAGGGCACGTTTACTTTGGACGGCGGCTCATGGGCCATCCTGATTTTAATCACCGTAATGAACGTATGCACCGTACGATTTCCACGTATCCTTTTGAAAATGACACATCCTTCTCTCTGGAACATATTCTGCAGGAGTTTCCGGCATACGGCACTTCTGACTTCCGCATGCCGGCATTAGAAATCCAGCAGGAAAACGGGAGCCTGATTACATCCTTTGTCTATTCCCGGCACCGTATATATCAGGGAAAGCCCGCCCTGCCCCAGCTCCCTGCAACGTACGGCAATGAGCCCGATGATGTTATGACTCTGGAAATCCATCTGGAGGATGAGCTGATTCAGACCGAAGCAGTATTGTACTACTCCATTTTCCGCAATTATGCAGCAATTGCCCGAAGCGCCAAAATTATAAATCACGGAACACAGCCGTTGAATCTCACTGCGATTATGAGCATGTCCTTTGACCTGCCTGATTCTGACTATGAAATGGTTCACTTCTCAGGCGCCTGGGCAAGAGAGCGTGGAAAGGTGCTCCGTCATTTGGCTCCAGGAATACAATCCGTCGGCTCTCTGCGCGGTCACTCCAGCCATCAGCACAACCCTTTTTTTATATTAAAACGCCCATTTACAACAGAGCACAGCGGAGAAGCTCTCGGAATTTCCCTTTTATACAGCGGGAACTTTCTTGCACAGGTAGAGGTGGACCCCCATTGTACAAGCCGCGTAATGATAGGCATACATCCTGCGCAATTTTGTTGGCATCTAAAACCCGGAGAAGCTTTCCAGACGCCGGAAGCACTTCTGTGCATAACCGAAAACGGCCTGAACTCCTTAAGCCAGACCTTCCACGGGCTTTACCGCAACCATCTGCTCCGAGGATATTGGAAGCACCGCGCAAAACCTATTTTGCTAAACAGCTGGGAAGCCGCATATTTTAATTTCACTGAAGCAAGCATTTTATCTATGGCAAAAACCGCCTATGACTGCGGTATTGAACTTTTTGTCCTTGACGACGGCTGGTTCGGAAACCGAAATAACGATAAAACCAGTCTCGGAGACTGGTTTCCCAATTACAATAAGCTTCCTGACGGCATCCGCGGACTTTCAAAAAAAATACATGAAATCGGGCTGCTTTTCGGTCTATGGATAGAACCGGAAATGATAAGCCGGGAGTCCGAACTGTTTCACAAGCATCCAGACTGGCTGATTCAAACGCCGGGACGCACCCCCTGTCACGGACGAAATCAGTATGTTCTTGATTTTTCAAGAGAAGAAGTCCGCGAAAATATCTTCCGTCAGATAGATGCATTACTTTCGAATGCCGAAATTGACTATCTGAAATGGGATATGAACAGAAGCATCACCGACTGCTTTTCAGCATCCCTGCCATCCTTTCGGCAGCAAGAAGTTTTTCACCGCTATATTCTAGGTGTCTATAACTTATATGAACAGCTTCTGGATAAATATCCCCGTCTTCTGATTGAGTCCTGCTCCGGCGGCGGCGGAAGATTTGATCCGGGCATGCTGTACTATGCTCCCCAAGGATGGATAAGTGATAACACGGATGCCATTGACCGTCTTGTCATACAATATAATACTTCTATGGGATATCCCCTGTGCTGCATGGGTTCCCATGTTTCCTCCTCTCCCAACCACCAAGCCGGGCGTGCAACACCTTTAGATACGCGTGCCAATGTTGCATATTTCGGCACATTTGGATATGAGCTGGATTTTACAAAACTAACCGATCTGGAACGAAAAAAAATCAGGGAACAAGTTGTTTTTATGAAAAAATATCAAAATCTGATTCACACGGGTTTATTCTACCGGCTGCTGGATCCGCAGGAAAATAACCGCATAGCCGCATGGATGACCGTCTCCGAAGACGGCACTCAAGCTTTAGTTGCATACTACCGGATGCTCAACGAAGTCAATGCCCCTTACCGCACTTTGAAACTATGCGGACTCGAAGAAAAGAAACTGTACCGAATCACTCCGGGAAACCTTACTTGCTACGGCGACGAATTAATGTACGCTGGTCTTATCATTTCCGACAATTCCTGCGGCCGTGTATTTGATAACTCTTTGAAAACGTATGATTTCTATTCAAAAATTTTTATTTTGGAACAAGTTTAACCTTTTTATGTCTCGCTTTGCCCAGACAACTGCACTCAATCAAAAGTCCCCGGCCTCATATGCCTGGGACTTTATCTTTCTTAATCAAATTATTCTGTACCCCGCCTTTCCCCTTTACATTCATTTAAAAAAGCCGCTGCTGAAAAATATACAATATCCCAAAATACACCACGGCTTGCCCAATACAATTATAGTCACGAATTTTCGGACGCTCATCCTCGTAATTCCGGTGAAATAACAAAAAAAGTCATCCGGAAACAACGGCAGCACCATAGCAAGAAACAAAAAGGCTGTATAGCACTTGCTTTCAGCCGCCCATGCCGACCATTTTTCATACCGCGTCCCCGAAAATATCCTGCTGACCAGTACGCTGCCGTATCTCTTTGCAAGCAGAAAAGCAATAACCGAACCCACTGAGATTCCGATATAATTGCACCAAAACCCTCCTGCACACCCGAATAACACCGCTCCGGCAATACAGCCCAAAAAACCCGGCAATACCGGCATCACGACCTGAGCCGCCTGAATCGCCGTCAATGCAAGCGGCGCCATCACTCCAAATTCTGAAATATACTGCTGCAAGGTTTCAACAGAATCAAACCTGCCGTTCAAATATGCCCTGAATAAGACGGCGCAAAATGCCAGACACACAACAAGCAATCCCGCCGACACCCATTTTTCCATCATTTTCCATCTATCCAGCCGCTTTTCCATCCATACTCACTTCGCTTTCATCTATTGTATATTTAGATGATAACATTCGTTTCTTAATCCTCCTTGAAAGATTTCTTAAAAAATCTCCAAAAAAATTCTTAAGAAAAACAGTGACTTCATCACTGAAAAAACAGAAAATATAACCTATACTATATCCAGAAGTGAAAGAAAGAGAAAAGAAAGGAAGGTAACAAATATGTCTGTACTTACTGTAAATAAAAATAATTTTGAGGATGTAAAAAGAAATGATAAACCGGTGCTTCTGGATTTCTACGCCGACTGGTGCGGCCCCTGCCGTGCCGTTTCGCCTATAGTAGATGAGATTGCAAAGGAAAACTCACAATACCTTGTCGGTAAAATCAATGTAGAGCAGGAACAGGAACTGGCGCGTACGTTCAAGATATTCAGCATTCCGACACTGGTTGTCATAAAAGACGGCAAAGTGGTTCAAAAATCGGCAGGCGTAAGACCCAAGTCCGAAATCCTCGCCATGTTAGAAGGATGATTATGAAAATTCTCTATAACAATCTTACGGGCAGATTCCATTCTAAAATGCAATCTGCCCGCAAATCATTTAACCCGATTATTACCGTTTCTCTCTTCTTTATCAAGGCTTAGCCCGCAGTCTCTATCAGATACCGAAAAAAGCAAGATGCGTCCTGTGTATCGGAAAAAGTGACTTCAATCCCTTCTTCCGGCATTTCCATGCTTCCAAACAAAGCCGACGCTGAAGAGTCCTGCTTTAAATTGCACAAATTCCCATCCGGCAGATGAAGATATACCTCACCTTTACTCTGTGCCACACGTTTCATAAATCTTTTCGTATCCAAATTATAAATCTTCATTATTTATTCCCTCCTGATTTTAGAATGTATTGCATCACTCTCTTGTTGATGATATGATTATACCATCAGATATCTGCATATGTTATGAATATTTCGGCTTATTTATATAATAATACCGTCAAAAGGAGGTGCCGCTATGTTATCTGACTGCAGCAGCTTTACCGTGGACCAATATAACCGCGACCAGCTTACTCATGGAACCACTGCTTTTCCTGCAGCCTGCTATCTTGACGTACTTGGAGAAAACAGTGTTTCCTGGCATTGGCACGAAGAACTGGAAGCGGTTTTCGTTGCAAAAGGCGATGCTCTTGTCGGCATTGGCTCTGAGACCTATAAGTTCTCCGCCGGAACCGGTTTTTTTATTAATTCCGGCGTACTTCACAGCTATCAGTCTGCATCCGATACCGTCTGCCATCTCCACGCCTTCCTATTCCACCACAGGCTTATCGGCGGAAGTCCGGAAAGCATCTTTCATCAAAAGTACGTACTGCCTTTACTGGAAAACAAATCAAAGGAATACTTTTATTTAAACGCAGACGAAACCTGGCAGTCAGACGCGCTCCGTGCAATAGAAAAAAGCTGGCAGCTCTGTGTAAAGGAGCCTGTAAATTTTGAACTTCAGATTCGCAGTGTTCTGTCAGAGCTGATGGCGGTTCTGTGCTCCCATATGCCAATAGAACAGGCCGTCCCGGATGCCAAATCTCTCCGGAATATCGAACGTCTCAAGCAGATGCTTCATTTCATCCAGCACAATTATGCCGAGGATATCCATACCGCAGATATAGCGCAAAGCGCTTCCGTCAGCGAAAGCGAATGTCTCCGGTGTTTCCGCACGACAATCTGCACGACGCCTATCCGATACCTGAGAGAGTACCGGATCGAATGCGCCGCACAGCTTTTGGCCGCAAAAAACGGCCGCATTGCAGACGTAGCTTTCCAATGCGGCTTTCAGGATGTCAGTTATTTTACCAAAACATTTCGGGAATTAAAAGGGTGCACCCCGAAAGAGTATCAATATTCCGGATTATAATATTGACTTTTATATCATATTCCCTTACTATACCCTCAGCAGCCAACAAGACATAAGCAGTCTTTCATCACGGACATGGAGGATTTACATATCGATGTATACACAACATACCTTAAATAAAAACATTTTATTTTTACATATCGCCGTAATGCTTTTCGGGCTTTCCGGCGTAATCGCCCAATTTGTTGAAATACCGGCAGTGCTGGTGGCTCTTGGACGGGTCGTCTGTTCATCCCTGCTGCTGTTTGTTATTGCCGTTGTAAAAAAGGACAAGCTAAAACTTGACTCAAAAAAAGACTACGGGCTGATTCTTCTGACGGGAGCGGTAATGGCTGTTCACTGGACGACATTTTTCCAGTCGATTCAAGTGTCTTCCGTTGCCATCGGAACAATCACCTTTTCTACGTTCCCATTGTTTTTGACCTTTCTAGAACCCCTCATCTTCCATGAAAGGCTGAAAAAGCAGAGTGTTTTTACTGCGGTTATCCTGTTTATCGGTGTAATTATTACCATTCCCGAATTTTCTATAGAAAACAATACCACGGTGGGGATTATCTGGGGAATGCTCTGCAGCCTTACCTATGCAGTGATGACGCTGGCGAACCGTTATTTTTCCGCACGGTATGCAGGACGCATCATCTGCATGTATGAACAGGGTACCGCCGCCGTTGTGCTTCTCCCGGCATTTTTTATCGTAAATGCGGACTGGAGGCCGCAGGATATTGCCGGAGTAGCTTTTGTGGGATTTCTCTGTACGGCCTTCGCATACTCTTTATATGTAACTGCGCAAAAGAATGTCAGAGCACAGACTGCCGGCATCATATCAGGCATGGAAACGGTCTATGGAATCCTTTATGCCCTGCTGTTTCTGGGAGAGGTGCCGCATATCAGAGAGCTTGTAGGCGGGGCGGTTATCTTAGGCGTCGCAATGTATTCGTCTCTGAAGGCTTTGGAATAGCTTTCTAAGCGTACTCTTTTCTGAAAATACATTATCCTAAATATACAATTTCTTCTTTCGGCTTTGCAGCCGGAAGCATCTGAATCAAGTAAAGCACCGGCTGCCGGCTTCCATAGGATGCCACTGCCTCATATCCGAATTTGGCCTTGATTCGGACCCACTGATGCTTCTTAATATCCTGTTTTGCGGGAAGATGGCACGGATAACCGTAAAAACGGATATCGTCCGCACAGCAGGTCATAATCTTTCTCACAGGTACAAACATGTCCTCTGCCATTCCTTTGGGTCGGAATGTCTGCGCAGTAAATTCAATCTCCTTATGAAGGTAGATCTCAGGATGGTCATACGCGTCCACATACCAGATGCCAAAGTCCTCATCCTCTATCACGATTTTATCCGCTGTCACATCATAAGGAAGGTCTTCTTTTGACGGCTTTATAATCTTTCCCTCTAAATCTTCAAATATAAGCTGCGCCATTGGGTTCTGAACCTTCAATGCCCTCCGAAAGCCTGAACGATCCACCTCCGGAGCACAGCGGTTTACAACGATTAATTCCGATTCCGCAAGCTGTTCCATAAGCAAGTTACGCATATTCATCAGATACATATCCAGGGTCGTCCCGTCCACTGTCGAATAAATGCCCTGAAGCTCCCAATTTCTCGGATATTTTATAGTCAGAAGCTCAACAAGCTTCCACATGCCGTTATATTCGATTACAACCTGGGCCGGATGATAATTCTTTTCGCAATTCTTAAAAAAGCCCGCATTCAACTGCTCCGGCTCCTCTATCTCCAGAAGAAGCATGTCATTTTTATCAAGGAACTCCTTCCCGTACTCTTCCTCACCCTCTTCGCAGCGAATCAAAAGCGTAAGTCCCGGCTCTATCCATTCCTGCTCCATCAACGTCTCTTTTACAAGGGTCGTTTTTCCGCTGTCTAAAAATCCGGTTACTACAAAAACCGGTGTCGGCGCCTGTCCAAACATAGCTGCAACCTCCGTTAAACTTTTCCTTCAGGATATATGCGGAATAATTTCAAAAGTTCCTCTTCCTTCAAATCAGTCCCGATTACGCAGATGCGCCCCGCATAATCAGCCTGGCCCTGTCTCACCTCATGCTCTTTTGGCACCAGATCAAACTGCTTCCAGCTTCCGTCCGTCATTTGCACAATACCTTTTGAGCGCAGCACCATGCCGTAAGCATCGGTTTCCGACAGTGCTTTTATGAGATAGTCAAGCTCTTCTTCCGTATATTTGTGAGCCGTTTCTTTCCCCCAGCTCGTAAATATCTCATCCGCATGATGATGCTCATGGCCGCAGCAGCCGTCATCGCCGTGTCCCGAATGATGATGGTGCTCATGACCGCAGCAGCCGTCATCGCCGTGTCCCGAATGATGATGGTGCTCATGGCCGCAGGCTTCGTGATGATGCCCAAGCAAATTCTCCGGCTCCGCCTCTTGCTCCAGCGCCCGCAGAATCGCTTCTTTTCCGAGCTGTTCCCACGGGGTTGAGACAATGGCCGCCTTTTCATTCTCTTCCCGGAGCATATGCACACATTCCTCAATCTTTTTGTCGTCCATCATCTGGGTCCGGCTGACAACGATTGTAGAGGCATGCTGCACCTGGTCTTTAAAAAACTCCCCGAAGTTCTTCATGTACATTTTTGCCTTTTTCCCGTCAACCACCGTTATTCTCCCGGCAATTTCAATATCCGCATCTTCCTTTACATCCTCAACCGCCTTTGCGACGTCAGAAAGCTTCCCCACACCGGAAGGCTCGATGAGCACACGGTCCGGGCAGTATTCCGAAATCACTTTCTTAAGCGCTTTGCTGAAATCACCGACCAGCGTACAGCAGATACAGCCTGAATTTATTTCTGTGATTTCGACTCCGGCATCCTTCAAAAAACCTCCGTCAATGCCGATTTCACCAAATTCATTTTCAATCAGCACCAGTTTTTCTCCTGTATACACTTGATTTATCATTTGTTTGATAAATGTGGTCTTTCCGGCTCCGAGGAAGCCGGAGACAATATCTACTTTTGTCATCCCATTACTCCTTTTCTATCTTAATTTTATGCCATCTTATGTATTCTGAGCTTTATATTATCACAAACCTTATATCCGCACAATAAAAATGTGCCGCCCCTTATTCAAAGGGCAGCACATCCATAAGCATATTTACAAAAGTCCTCCGATAGATAAAAACAGCGGAGCAAATACCAATGACACGATGGTCATAAGCTTAATAAGAATATTAATCGACGGTCCTGACGTATCCTTAAACGGGTCGCCGACCGTATCGCCTACAACAGCTGCTTTATGAGCTTCACTGCCCTTGCCGCCGTGGTTTCCGTCTTCAATATATTTCTTGGCATTGTCCCACGCACCTCCGGCATTGGACATAAAGATTGCCACCATAACTCCGGTTACAAGAGAACCTGCCAAAAGTCCTCCAAGAGATGCCGGCCCTAACAGGATGCCCACAACCAGCGGCGCCGCCACTGCCATAATACCGGGAACAAGCATTTCTTTCAGCGCTGCCGTCGTAGAAATCGCCACGCAGGACTTGTAATCCGGCTTTCCGGTCCCCTCTAAAATACCCGGAATTGTCTTAAACTGCCTTCTTACCTCCTCAATCATCTGGTACGCCGCTTTTGAGACAGAGGACATCGTCATTGCAGAGAATAGAAATGGCAGCATGCCGCCCACAAAAAGCCCGATAATCACACGGTAATCCAGAATGTCTATCGTATCCAGCTTCACAGATTCCGCATAGGTTACAAATAACGAAAGAGCCGTAAGCGCAGCAGAGCCGATGGCAAAGCCTTTTCCCATAGCCGCAGTCGTATTCCCTACTGCGTCAAGCTTATCGGTAATGTTTCTAACCTTGGAATCAAGCCCCGACATCTCTGCAATGCCGCCCGCATTATCCGCAATCGGCCCGTATGCGTCTACCGCTACTGTAATCGCCGTCGTGGACAGCATTCCTACCGCCGCCAGCGCGATACCGTAAAGCCCGCAGAAATTGTATGCGGCAAAAATACCGACGCAGATTAACAAAATCGGCGCTGCCGTCGAGCGCATGCCAACCGCAATACCGCTTATCGTCGTTGTCGCCGCCCCTGTCTCAGACTGTGATGCAATCTCTTTTACGGAATTGTAATCCCCGGACGTATATACTTCTGTTATAACTCCAATCAAAATTCCTACCACAAGTCCTGAAACGATTGCAATCGCTGCATTGAAATTTCCGAAAAACATCCTGCTGAGTATAAACGACGCAATCAAAACCAGGACACTGGCTGCGTAAGAACCCGTTTTCAATGCTTTATGGGGATTGGACTTTTCATCCCCCCGTACGAAAAAGGTTCCAAGAATCGACGCAATCAGCCCGATACCGGCAACCACAAGCGGGAATGCCGCCCCCGCCGCCTCAAAATACACCAGTCCCAGCGTCAGCGCCGATATAAGGGCGCCTACGTAGGACTCGAAAAGATCCGCTCCCATTCCTGCCACGTCACCCACATTATCCCCGACGTTGTCAGCAATAACCGCCGGATTTCTCGGATCGTCCTCCGGAATCCCCGCCTCAACTTTTCCTACAAGGTCTGCGCCTACGTCCGCCGCCTTTGTGTAGATGCCGCCCCCCACGCGGGCAAACAGCGCGATAGAGGACGCTCCCAGGCTAAACCCGAACAAAATGTCCGCATTCCCCGTAAAAATGTAAATCGCGCTGACTCCAAGCACTCCCAGTCCGGCTACGCACATCCCCATTACCGCTCCGCCGGAAAACGCAATGGACAGCGCTTTGTTCATGCCGCTTTCCTTCGCTGCATTGGCGGTCCTTACATTGGCTTTCGTTGCCACCGTCATGCCAAAATAACCGGCCAGCGTAGAAAACAGCGCCCCGACCACAAAACATACTGCCGTAATCCAATTCCCTATACCAACCCCAATCAATACAAAGAGAACTACAACAAAGAAAATAAGAATCTTGTACTCCGCCGTCAGAAAGGCCCTTGCGCCTTCACTGATAGAGCCGGCAATCTCCTTCATCCTGTCTGTCCCCGCCTGCTGTCTGCCAACCTTCGATGCGAGCATTGCCGCAAACAAAAGTGCTATGATTCCGAATGCCGGAACCAGATTCAATAAAACATCCATATACAAACCTCCCATTCACTTTAAAGTATATGTATAATCATATTATCACAAAAATGGAATTTGTATAGATTTAATTTCTGTTTTTTTAATATTTTTCTTCGGTTAATATATCTAATTGCAGTTTTTTATTCAATATCTATGATTTTTGGATATTGTTATTCATTTGTCACTCTTGTTAATTCAAAGACAAGTGCTTTCCGGCATATTGTAATCAATTTCTGCCAGCACCAGCCCGTTTGCCGGGGCAGTCACTCCCGCAGCCGTCCGTTTCCTCTCCTCCAGTATTTCCTTTACCTTCTCCGGTCCATAAAATCTCCGTCCGACCCGTATCAGCGTCCCCGCAATAATCCTTACCATATTATAGAGAAATCCGTTTCCCGTAATCCGGATTACAATATCCGCCCCTTCTTTTACTATAGAAATATTCTCCACCGTCCGGACTGTGTCGGACACATTCGTCCGCACATTGCAGAAACTTACAAAATCATGCTCCCCTACAAGGTACTCTGCGCCCTCGCGCATTTTCCCTATATCAAGAGGAAAAGATACAAATGCGCTGTACCTCCTTTTCAGCGGGTTGGGCACAGGCGCATTATAAATATGGTACTCGTATGTTTTCTTTATATGCTCCTGATATCTCGGATGCCAGCCTAAGGCCGTCTCATCGGACTTTACAATTACAATGTCCTTTGGCATTCTCTGATTCAGCGCATAGGCCATCCTCTCCGGCGGAATGGACGTATCCGTATCAAACACCGCCACGTTTCCAAGAGCATGCACGCCGGAATCCGTACGGCTCGCACCGATAATATGAATATCCTCGCCGGTAAGCCCGCTGATCTCACGGTTCAATACCTCTTCAACTGTAATCCCGTTGGGCTGAGTCTGCCAGCCGCAGTAATTCGTGCCGTCATAGGCAATTAAGAGCCGTATCCGTCTCACGTAAACTCCCTCCAAAATCATCCGTTTAAAGTCAGCCTATACTGCGGCACCTTTAAAAGATCCATATCTTAAACGGCGCATATCTTCCGATAACAGCCGCCGAAACTACGTAGCCGACCATAATTACGTAGGCCGCCCAATCCCTCCCTTTATACCGGAGAGGCTTCATCTTTGTCCTGCCGTCGCCGCCCCGGTAACATCTCGCTTCCATTGCCATCGCAAGGTCATACGCCCGCCGGAACGCAGACACAAAAAGCGGGACAAGAATCGGAATCATAGCCTTTGCCCTCTGCATCACGTTTCCGCTTTCAAAGTCTGCTCCCCTTGCCTGCTGCGCTTTCATAATCTTGTCTGTTTCCTCCAAAAGAATCGGGATAAACCGCAGCGCAATCGACATCATCATCGCTACTTCGTGCACCGGGACATGTATTTTGTTGAGCGGATGCAAAAGGGCCTCTATGCCGTCTGTCAGCTCATTCGGCGTTGTAGTAAATGTCATCAGGGACGAGCCTACGATAAGGTAAATGAGCCTTATCGTCATATATACCGCATTTCTAAGCCCCACCGTTGTAACTGTAAGCTTCCAGACAGAAAACAATACCTCCCCGTCCTTCTTAAGGAAAAGATTGAACACCACCGTAATCAATAAAAGCATAACGATTGGCTTCAATCCCTTTACGATATACCCAAACGGAACTTTAGACGCGCGGATGACTGCGATAAGAAACAACGTAGCAGCCAGATACCCCGCAACGCTCCGGAAAAGAAATAATGATATCAGGTATAGCAGCGTTGAAACCAGTTTCACTCTCGGATCCAGACGGTGCAGTATGCTTTTTGCAGGATAATATTGTCCTATTGTTATATCTCGAATCATTTTCCCTTCTCCACTGTTTTATTCTTTCTGTTTTCCAATGCATTTATGATTTCATCCGCCGCCTCCGCCACTGTCGTCGCCTCAATATTTACCGAAAGCCCGCATTCCTTCAAATCATGCATAATATATGTCACCTGCGGCGCCGCAAGCCCTGCGCGCTCCAGTTCCCTGTAATGGGCAAACACCTTTTTCGGCTCATCATTATACAGTACCTCTCCATGATTCATCACAATAATCCTGTCCGCATATCTGGCAATGTCCTCCATACTGTGCGATACAAGAATTACCGTCATATCCGTCTGACGATGAAGATAGGCCACCTGTTCTAATATATCATCCCGTCCCTTCGGGTCGAGCCCCGCCGTCGGTTCATCCAAGACAAGTACTTTCGGGCGCATGGCAAGCACTCCCGCAATTGCCGCCCGGCGCTTTTGTCCACCGGACAGTTCAAACGGGGAGGATTTGTAATATTTTTCCTTGAGCCCTACCAGCTTAAGCGCTTCCAAGGCCCGCTCCCTGCATTCTTCCTTGCTCAGCCCCTGATTTTTAGGCCCGAAGCATACGTCCGCCATGACGTCCGTCTCAAACAACTGGTGCTCCGGATACTGGAACACAAGCCCAACCTCATTGCGGAGCTTTTTCATATGATAGCCCTGTTCATATATGTTTTCTCCATTATAGAACAGCTTTCCGTCCGTTGCTTTCATCAACCCGTTAAAATGCTGTATAAGCGTAGATTTGCCCGAACCGGTATGGCCGATAATCCCCACGAACTCCCCATCCGGAATCTCTAAGCATATATCCTTTAACGCATGCTTTTCATAAGCCGTATTCGGACTGTATATATAATTCAAGTGTTCCAGTCTGATTGACATAATCTCTCCTTTGTTTTTGTTACTTTTGAAAAACTTTTACTAATTCCTGCACCAGCTCTTCTTTCCGCAGGATTCCCCCCGGTATGTCAATTCCCCGCTTTCTAAGCTCGTCCGCCAGTACCGTCACCTGTGGCACGTCAAGCCGGTATTCCTTAAGACGCTCTACCTGGCTGAAAATCTCTCTCGGCGTTCCCTCCATCACGACTTTTCCGTGATCCATCACGTAGATTTTATCCGCATCCACCACTTCTTCCATATAATGGGTGATAAGGATTACCGTCACCTTCTTTTCCTCTCTCAGCCGCCTGACGGTCTTTAATACCTCTTTGCGCCCCATCGGGTCAAGCATGGCCGTCGGCTCGTCCAGCACAATACATTTCGGCTCCATCGCCACTACTCCGGCAATTGCCACCCTCTGCTTCTGTCCTCCGGACAGTTTGTTCGGCGAATGGTGCCTGTACGACAGCATACCGACAGCCTTTAAGCTCTCCTCAACTCTCTGCCAAATCTCATCTGTAGGCACCCCCAAATTTTCCGGGCCGAATCCTACATCCTCCTCCACGACAGTCCCGATGATTTGATTGTCCGGATTTTGAAAGACCATTCCCGCCGCCTGCCGGACATTCCATAATTCCTGAGGCTCTTTCGTATTCCGCCCGTCTACCCACACCGTCCCGTCCGTAGGAACCAGGATGGCATTGAGGTGTTTGGCAAATGTGGATTTTCCGGAGCCGTTGTGCCCCAGTACGGCCACAAACTGCCCCTCCTTCACATCTATATCCACACCGTCAATCGCGCGGGAAGCACCGATGACATTTCCGTCCTCATCCCGCTTTTCATATTCAAATATCAGTTTTTCTGTCTGAATCATATCCATATCAGGCTCAAGCCTCCCACTCCTGCGAATCCAAAACAATGCATCCTTTGCGCCGTCTTATATCTTTTCCGGCTCCGGATATTTTTCACCCTTCGTATCAACGCTGACCGTCTTCATCCTCTGCTCGTCAAGCGGTCTGTCATTATAGTCTGTGTCCGTTCCGGCAATTTTATTTACCGTTTCCATGCCTTCGATAATCTGGCCGAACGCAGCATACGCTCCGTCAAGATGCGGTGAATCTTTATGCATGATAAAAAACTGGGAACCGGCGGAATCGGGATCCATCGCCCGCGCCATAGAAAGCACGCCCGCCGTATGCTTAAGATTATTGTTCCATCCGTTCTGCTTAAACTCACCCTTAATCGCATATCCCGGACCGCCCATGCCTGTCCCGTCCGGGCAGCCGCCCTGAATCATAAACCCGCTGATTACTCTGTGGAAGATAAGCCCGTCATAGTACCCTTTCTGAACCAGCGAGATAAAATTATTCACCGTATTAGGCGCAGTCTCCGGATACAGCTCCGCTTTCATTATATCCCCATTTTCCATCTCAAACGTAACAATTGGATTCTCCATCTTCATATCTCTCCTTTATTTTATAAATATTTCTGTTCCATTTTTAAACCGTTTTCTATTTTATCCCATAATCAATGATTCGTAAAGCAGAAAGATAAGTTACTGCCTCACAAGCTTTATCAGGCCGCCTTTCTCCGCAAAGCCCGTATCCCACATTTCTCTCAGTGAAAACCAGGCTGCTTCCCCGTAAGTCGCTGTTTTTATTTTAAAATCACCGTCCTCCTGCCCAAATCCCACTATCAGGAACCAATGCCAGATATAGTCCTTAAACTTATCTCTGTCCCTGTGCTGCAAGAGCAGGACGGGGACGGGCATTTCCTGCTTAATCTGGCCCTGGATGAGCTCTCCGGCTTCTTTCACCGTCCGTGTCCCTGAAAACTCCTCCATCCCAATCCGCCCTGCGGCTTTCACGTCCTCCATATATTTCCGGAATCCGCCGACAAACCATGCAAGCTTTCTCACTCCGCCGGCTCTCGGCCTAATATACGGCTTCATCATCTGGCTGAAACGCTTATAATCTTCTTTATTCAAACTGTCGGCATCAAACGGATACAGCTCCTTTATCCCCATCTGCCTTGCAAAATAAATGCAGCAGTCGCAGGCTGTCGCCGCCGCACACCCGCCGATATTCATGACCACGTTGGTAAACCAGTCCTGATTTCCGCCGAACGCCCCGTCGATCTCAAAATACTCCAGCTCTTTTTTTATATCCAATGCACTACCTCCGATTTATCATGCTTTAAATTATATTTCATTATATTATAGGTATAAATGCTTTATCTTTCAACAGCAAAGAAAACCTTGCGGAAAAATCTCTTCTCCCTTCAAGGTTTTCTTAACCGCACAAAATATTTACTTCGCCCCGATTAAATATCTGTGCCCCTATAAACCACTCTGCCGTCGCCAACCTACATATTCCTGGAAATCTCCTCGCACACCTTTACTGCCTCAAACACCGCGCTTCGGAATCCTTTCTCTTCCAGCGTCCTGACAGCGCCGATAGTCGTCCCTGCCGGCGAGCATACCATGTCCTTAAGCTCTCCCGGATGCTTACCGGTGTCAAGCACCATCTTCGCACTTCCCATAACAGCCTGCGCTGCAAACTGGTATGCCTGAGCTCTCGGCATGCCCCCGGATACAGCCGCATCCGCCATTGCCTCAATAAACATATATACGTAAGCCGGAGAGCTTCCGCTTACCGCCGTCACTACATCCATGAGCTTTTCCGGCACAATCTCCACCTTGCTGAAGCTTTCAAGGATATCCCTTACCCGCCGGATTCCATCCTCTGTCATATGCTCATTCGGACATGCCGCAGTCATCCCCGCACCCACCATCGCCGGAGTATTCGGCATCGTACGTACAAGCTTTACTGCTTTGCCGAATTGCCCGGAAAGCCAGGAAAGCGTCTTTCCCGGCGCAATCGTAATGATAATCTTCTCATCCGTCACATCATCTTTGATTCCGGCAATTACATCTGCATAGAACTGCGGCTTTACAGACAGAATAATGACCTCTGCGCTTTTTACCACTTCTCTGTTATCAGCCGTTACGCAAATCCCAAACTGCTCCTTCACCCGTTCTCTTCCCGGCGCATACAAATCCGCTCCGATAATTTCGTCCGCCTTGAAAAGCCCCTTGTTAATCACGCCGCCCATAATTGCCGACGCCATATTTCCCGTTCCGATAAAGCCTAATTTCATCATTTATACCTTCCTTTTCTATTTTTGTATACATTTTTATAATTTGTATACAAATTCGTGTTATGGATACTATACCATCATTTGTACACAAAGTCAACAAATTTCCTTGAACTCATTTAAAAAAAATGTTACAATTCATCCATGCAATAGAAATTATTTTGGAGATTACTATGTCGGAAAAATCATTGTCTCTTGCCGAACAGGCCTATGAAAAAATAAAACAGAACATTATGAACCTCACATATCCGCCGGGGATGCCTCTCACAGAGGCTATG
>CAJTUQ010000005.1:0-7150 GCA_910579335.1 uncultured Dorea sp. | reverse complement strand
AAAAGAACTGGGAATGAGCCGCAGCCCCATACGCAGCGCCGTCCAAATGCTGCAGACCGAAGGGCTTGTTGAATCTGACTATTATAAATCGATAACCGTTAAAAACATTACCCGCCAGGACATTGAAGAAATCTACCAGCTCAGGGAACTCTTGGAAACCCACGCTTTTCATTCTATTTTTACCTCCGGACGGCATGAGGAGTATTCCTACCGTATCGAAGAGAAAGTCGTGCGCATGTGCGCCGCGGCTGCAGACGTTTATAAATGGGAAACTGCCGACGCCGAGATGCACATGGAGATTATCAGCGCTCTTGAAAACAGCCGTATTAACAAAATATATGAAAACACCCTTTCCGAATTAATCCGTATCGGACAATGTTCTGTTAAAAACGGAATGGAGATTTTGAAAACCAATGATAATTTAAAGAAAATGATACAATATATGCGTAGCGCTGATTATGAAAATTCTTTTGCCATCCTGAAAGCGGATCATTTTGAAATCGGAAAAGACCGTGCACTGAAAGGCCAAAATTCCGGCAGATAACTTTTATTTCCCCGCTTGGACGCATAACACAAAAACCGCCGCAGCTTCCGCAAAAAGAGCCGCAGCGGTTTTCTATCTTTCGTCCGATGATAAAAATTATTTTCGAAACTGCCCCATCATTACGGGCATCCATTCCTTGCTTCTCTCACCGAGAGCGTAATTGCCTTTATTCAAACACCAGTCATATACCAGCGCACGCTCACACATAGAGTAATACTGAACAATGTCGCTGACCGACTTTTCAGCACTGATTTCCCCCCTCCGCTGTCCTTCCTCCACAATCCTTGTCACCAGCTTGTAATAGCGGCGGTTCTGGTCAAGAAGATGTCTCTGTCCGGCCGCCGTTAATTGTGTTGAGTACAGGGAAGCCAGCAAGTCTATGCTGATTTTTTCTTCCATCATAGTATGCGCCTTGTAATTAATATATATCAGCTTATCAAAACTGTTCATGTCCTCTTCCATCATATGATCCAGTTCTTCATAATACTCATCCAGAACAAGAGACAGCGTATTGAGCAGCTCGTCCTTTGTTCCGAAGTAATAATAAAATGACCCCTTCGACGTACCTGACAGCTCAATAATCTCATCCACGGTAGTCCCGTTATATCCTTTCTCGTAAAATAACTTCCAGGCGGCAGATACTATCCTGCTTTTTACACTTTTCTTTTCTGCTGCATTTTCCATAATTTTTCTCCACTATTTATCTGACCCGGAATCCGTTCTCCGTCCGGACAGGTATATCCTCTGAATCAATCCAGCTTATATCAATAAACATATTGCGGTTAATGCCCTCCATCAGCTTAAATATCATCGGCTCCCGTCCCTGAACCTCCATAAGCACTGTCCCGTCATATTCATTTTTCACCCATCCGGTAAGGCCTATCGACTGCGCCAGATGCTTAGCCGTATAGCGGAAGCCCACTCCCTGTACCCGTCCGTGAAAAACCATTCTTTTCCGTATCTCTGACATTCATCCACATCCCCTGCTGTATTCTCACTTATTGTACATGAAAATGTACAGAAATGCAATTATCAATCATTCTTTACGCCTACTGCCGCTCCCCGTATTCTTCTGCTATCCGCCCTGCAATTATCTTCTGCCCCTGACTGTCAGGATGCAGCCCGTCCGGCTGAAGATGCCGTTCCACGCCGATATCTGATAAATCCGCCGTCTGACAGTTATACTTTTTTGAACAGCTTACAATCACGCGGTTCATATCCCCTATCAGCCTTCCGATTACCCGGCTTAAAAGCTTTGGGGTTTCTTTTTCCCTGACAGGGTTATAAAGAGTAGTCACAATGATACAGGCATCCTCTTTACAATTCTGCCTAAGACACTCCATCATCCTCTCCCAATCTCTCTCAAAAGCGTCTAACTCCCATCCATCTATAAGCTCTGCGGCCTCTTTTAAAAGCATCGGATCTTCGTCGGTTTCCCTTTGTATCATAGAAAAAACAGTCTCTATGTCCGCTATATTTTCTTCATCTTTGAAAAGCTCCCTATACAGCTTCCGAAACTGAACCAGCAAATCATTGGCGCCCACAGTAACAGTAATGAAATCCGCTTTTTGTAAATCCTTCCGCACTTTTTCATCCGACAAGTATTCTTCGTACAATCCGTTTACCGTTATCCCGTTTTTCGTGTATTGCGAAAGATTGACCGACATGTCTCCCGTCCGTCCCAGCTCCTCCTTTAACAGGCGGGGATAGCCTTTCATATCCTCTTCAAGGCATTCCCCGCATAGATAGCCGTTCGGAATACTGTCCCCCAATGCCGCATACCGAAACTCCTTTTTAAGCTCTTTATTTTTTCCGCTGTTTACCGCGATAACAACTGCCGCACATCCGCACACTGCTGCGGCTATCGCTAATATTTTCAAATATCTGTCCGCTCCTTTGGAACGCATATTCAGTTCCCCTCCCTGCCCTGCAAAAAGAAACCACTCTGGCTTTTATAAAGCCGGAAAGCGGTTTCTTTTATATATTTCCTTATAATATCTCGTCCTTCTTGTCAAGAATCGCTTCTACCGCCGCACATGCCGGACAATCACAGTACTTTGCCCCGGCCGCCTTGATTTCCTTCGCATGCGCCGCCACATCCTTTGCCTTCTCTTCCCCGAACACTTTCGCTCCAGCCTCGGAACTGGCAAAAGCTATCAAATTATCTATAGGCATGATATCTTCCTCAAGTTCCGAAAGAAACTTCTTCGTCTCCTCCGTCTCCTTCTCTGTCCCTGCGGCTGCCAGCCAGCTTTCGGCGGCCTCTCTCGTCTTTGCATTGCAGGTCGGCGCATTGATCAGTTCGTTTACCTTCTCTGTAACATACTCCTTTACATTCTGGTTCATGGCTCTTCATCCTCCTTTATCCATCATTATCTTTCTAATAGGATTATACTATACGGAAATATTTTTGTGAATCTGTTTCCCGCACTTTCCAAGCTTGACAAATTCTTTTCAACATTATATAATCCATTTATATAATAACTTTATATAAATGGATTATATAATTATATTATAAATGCAGAAAGGAAACAAAAAATGCCAAAACAAAAGATTACAAAAGAGATGGTTGTCAATGCCGCTTTTGATTTAGCCAGAAACGGCGGCATGGAACAGGTGATTGTAAAAAATATTGCTGAAAAACTCGGCTGCTCCGTCCAGCCCATATACAGCTACTGCCGCAGCATGGACAGCCTGCGGGCGGATGTAATGGAACAGGCTCATCGTTTTGTAAAAGATTATCTGGCAGAACACACAACCCCTGAAAATCTTTTCCAAACCACAGGGCATGCCTTTGTCCGGCTTGCAAAGGATGAGCCGGATATTTTTAAACTGTTTATTATGCGTCCGCGAAACAATGTCTCTTCCTTAGAAGAACTATACCAATCGGAAGCAGACGAAAGAAATGCCGAGGCGATTGCTTCCCAGTTTGGCATTGACATTTCAAAGGCAAAAGAGCTTCACTTAAATATGCTCATATATACGGTCGGCATCGGGACAATTTTTTCCGTAACGTCTCCCGGCATCCCGCCAGAGGAAATATTTTCACGTCAGGAGGCTGCATTCCGTGCATTTTTACAGGACGTCCTGTCAGTCGAAGGCATCAGGACGCACAAAGACGCGCAAGACAGTATGTCTTTTGAAACCGCATTGACAAAAAAGGAGGATCCGCATGGTGCGAAGAACTCTTATCCTATATAAAACCAGTACAGGCTTTACAAAGAGATATGCCAAAATACTGGCGGAAAAGCTTAATGGAACCGCTGTTGACATTAAAAATGCCCGCTCTGTATCTATATCCCTTTTTGATACGGTAATTTTCGGAACCAGGGCACATGCCGGAACTATCGACGGACTCAAAAAATTCCGCAGGATTTTCCGTCTGCAGACCGGAAACCACTTTTCTTCTGCGGCTTTACACAGCACATCGGACAAAAAACATCCCTTATGCATACTTTTCGTAACCGGTGCGGCTCCTGAGACGGAAAAAGACATGATAAACCGGCTTTGGGAAGACAATCTGACGGAAGAAGAACGAACCGCCCTTCCCCATTTTTATATGCCTGCCGGACTATGCTATGAGAAAATGAACCTTCCCGACAGGATTCTGATGAAAGGGCTTTCTGTTATGATGAAAAGGAAAAAGGACAAGACGGCAAAAGATATGGAGCTTGCGCAAAGAATCTCCGCTTCCTTTGACATCTCCTCAGAAAAATACGTATATCCGCTGCTGGACTATATTATCCGAGTGAATCGATCAAATTAACTCCACTTTCTATGACTTTTCTAAGGAATCTGTAACAAATGAATGCCAAGCTGCAGTATTCCTACCGCAGCTTGACATCGTCTTTTATTGTTTAAGCCTGTCTCATGCCAGCTTTACCGCCAAAGCCTCAAATTCCTCTTCTGTCCTGAATTTAAGCCGTCCATCACACACACATACTTTTTTTTCTGCATTCTTTGGATACACACTCCGAATTTTTTCCAGAAAGCTGACCGGGAGTTCCACTTCAACACTCTCTGGAACTTCACCTCCAAATACATGCATTACTGCGTATCCTTCGCCGTTCTCTCCAATTCGTATCAACACCTGCCACCCTTCCGGGTGTCTTACACTCTTCATTTTTGTGCCAAATCGATAGGATTGTCCGCTTCTGATTATAGGTGATATTTCTTTATAGAACTTCATCCCTTCTTCAACCATATCCCATTGTTCCCCGCTAAGTTCTGTCACATCACCGGAGATACACATTCGTCCAAGAAACGTAGCGGCTACAGAATATGCGATTCTTTTAAGAGAATCCTTTTGTCTTACCACTGCCCATATCTGACTCTGAGCCGGATGAACGGCTTTATGAAGATTGGCCGCTATCACTGGTATCTCCAGACACTCGTGAGCATCAGAAAACGAACCCATACTCATTTGAGACATTAATCCAGGTTCCAGTCTGTGCCCTCCGGACGCACAATTTTCCAAAACAACCGCTGGAATCTCTCTTTTAATCTTCTCGTAGAATGCCGCTGCCGCCTCCATGTTCCTCCGAAGCCCCTCGCCTAATGACTCTGCGCCGTCGCAGCCAATTCCTATGGTCTCATTATAATCAATCTTCATGTACCCGAATCCATATTTTTTCATCGTTCCAATAACCTTCTCCGTCAGATAGTTCTCAACCCACGGATCACACATGTTCCAAAAACGTCGGAAATAACTTGTAATTACTTTTCCATCTTTTTTAAGCAAATGCTCCGTCATCCCATATGCTCTCGCAGCTTTTCCCACTGTCTCTATTTCGAACCAGATTCCAGGAATCATCCCCGCATCTTTGATCCTCTGTACCGTCGTTTCTAAGCCTTCCGAAAACAAAACATCCGATACTTCATAATCTCCCATGCTGATATCCCACGGAACTCCTTCCTGACGATACCATCCGCAGTCGATAACAAAATATTGAAAGCCTTTATTTTTAATCACATCCAATATCCTGCATATATTTTCATGGGACGGCTCGCCCCATGTCGTACAGTATTCATTGAAAATAATAGGCAGCTCTTTTTCTGCCTCTGGAACATTTATGAGCCCTTCTTCTGCTGCCTTTACAAGCCTTCCAGTAAAAACATCTAATGATTCCGTATGAGCTGCGCTTACTATTACTTCCGGCGTCTCAAACATCTCCCTTGGTTCGACCGTCTTCATCCAATGTCCAAAATCCCGGTCCGCCAGTCCTCCGCTTACACAGAGCCCATCGTCCTTTCTGTAAATTTCCATCTGCCATGACGCATTGTGGGCAATCTGCGCACCCCAGAATACATGGTTCGCTTTGTCCTCTATCGCCGCAAAAGGGAAAAATTTATTGACTGGCATAGAACCAACCTGACCAAACTTTTCACACCGAACTGCATGAGGCTCCCATGCCGGCTCAAGCTGGAGGTCTTCGATAGGGATACTTTCAAGCCTTCCCTCCTGACTCCACACACTGCGAAGCCTGTGTAGATACAATCTGTTATATCCGTCTCCCTCAAGATAAGGCGAAATCGCACTTAATGAAAAACTCTCAAACATTTCAAGGTCAAAATTCTCCTCGCCTGTATTTCTCACTGAGCAGCGCATTCTTACATACGGCATATCCTTTTTCCAAGTCAGGCTATGTACAGTCTCGTATCGCCCTTCTGCGGCTAAAACCGTTTTAATAATGAGTACTCCGTCTTTCTCCTCTACCTTTTGTTCTTTAAACTCCATCCGCCTTACGCTTTCGCTATTTCGCATGGAATTTCCCATACCGTAAGCCTCATTATAAATATCTCCGGAAATCTTTACTTGAACCAGGGAATCAATTTTCTGATTCTTCAAAACCGAGTCATCATATGGCATATCTGCCGGCAGCAATGCAAAACCAACCTTTTTTTTCTCATCCGTCATATATATAGCCGTCATATCTCCAAGCTGATATTGTTTTAATAACTGCAACGCCATTTTTCTCTCCTTTGCCTGTCACTTTTTGTTTTTATCCTTTAACAGCTCCAACCGTCATTCCTTTAATGAAATATTTCTGCAGGCTCAAAAACAAAACCGCTATAGGAAGCACAGATATTACGATTGCCGCCATTGCTGTCGTATAATCGCTGCTTTGCGCCGAAAATAACGACTGTATGGCAACCGTCAGTGTCTTAAGCTGCTTCTTACTCACATAAAGACTCGCCAATAGGTAGTCGTTCCAGATTTGAAACGCCTGCATGATAACCAACGTTGCCATAGCCGGCTTTAAAAGCGGCAGCACCACGGAAAAATATGTCCGAAAAACGGAACATCCATCAATTCTCGCCGCCTCTTCTAGCTCCAGCGGAACCGTTGACATAAAACTGTTCATCAGAAATACTCCAAAAGAAATTCCTGTCGCCACGTACATAAATATAATACCAAATCTTGTATTCGTCATATGCATTCTATACCCAATCATGTAAATAGGAAGGAACAGCGCTTGATACGGAATTAAAATTCCGACAATAAAGTAGATATAGCAGAACTTAAAAAATTTTCTTCGGCACCTTGCTATGGCCCAAGCAGTAGTTCCGCATAAAACCGCCAAAATAAGTACACTGATTGCTGTA
>CAJTUQ010000004.1:27508-64469 GCA_910579335.1 uncultured Dorea sp. | reverse complement strand
GTTCACTATCCCTTTAATACTTCTTCCGCAATATTCCTTGCATGGTCGGAGATACGCTCCAGACCCACCAGCGCATCCAGAAATACAATTCCTGCCTGCGTGCTGCACTGATTGTCCGCCAGACGGGAAATATGCTTTGTTCTAAGCTGAATCTCCAGCTCGTCGATTTTCGTTTCCTTCTCAATAACCTTCAGGGCTTTTTCCTGGCTGTTATCCCTGAATGCTTCCACCGCATATCGGTAGCTGTCTATTGTCTCTGACATGATTTCTTCCATGTGCAGCTTCGCCGTATCAGAAAATGTCACTTTCTTCTCCAGCATAGTCTCCGCATATTCGGAAATATTTTCACAATAATCACTCACACGTTCAATATCCGACAAAATCTGCAAAAGGTGAGCCACCGTTTCATGCTCTTTTTCACTAATCTGCATGGTGCTCAGCTTGACCGCGTAATCTGTAATCCCCGCACAAAGCTTATCTACATCCGCTTCGTCTTCCCTAATCCTGTCAATACCAGACTGCTCCTTTGTAAACAAGATATTACGCGCCGTCTCCATCGTGCCCATGACCAGTTCTCCCATACGGAGCGCTTCATTCAGCGTAGACTGCAGGGCAATCCCCGGCGTCTCAAGCAGACGCTCGTCCAGAAGCACCTTTCCTCTGTCCTGTTCGTCCTCCCTGACATTCCCGATTTTCTTGGCCAGCTTTATAATCAGGCTCGATGCAGGGAACAAAAGTATCGTTGTACCGATATTAAAAATGGTATGGACCAAACTAATCTGTGTCTGGGTAATCGCACCCTCCCCCGCCAGCGGGTTCATAAACTCAAAATACACAATTATCACCATACTAAACAGAATCGTACCGATAATATTAAATAAAAGATGCATAAGCGCTGCTGTCTTGGCATTCTTCTTGGCTCCCAGGCCGGAAAGGATTGCGGTCACGCATGTACCGATATTCTGCCCCATAATAATGTAAACAGCCGCACTGAAAGGGACAAGACCCGCTGCCGCAAGACTTTGCAGGATACCCACCGATGCGGACGAGCTCTGGATAATCGCAGTTACCACCGCTCCCGCAAGGATTCCCAGGACAGGACTCTTTCCAAGAACTACGAACATATTGACAAAGCCCTCATATTCCCTCAATGGCCCGACAGCGTCCGACATCGTCGTAATGCCGATAAACAGAAGGCCAAAGCCGATAATAATGCTGGAAATATCCTTCGTTGAGCGTCTTTTTCCCGTCAGCATTACGATAACGCCGGCAATCACGGCAACCGGAGCCAGTTTCGACGGACTCAAAAACTCCGCCCATTCCACAGATGACACAAGCCATCCGGTAACGGTCGTACCGATATTCGCTCCCATAATCACGCCCATTGCCTGCGTAAGATTCATAAGACCCGCATTAACAAATCCCACTACCATAACCGTGGTAGCGGATGAACTCTGAATGACCGCTGTGATTGCGGCGCCCAAAAGCACGCCCATAAGCTTGTTCTTCGTCAAAATCTCCAGCAGTGATTTCATTTTATTTCCCGCCGCATTTTCAAGTCCCTGCGCCATAATCTGCATACCATAGATGAACATCCCCAGTCCGCCTGCAAATGGTACGATAATATCAATGTATTCCATTGTTTTCCTCCCATGTATCCACATATATGTTTTCCGGACATTGGCAAAGCCGCGCATGACCGGATTAATCTCACAATATCATGCAGCGGCAGCGAAAACAATATGCAATTATAAATGATTATTTACAGACATTTTTACACTTGCTTGTCTATTATTCACAATTGTGCAAAAACACAGATTCTCATTTTTTCATCTTAGGCTCGCATATCAGCGATGCGAGATATCCGAATACAAGAGCCGCCGATATACCGACCGCACTTGCTTTAAACCCGCCTAAAAATATGCCGATAAACCCTTCCTTATCAACCGCTTCCTTCACACCCTTCCACAGGAGATTCCCGAATCCCGCCAGCGGGACACTCGCTCCGGCTCCTGCGTAATCCTGAAGGGGCTGGTAAATATGAAGCGCACCAAGAACAGCACCGGTGCATACTAAAAGAACCATGACCCTTCCAGGCATCAGCTTTGTCCTGTCCAGCAGAATCTGTGCAAGAGCGCAGATAAGCCCTCCTACCCAAAACGCATTGATATAGTCCATAGATACTCTCTCCTCGTATGATAAAGTAGTAGTGTTTACCGTCCCTCTCCAAGGACCTTTACACCATGCCCTTTGAATGCACTGCCTGTTTGTTTCTTACTTTAACAATGCTCCAGCACGATTCCGTGGGCGATGCCCGGCACGCTCGCACCTTCGTTAAAGCTCACGGTAGACATGAGAGCGCCTGTAGGCACAAAGAGTATCCTTTTCCACTCTCCCCGCTCCAATTTGGGCAGGACATATGCCGACAATACCGATGCCGCACAGCCGCAGCCGCTTCCTCCGGCATGGGTATCCTGCTTGTTCTGGTCAAAAATCATCATTCCGCAATCTATATGGTTCTTCTTGATATCTATCTCTTTTCCCCTCATCAAGTCGAACAGGATGCTCTGCCCTACATATCCCAAATCTCCGGTAATGATTCGGCTGTAATCGTCAGGCTCCCTCCCGAAGTCCTTAAGGTTCCTCTCTATGGTATCGGCGGCGGCCGGAGCCATGCACGCTCCCATATTCTGAGAATCCTTTAAACCAAAATCAACAATTTTACCGACGGTTATGCCGGTAATCCTTACATGGCTCCGTTTTTTTCCTACCAGAAAAGCCCCGCTTGCCGTCACTGTCCACTGGGCGGACAAAGGTCTCTGGTTTGCGTAACTTAATGGAAACCGAAACTCCTTTTCTGCGCTTCCGAAATGGCTGGATGTTACCGCCAGCATAAAATCCCCGTAGCCTGCGGCTACACTCATGGATGCAAGCGCCAGAGCCTCCCCTGATGTCGAACACGCCCCAAACAGCCCAAACAGCGGAATCCCAAATTCTTCAACTCCAAGCGATGTTGCAATCCCCTGCCTCAGCAAGTCTCCGCCGAATAAAAACCGGACGTCCTCCTTATGAAGATGGGCTTTTCCCATAGCCAGCAGGCACGCTTCCTTCTGCATCGTGCTCTCCGCCGCCTCCCAGCTGTTTTCTCCGAAAAGATTCTCCGTTTCTACCATGTCAAACATTTTCCCAAGCGGGCCTTCGCCCTCCTTTTTCCCGACAACAGACGCACTTGACACCACGTAGGGCGACTGTTCAAACGCAATACTCTGTATTCCTTGTGTCATAGATCGTACCTGCCTTTTACATGATTAAAATATTCCTGCAATTTTCCCAATCCAGTATAGAAATCCCAATACCCAGCTGGTAAAAACTCCGTATAAAATTACCGGACCTGCAATCGTAAATATTTTGCAGCCGATTCCCATGACCTGCCCTTCCTTTTGGAACTCTATAGCCGGAGCCGCCACGGAATTTGCAAAGCCTGTAATGGGAACAAGCGCGCCTGCGCCTCCCCACTTGGCAATACGGGGGTAAACATTAAGCGCCGTTAGGATGACACTTAATAGAATCAGTATCATAGACGTCCACCCTCCGCTTATATCTTTATCAAGACCTATTTTTTCACAGTAATTTAAAATACTCTGCCCCACTACGCATATAAGGCCTCCCGTAATAAAAGCCTTCGTCATATTTGCAGGGAGATTATGCACAGGCGTCTTCTGTTTTACATAATTCTCATATGCTTCCTGCTGCTTTTTTCTGTCCACTCTACCTCTCTCCTTTCAAATTGCTGCGGCTACCATCCCTGGTAAAAGAAAACGCATGCGCCGATTCCTTTTCCTACCGCCATAGCCGCTATCAGATAAGGAATACATTTGATAAGCTTTGCACGCCTGATAAATATAGGAAATACATTCAATATCTCCGCCAAGGCCATAGACCAGCACCCGACAAATACGCCTGCAAATATACCAAATACCGGAAGTATCCATCCGCCGCCCGGTATGGAGAGATGATACACCCAGTATAGATTCCCAAGCATCCCCCCTAACGCCACACTGTCTTCATAGAGAAGGATATGCTCGCCTGTATGCGTGCGGTCGGCAAAGTCAGAAATAACTCCTAACCCGATAATAAAAGAAAAAAGACCCGCCGATACCGCCAGACCCGCACTAAGTCCGAGAATTGCCAGAACGGCTTGTGCTGCCCACATCCAGTTCTTTTCCCTTTCTGGAAAAATCTTCAATCAGTGTCGTCTGTATATCATTCTCATACAAGCGCATCTCAACCTCCATCGGTGTCGGGTCCACCGTGAATTTCTTCTTGCCGAAATGATTAAAAAATGTGAGAATCCCTATAATGACCCCCAAACTGTATGTCAGCTCCAAAATCGTAAATCCGGGACTTTTAGCACCCGTAAGGCTTTCGTATACCTGGCCGAATAATTTTGTCACGTCAACATCGTTATTAAATGCCATAATAGAAAATGCGGCGCCGCAGAACGTAATAACAACAACAAAAATTGTTTTCAGCCAATGTACAAAACGCCCCGCCGTCTGCTGCTCCTCTAAAGTGACAATAAAATCCTGTTCTCCGACGTTCTGTATGTCCGCATTCGGATATGCTTCATGGATGCATTCTATGACCTTGAGGATGGATACGGCCGTCCGGTTTTGGTTCTTTTTATCTGTGTCATGGAATTTTAACAGCTTTAATGTCTTTACTCTGGAGGCCACCGCAGGATTGGAACATTCAATCTTCATAACGTCTCCAAGCGTCACCTCCGGTTTTACTACCTCAACATTACGGTCCGCCTTAATATAAATCGTATCACTGCCTGAAGCCATAAAACCCTCCGTCTCCGGCAGCCGCCACCGTTTTTCCGGTACATTCCGTCTGCTTTACCAATGTTCCCTCGCTCATATTTCTACCCTTTTTTACATCATTGAAATAGTATATTAAGCCAATGATAACTGCCGCCGCCACAACAACAGCCAGACAGAGCCTAAGCTTTCTTCTTGCCTCTTCCATATTGACACCTTCCTTTGTTTTTCTGTTAGTATGCTGCGTTTCTTTGAAAATATACATAAAGAAATTTTTCAGATTTTATCTCTCATCTGTTTTAATATTTTCTTTTCCATTCTGGACACCTGCACCTGGGAGATGCCGAGCTCCTCCCCTACCTGCGTCTGGGTGCGGTTAGCAAAATACCGAAGATATATAAGCTGCCGCTCCTTCTGCTCCAACGACATGAGGAGATTGCTAAGCACCATGTGGTCCAGTATCTGCTCCTCCTGTCTCTCCTGCGACGGAAGCTTGTCCATCAGCTGGATTTCCTGACCGTCCTTCTGGTAAATGGACTTTTGCAGCGACTCAATGTCGCCGCTCGCTTCCATTGCCATCGTAAGCTCCTCCGTGGACACTGCAAGCTCTCTGGCTATCTCTGTAATCACAGGCTCCCTTCCGAGCTTTTCCTGAAGCTTCTCCTGACACAAATACGCCTTGTATGCCAGCTCCTTCAGGGAGCGGCTGACCTTAATCATTCCGTCGTCCCTCAAAAATCTTTTAATTTCACCGGAAATCATAGGGACTGCATAGGTCGAAAACTTTACGTTGTAATCCAGGTCAAACTTATCAATCGCCTTTAAGAGCCCAATATTCCCTATCTGGAATAAATCCTCCGCCTCCACGCCCCGGTTATAAAAACGTTTTACAACACACCAGACCAGACCGGCATTCTCTTCTACCAACTGTGCTCTTGCTTCTTCATCCCCATCGTGAGATTTCTGAATCAAAGCGATTGTGCGGTCCATAATTTCCGTCCTTTTCCGATTGTTTTTTCCATCTTTACAACTGTTCCCCCGCCCGGCTCAGATAGAACCTCAAGCTTATCCATGAACGCCTCCATAAAAGAAAATCCCATACCGGAACGCTCCAGCTCCGGTTTGCTTGTAAAAAGCGGTTCCATTGCCTGCCTGATATCGCTGATTCCCTTTCCTTCATCCCGCACTTCAAGATACAAGGTCTGCCCGCTGGTGCGGCAGTGAATGTATATATTATGTACTTCATTTTCATAGCCGTGGATAATCGCATTTGTCACCGCCTCCGACACTGCGGTCTTTACATCGGACACCTCCTCAACCGTCGGGTTTAATGACGTCATAAAAGAAGCCACCGTCACTCTGGCAAATGACTCGTTGGATGAACGGCTGTCAAAGATTACCTGCATTTCATTCGTGTTTTCCATCTAATTATCCTCCTCATAAATCTGCATTATTTTTGTCACTCCGGACATCGTTAATATTTTTTTCATTCTCTCACCTACATGCACTGCGCACACTTCTCCGCCCAGCATAAAAATCCTGCGGTATCTTCCCATAATGACCCCTATCCCGGAGCTGTCCATAAAGTCCGTTTCCTTAAAATCAAAAATAACGTAACGAATATGGTTTCTCTCTATCAAATGGTCCGACTCCCTTCTTAGCTCTTCCGAGTTGTGATGGTCGATTTCACTTGGAAGAAAGATTGTCAGGCAATTTTCCTGAACCTGATACTTCATATACTCCCTCCTTTATATTTTCATATTAGAAAAAGGATATGCACCTTCTGCATATCCTTTTCTTTCGTAATTGTCTTTATTCTGTTTCTTCATCATCCGGGCCGCCGCTGTCATCCTGTTCATCCGAACCGTCTTGTTCATCCGGATTGTCCGTATCCTCCGAATCCCCCTGGCCTTCTTTGGCATCCCGGCCTTCCTGGGTATCTTCATCTTCCTGGCCCTCCTGTTGTCCCTTCTGCCCGTTCTGGCTGTCCAGCGCTTTCTGCGCCGTTGCCGCAGCCTCTTTGCCCTTATATTCTTCAACAAGCTTCTGGTAGCGGATATTCGCCTTGTCCTGCTCGCCCTTCTTCTCAAAAGACTGCGCAAGGAGAAGGAGCGCCCTGCCATCCTGATAGCCCTCGTCCATTTTCACAACCTTTTCAAGACTTTTGACTGCCCCGTCATAGTCCCCGGATTCATATTCATCCTTCGCCGTATCATAAAGTTTCTCGCACATACGCGGAAACAGAGCGGCCGCCGCCTCATCATATCTTTTTTTCCCGTTCTCTCCAAGCGTCTCCGGAGATACTTCCAGCATCTGCTCCATCATCTCCTTATCGCTCATATCTTCTGCAGCAATATGTTTTGCGATATTAAGGACAATCTCATAGCTTTCCTGCGTGGAGGCGGATTTGATTTTTAAATCTTCGCTTTCCTCGCTGTTTACCCGGTACTCCTCCAGCTCCGTCTTGAGGGCGCCGATCTGTGCCTCCTGCGTCGCAATCTTATCACTGAACGAGACGACTCTTTCATTTAATTTTTTCTGTCTTCCCACGGACACCGCAGGCATGATTAAAAACCACATAACCGCAGCGCCCACAAGCACGCCGACAGCAATATTCAAAAAGGTATGGAGGCCGGAATTTTCTTTGAAAACAGATGAAGCCGGCTGGATAATCGTTTCATTTCCGATATTGTAAGTAACCGTCTGCTCCTGCCTGTCCCCTTCGCCTTTTCCTCTGTCTCTTGCCCGGCTCGGCCTTGACTTTCGTATCTGGGTAATTTCATGCATATAACGGAGCGTAATCTCATCTGTCGTATCCAGTTTATGCGCTGTCCTAAGTTCCTTTCTCGCTGCCGAAAACTGCTCTGTCTGTATATACAAAAGCGCCAGGAGCTGATGAGCCTTAACATAGGACGGATGAGCCGCAATTGCTTTTTTCAGCTGGATAATAGCCAAGTCCTCACCGTTCTGGCCGGCGAGCTCAATACTCTGGTTGAACAGCTTCACCGCCTGGTTTATATTTTCAAGCTCGCCCGGAACCTCCTGTATCTTGCCGATATAATAATCAGCCAAATTATCCTCAGATTGAAAATTCTTGCTGAGAATCCATTCTACAAGGGCTTCAACCACATCTCCTCTTCCGTAATAGACAAGTCCAAGAAGATTTCTCGCCGCTATGTTCGTCCTGTTGTACTGCAGACTGCGCCGAAGGGATGTAACCGCTCCGCTCATATCGCGGATATTCGCTTTTTTCAGACCGTCATTGTACCAGTAATTTGACTGGTACATCAGCTTTGTTGTATATTCCATACACTATATAACCTCGTTTAATCTCCGCTACTTCGTCTGTTCTATCATCTCGCGCAGGATATCTGTCATATCTGTCAAATCTTCCTGGTAAACTGCGCCCTCAATATCCTCCACTTCCAGACTTGGCTGGAATTTCTTTAATTCTTCCGCAAAATCTAACATTTCCCGTTACCTCCTGCAAGATATTTCTTCACAGCACCCGCAAGATACAATGAACCAATACAATAAATCTCTCCACCGTCTCTTATTTCGTATGCCGTTTCTACCGCCTCATTCACTCTACGTCTCACATGTACCGGAGCGGTTGTGTATTTCCTGAAAACCTGCCCCAATTCCTCTGCAGGCACTTTTCGTCTGTCGTCAATTTCTGTTACGATATATGCCTTTGCCGTAATGCCCTTGCAGAGATCCTCCGCCATTTTTTCATATTTTTTGTCTGATACTGCCGAAAATACGATTACCGGAAGCTCGCCGCCGTCCGTTGAAAGCATCGTTGCACTTTTTACAAATGCTTCTATGGCTCCCGGATTATGTGCGCCGTCTACTGTCAGATGCGGCGCCGCCAGTTCCATCCGCCCTTCCCATCTGACGGATGCTATCGCCTCCGCCCATTTCTTCTGCGAAATCTCACAGCCTTGAAATACATATTCCAGAGCTTCAAGCGCAAGTTCGGCATTCATTACCTGATAAAGCCCGCATATAGGAACACGCCACGTAATATCCTTATCATACGCATTCTTTCTGGAAAAAGCAATACAGTTTCGCCCCGCTTCCTGAATTTCGTACGCATGGTTCGTGATTTCTCTACAAGGAGCCCCCCGTTCTGACGCAATCCGCCGGATTACCCCGGCGGCCTCGCGGCAGTTCCCGTCGAAAAATACCGGAACATTTTCTTTTATGATTCCCGCCTTTTCATAAGCGATCTGCTCCACCGTATCTCCCAAAATCTCCGTATGGTCGAGACTTATCGACGTAATAACCGTAAGAAAAGGAGATTTTAAAGCATTGGTCGCATCAAGCCTTCCGCCAAGACCCGTCTCAAGAATAATATACTCCGCATCCGAATCGGCAAACACCGTCATCCCCATGCCAAAAAGAAACTCAAAATAGGAAGGATGTCCATACCCATCCTTTTCCATCTCCCGCACAGTTTTTAGAACCTTTAAAAAAACACGAAAAAACGTCTTATCATCCACCGGATTCCGGTCAAGCTGGATACGCTCATTCATTTTTACAAGATGAGGCGAGGTGAAAAATCCCGTCCTCTTTTCCTCCGCCGCCAGAACAGCCTGCAAATATGCGCAGACAGAGCCCTTTCCGTTTGTCCCGGCCACATGGATTACTTTTCTGTCGAATCCTGGATTTCCGAGGCGCTTAAGAAACACCTGCGTATGTTCCAGCGAATGCTTTTTCGTAAATCTCGGAAGGTCTTCAATATATTCCACTGCTTCTTTATAATTCTTGGGCATTTTGTCTGACATAATAAATCTCCGGCTACTCTGCTTCTATTTGTTTTTGTTCCTGCCACGACTTCGTGACGTCCGTCCCTGTGCCCTCCTGCACAACTAGCTTTCCGTCCTGATAAATATATTCGTCGGAAGCGCGGAACACCGTGCTGCTGGAGCCCATCTGAATCACGGACACTACGTCCCCCTCATTCAAAAGCGTCTCCGGAAGCTCTATCCTTGTATTATTAAGGAACGTACTTTTCTGCCTCGTTCCGTTGACAAACACCTTGCTGTTTCCTGTAAAATTCTCCCCGTACAGGCTGGTGCTCCCGTCAAGATGTTCTATCGCATCCGTCACCGTCACATCTCTGACTCCCATTACCATATGAGGGGTTTTTACCGGCATGTCTTCTCCGCCATAGACGTATTGCTTCCCGTAAAGAATATCATATTGAAGAAGCTCCAAATCTTTCAAGTATCCCTTCGTCTTTCTGCGTCTCTGATGGTAGTTAAACACGGTTCCGGAATGTATGTCCAGCCGTTCGAACACGTCCGCCATTATCTGATAAGCCGGAATGTTTCTGTCCTCTTTTTTCAGGCCGATATTGTCCCATATAACATAATTGGTATTGTACAGATAGCGTCCTTTTAAATCTTCCGCCTTAAGGCCCAGCGTCGGCAGATGGTCTCCGTAAAACACGATTACGGACGGTTCCCCCCGCTGATTCACCGCCTCTACAAGATCCCCCGCAAACTTATCCATGCCGTACACTTGATTTACGTAGTATTCCCATCGGTTCTTCAGCGCTTCATCTTCAATTCCTTCTACAGTAATCTCCGGATTTTCAATTACTTTTTCCTCCGGATAGTCCCCATGTCCCTGAAGACTTACACAGAACACAAAATCCTGCTGTTCGGTCGTGTCCATAGCCTCCATAATATGCTGGATGAGGATATCGTCCTTCGCCCACCCGTTCTCGGTAAACTGCAGGATATTCATAAATTCCTTGCTGGTATAATGGTCAAATCCCATGTGGTTGAATACCTGCGCCCTGCTGTAAAAGTTACCGCCGTTATTGTGGAGGGCATGGGTGCCATAGCCAAGAGCACTTAAAGCCGATGCCGCGCTCTCACTCTGGCGCTCCTTTAATACCGTCTTGTAGGGGTACTCTCCGGGTCCGAAATACCTCAGGTTCATACCTGTCAAAACGCGCCTACGGACGGTACTTTAAAATACCCGGAAGAATAATTTTCATACATCTTGCGCAGATTCGGGCTGGCGTCTTTGGATGTAGTAAAAAACTCTGACTCCTCCACGTCAAAGTACGATTCTAGCTGTACAAAAATAATATTGGGCTTCTGATTGTCCTTGAGACCCGTCTCACTTTTCACAATACTGCCGTTATCGGTAATCTCTGCAATCGTCTTTTCCTTATAATCATTCGGCTCGTTAATGCCCGTGTTGAACACGCTCGCCATAAAACAATACGGCAGTCCGTAATCTTCATAAGCAAACGCAATATTTCCAAAGTACGTCGACACTACCCTGTTGTCGATTGCCGCATTTGTAATAAAGGCATACAAAGCAGCGCAGACAGCAACTCCCGCAGCCGCCCGGATACGGTGTATCTTTCCGTCATACTGTCCTCCCCGCCGCCACATGGAAATCACCCATACGGTAACCGCACCGATTCCAATGCCAAGCATGATAAGCTCAAAACCATTGAAATAGTTGTTTATAAGAGAGACGGCATCTGTCGCCACCTTCAAATCCTGGGCATTAAACGGCGTCACCCGCTTAAGGAGCATATATCCGTTGCAGACTCCTAACACCAGCCAAAGCACGCCGATAATAATCCGCACAAATACTCTCCTCTTAAATAAAAATACAATGGAAAACGTCATAAAAATCATAAACGCATTATACAAAAATACAAGCGGCGTCTCCGTCATATAATTCCATGCCTGAATCAAAGAATGCCTCGACACAGCCTCAATAACAAGATTAATGAGACACGAAAGCAATGCGTGGAGCAGCAGGGAAAGCCGGTTCATCCATTTATAAACCGGCCGCATCTTTTTCGCAAATGCGCTGTTTCTCCGCTCGGCAAGGATTTTCTCTCGTCTTACCTTTCTCGCCTTCCAGTACTCTGCCACGTCTTCTTTTTTCAGATTTCTAAGCCTTGTCAATGCTCCCTTTATGCTGGGTCTCTTTATCTGGATTTTTTTCATATAATCCCTTAAGCCTTTCCTGAACCTTTGCCATCATTTCCCGGTACGTCTCAAGCTTCTTCTGCTCCTCTTCTATTTTAGCCTTCGGAGCCTTACTCATAAATTTATCGTTTTTCAGCATGCCGTCTGCGCGCGCAATCTCTTTCGCAAGACGTTTCTCTTCTTTCGTAAGACGCTCCATCTCCTGCTCAAAATCAATCAAATCCTCAAGCGGAAGATATACGGACGCATCCGGCACCACAAGCGATACCGCATCTTTTGCTATGCCTTCCTTATCGTGCTGAATCACAAGTTCGCTTACCGCCGCCATCGTCTGCGCCGCATTGCTCAAATAAGCAAGTCCCGTACAAAGCTCCTCGTCTTCACACACAATATAAACCTTCGCTTTTCTGGAGTTTGGAACATTCATCTCGGCACGGACATTGCGCACTCCGCGGATGATTTCCTTGTAATGCTCCACAATTCTCTCCGCCGACGGGAAGTTAAGGCTCTCATCGTACTCCGGCCACTGAGACATCATCAGCGACTCCTCCTTCGGAATCAGCTTGCTATAAATCTCTTCCGTCACGAACGGCATATACGGATGCAAAAGCTTTAATGCCTTTTTAAGCACCTCTCTGAGCGTCCACAGCGCGTCATTGGCACTCTCCGGGTCTTCATCCGCATGGTAAATACGATATTTGGCAAGCTCGATATACCAGTCGCAGAACTCATCCCACACAAAATCATACAGCTTGGATAAAGCAATGCCAAGCTCAAATTTATCCATGTTCTCCGTCACGTCTTTCACAAGAGTATTGCATCCGGACATTATCCACAAATCACTTGGCCGAAACTTAATTCCTGCGGGTTTTTTTAACTCCTTTTCATCAAGGTTCATCATAATGAAACGGGAGGCATTCCACACTTTATTCGCAAAATTGCGGCTCGCTTCTACTCTTTCATTATAGAAACGCATGTCATTTCCCGGTGCGTTGCCTGTCACAAGCGTCATGCGGAGAGCGTCCGCACCGTACTGCTCAATAATCTCCAGCGGGTCAATCCCATTTCCCAAAGATTTGCTCATCTTGCGTCCGAGAGAATCCCTAATCAGCCCGTGAATAAAAACAGTATGGAACGGTGATTGACCAGTATGCGCATATCCGGAGAATACCATACGGATAACCCAGAAGAAAATAATGTCATATCCTGTCACAAGCACGTCCGTCGGATAAAAATAGTCGAAATCCGCCGTTTTTTCCGGCCATCCCAGCACGGAAAACGGCCACAGCGCAGAGGAAAACCACGTATCCAGCGTATCCTCGTCCTGCGTCATATGAATGCAGCCGCACTTAGGACAGACTTCCGGCTTTGTTTTCGACACGACCATCTCACCGCATTCATCACAGTAGTAAGCCGGAATCCTGTGTCCCCACCAGATCTGCCTGGAGATACACCAGTCCCGGATATTCTCAAGCCAGTGCAGGTAAATCTTGTCAAACCTCTCCGGCACAAACTTAAGCTCTCCGGTCTTCACTGCCTGTATCGCCGGCTTGGCAAGCTCCTCCATCCGCACAAACCACTGCTGCTTCACAAGAGGCTCTACGGTCGTGTGGCACCGGTCGTGGGTTCCTACGTTGTGGCTGTGCGGAACTACCTTCACCAAAAGCCCCTGCTCCTCAAGCTCTTTTACCATCATCTCCCGCGCCGCATAGCGCTCCATCCCCGCATACTTCCCACCGTTTTCATTGATGGTGGCATCATCGTTCATTACGTTGATTTCCGGCAGGTTGTGGCGCTTTCCGACCTCGAAGTCATTCGGGTCGTGAGCCGGCGTAATCTTAACCGCACCCGTTCCAAACTCCATATCTACATAAGCATCCGCAACAATCGGAATCTCTTTCCCAACCAGCGGCAGAATTGCCTTCTTTCCTACAATATCCTTGTATCTCTCGTCATCCGGATGAACAGCGATGGCCGTATCTCCAAGCATCGTCTCCGGACGCGTCGTTGCAATCTCAAGGAAATCGTCGCTTCCCACAATCGGATACTTGATATGCCAGAAATGCCCGTCCTGCTCCTCATGCTCCACCTCGGCATCCGAAAGAGACGTCTTGCACACCGGGCACCAGTTGATGATTCGGGAACCTTTGTAAATATATCCCTCCTCATATAATTTAATAAAGACTTCCTCGACCGCCTTTGAGCACCCCTCATCCATCGTAAAACGCTCTCTGTCCCAGTCGCAGGAGACGCCCAGCTTCTTAAGCTGGCCCTCTATCGTGCCCGCATACTCTTCTTTCCACTGCCAGGTCCTTTCAAGAAACTTCTCGCGTCCAAGTTCCTTTTTATCAATACCCTCGTCTTTCAGCTGATTCGTGACCTTAACCTCCGTGGAAATCGCCGCATGGTCCGTCCCCGGCACCCACAGCGCATTATATCCCTGCATTCTCTTATAACGGATTAAAATATCCTGCAGCGTATTGTCAAGCGCATGCCCCATATGCAGCTTCCCTGTAATATTCGGAGGCGGCATTACTGTTGTAAACGGTTTTTTCTCCCGGTCTATCTCTGCATGGAAATACTTGTTGTCACACCACTTCTCGTAAAGCTTTGCTTCAATCTCCTTTGGATTGTAGGTTTTGTTCAGATTCTCACCCATATTCTCTCTCCTTGTTTCCTCTCTTTTGTTCCAGCATTCCAATATGATGCTGCATGGTTCACATAATTTTCACAATCGAGGACGTAAAAAACCGCCCTCTACGCTGTAAAGGGCGATTCATCATCGCGGTACCACCTTTATTTATATAGAACAAATACTCTCTATATCTCATCTTATTCTTTAACGGGAACGACTCCGGGACTGCCTATTTCTGCGGCTGCAGCGGTTCAGCAATCCGGCTCAAAAGCTACCTTCCGCACCTTACATTCTGAAACGGCTCTCAGCCTCCTTGCCGCTCTCTCTGTCAGGGTAGGGATGCGTACTCCTCTTTTTCACTGCCTTTAGGTATTTTAAACTATTGACTATCATAGCCATCTGACAGCAATTTGTCAAGGAATTTCCGTGTATTTCAGAAAGTCTTAAGAGTTCTTTCACGGCCTGTGCCTGACGCAAACTTAAGCGACAGCGCCTCCTTCGGACAGCGTACCGTACATTTCCCGCAGCGGATGCACTCTGTTGAATCCGGGGTTTTTGACGGGTTTACGTCCATCGGGCACACTGTCTGGCATTTACCGCAGGAAATACATGCCGCTTCGTCTACTTCCATGTGATAGATGCTGATTTTATTTAGAATACCGTAGATGGCTCCCAGCGGACACATCACCTTGCAGAAAAATCTGCAGATAATAACGCAGCCAATCAGCGTCACAACCAAAATACATGCCTTCACGGAAAATAACGCTCCAACCACTCTCCGAAGCTGTGGATGTGCAGCAAGAAGAGGCAGCCCGCCCTCCAGCGTACCTGCCGGACAGATATACTCACAAAATGCCGGGGCTCCCATTCCCAGATCATTCGTGTATATAACCGGCAGAAGCAGTACGAAAAGGATGAAAAGGATATATTTTATATAGGTAAACCCCTTCCAGAGCCTTTTCTTTGGGGCAGGTATTCTATACAGCAATTCCTGAATCAACCCAAAGGGACAGATGTATCCGCAGACAGCCCGTCCGAATAAGACCCCCACTGCCAATACAAACCCCGTCGCATAAAAGCTCATATTGAAACTCATCGAACCGCTCACGGCCTGCATTGCGCCAATGGGACAGGATAATCTGGCCGCCGGACAGGAATAGCAGTTAAGCCCCGGATTGCAGAACTGTTTCCACCTGCCTTTATAAAGCTGTCCATTGGCAAAATTTTGGAGATATGTATTCGAATAGCCAAATGCGGCAATCTGTATAATTTTTCTTTTTATTTCCTGACTTATTCTCATTCGCTTACCCCAATCCGATACATTCCAGACAAACATTGACCGCCTTTCCAAGCACAACGGACACTTCCCCTCTGTAAACTCCCCACGCCGTCATACACGCCGCAATGACAAATACCAATGCCCGCACCGCCTGCTTTCTATGCCGTAACGCTTTACTCTGACCCATTCAGGTATCCCTCCACAAAACTCTTATAACCTGCCACATCCGCACCGACAATCGGACTGCCTGCAAATTTCCCATTCCTGTCCACGAAAAATGTCGTAGGTACCCCGACAATTTTCCGGATAATCGGATGAAACTCTTCTGCCGCCGCCAAGTTCACAAAACTCACGCCTGTCTTTTCTACAACCTGCTGTGCCAGTGCATACTGCTCTGAATCCTCCGGCGGCACATCAGCCGCAATCCCGATAATCTGGACATTGTCAGGCATAGCCTTTGACCATTCTTCCAGCTCCGGCATTTCGTTAATGCACGGGCTGCAGTAGGTTGCCCAAAAGTTTACTACTGTAAGGTCAGCCTGCGAAAATATATCGTTCGTAACTTCGTTCCCCTCAAGGTCTACCGTTGAAAACTCCGGCATGGCATCTGAAAGGGAAGACTCCTCTGACATAGAATCTACTAAAGCTTTTTTCTCCTCCCCGCTCTCCTCTTTCTTCTGTCCGCACGCACACATGCAAAGGCAAAAGATAAGAACCAGGAATACTTGTATTGTTTTTTTCATCGTAAATCCCTCCTCCTTACTATTATAGCCTATTACAGCCATTAAGCAACAAAAAAAGAACTGCCGTCGCAGGCAGTTCCAAGTCATTATTGTTATTTGCTATGTTAGCTGATTTTTATTGACAATTTCTATCAGGTACCCTTTTTCCTGAAGCACCTTTTCAATGCCGTCCAATATCTCCTCATTTTCCGCTTCAACCGTATGATAATGATAATTGGAAGTGATGTTTTTAAGAGGGCTTGACTTTCCAAGTCTGATATTTTCTATAAACTCGCTCACCTTTTTTCGGGAATTAATGCCAAGAGGAGCTGACATCCGGCCATAGACCCGGTGATTGACCATGACATTCACCACTTTTCCGCCCAGGTCAACAATCGCGCACAGCTCATCCTCCATCTGTTCATCCGTATGGCTGACCTTAAACACTCTTTGTGCCACGCACGGGGCATTCACAATATACCCCTTGTTCGTAGCTATGATATCTATTCCCGCCTCTCTGATAAGCGCCATATCCTGCACGATTACCTGACGGCTTACATCGCAGAGCCTGGCCAGTTCCTTTGCCGGAACCGGGACGCAGCTCTCGCTGATAATCCGGATAATCTCCCTCCGCCGTTCCACTCTCGTCATACAGTTCCCCCTTTACTTTCCTGTCACATGAAGATTTTTCAGTGAAATATCCAAGATCGGCGCAGAGTGCGTCAACGCTCCGCTGGAAATATAATCGACCCCAAGGGAAACCAGCCTCTCAATATTTTCCTTTGTCACATTTCCTGAACACTCTGTTTCCGCCCGTCCATCAATCAGTTCAACCGCTCTGCGCATCTCCTCCGGCGTCATATTGTCAAGCATGATAATGTCCGCTCCCGCCTCTACCGCTTCCTTTACCATGTCAAGATTCTCAGTCTCTACCTCAATCTTTCGGACAAACGGAGCATATGCCTTTGCCATCCGGACAGCCTTTGTCACACTCCCTGCCGCCCCGATGTGATTGTCTTTCAGCAGTACCCCGTCAGACAGGTTGTACCTGTGATTATACCCTCCTCCGACACGAACCGCATACTTTTCAAATATACGCATATTCGGAGTCGTCTTTCTTGTATCTAAAAGCTTTGTCTTACTTCCTTCAAGTAACTTTGCCACGTCATGGGTGTACGTAGCGATGCCGCTCATCCTCTGCAGGTAATTCAACGCTACGCGCTCCCCGGAAAGCAGCACACGGATGTCCCCCCGCAGAATCCCCATCTTTTCACCTTTCTTTACCTCGTCGCCGTCCTTACAGAAAAACGTAATTTCCACTTTCTCATCCAGCAGCTTAAAGACTCTGCCAAACACCTCCAGTCCCGCAGCAATCCCATCCTGCTTGCATATGAGCTCCACCTCTCCATCGGCCGCCTCCTTCATCACAGAATTTGTCGTGACATCTTCGCTGGAAATATCTTCCTTGAGCGCCTCCATAATCAACTGGTCCGCCTTAAGGCGCATGGTTATATCATTCATGGCTTTTTCTCCTCTCCTGTTTTTCTTATTGTTTCCCGGTTTCCTTTATCTTTTGCGCTGCCCGCTTCGCAAACACAAGAGTCTCAAGCAGCGAATTACTTGCCAGCCGGTTCGCCCCGTGCACGCCGTTGCAGCTCGTCTCTCCTACTGCATACAGTCCCTTCATAGAACTGCGGCTGTCCGAATCCACCCAGATTCCTCCCATAAAATAATGCTGCGCAGGAACTACCGGAATGCATTCCTTAGTCACGTCATAGCCTTCTTCCAGACAGTGCTCGTATATATGGGGAAAATGTTTTAATATCGTCTCTCTGTCAATATGCTCCATAGAAAGCAGCACATAATCTGTGCCATCCTCCTCCATTTGACGGCGGATGGCATCCGCCACCACATCTCTTGGCAGAAGTTCATCTACAAAACGTTCTCTCTTCTTATTATATAGAACCGCTCCTTCTCCCCGGACAGATTCGGATATCAAGAATCTCCGCCCCGGCTTTTTAGAATAGAGCGTCGTAGGGTGAAACTGCACGTAATCCAAATTCTCCATACGTATATGATGCCTCTGTGCAATCTCAAGCGCATCGCCCGTCAGATGCGGGAAATTTGTGGAGTGTTTATAGCGTCCGCCGATACCTCCCGTTGCCAGAACCGTATGATTCGCTAAAATCCTGATTTCCTCATCCTTTGCCGTCCGCGCCAGAATCCCGCAGCATATGCCATCCTTCTCTATAATGTCCGTCATAGTCACATATTCATAAACCGTAATGCCGTCACGTTCCCTTACTCTCGCCAAAAGCTTGCTGGTAATTTCCTTTCCGGTAATATCTTCATGGAACAAAATCCTAGGCCTTGAATGCGCACCTTCCCTCGTATATAGAAACTCGCCGTCCTCTTTTTCAAATTCCACGCCGTACCTTACCAAATCCTCAATTACGTCTCTGGAACCGCGCAGCATAATGTCTACAGATTCTTTCCGGTTTTCATAGTGCCCGGCCCTCATAGTATCCTCAAAATACCCTTCATAGTCTTCTTCATCCCTCAGAACACAGATTCCTCCCTGAGCGAGAAAGGAATCACTGCTCCTGTCGTCCGACTTTGTAATCATCACGATCCGGGTATCTTCCGGAAGGCTTAAAGCCGCAAACAAGCCGCCTACACCGGTTCCTACAATCACTACATCCGTTTTTACATCCATCCTTTTTATCCTCCGCCGCCTCTTCTTCCGTCAAATGACTTCACACGCCTGTTATTTTCGGTCTGAAACACCGGCAAGCTTTAACATCATCTCCAGCGGCCTCCTTGTCTCCTCCCCAAGCCTCTTGTCCATATGCACTTCATTATCCCCGGTTTTCAAAACATGCAGCACCTTTTCAAGCGTCACCCGTTTCATATCAGGGCAGACCGGAACCGTGTCGGTAAAATAAAACTTCTTATCCGGATTTTTGCGCAAAAGCTCATATGCCACGCCTTCCTCCGTACAGATAATAAATTCCGCCCCTTCGCTCTCTGTCGCATATTTTAGAATACCGGATGTGCTGCCTACATAGTCCGCCATCTTCTGCACCTCTTCTGTACATTCCGGATGGACAAGCACCAGCGCTTTTGGATGTTCGCTCTTTGCCCTCTTTATTTCCTCCGCCTCCATCCTCTCATGGGTCGGACAGTATCCCTCATTATAAACAAACTGTTTTTCCGGCGCCTGCTCCGCAATAAAGTGCGCCAAATTCCTGTCCGGTATAAAGAAGATGTTCTTGTTCGGAAGCTCCTTCACGATTTTTACCGCATTTGCAGATGTCACACAGACGTCGGAGAGCCGTTTTAGCTCCGCCGTGGAATTAATATAGCATACTACGGCCAAATCCTCATATTTTTCCCGCATCCGGCATATCGTCTCTTCATCCGCCATATGAGCCATAGGGCAGTCCGCCTCTGCATCCGGCATCAATACCGTTTTCTCCGGATTCAGCGCCTTCGCGCTCTCTCCCATAAAAGAAACCCCGCAAAACACAATTGTCTGTGCGTCCGTGTCTGCGGCCGCCTTGCTCAGATAGTAAGAATCTCCGACATAATCCGCAATCTTTTGTATCTCAGGCTTCACATAATAGTGTGCTAAGATTACCGCATTTTTTTCTTCTTTTAATGACTGTATTTCCTCTTCGATTGTCATCTTTTATATCCTCCTGTAAAACCGCAACGATTTACTGCATTCCGACACAGTATAGCACATATCTTTACAGGTGACAAGACACATAAGTTTTAATCTTTTTTCTATCCTTCCTTCCGCTTCTCTCCCATATTTATTTTCTTGTTTTATATAAGGATTCATGCTATAAATTAATTAGGAAAATATCGAAAAAAGGAGGCGGCGCTTATGTACGGATGGTATTTTTGGGAAACGATGACGGCACATCTTAGAGATCTGAATCTCTTTTCCATTTTAATTAGAATCTGCCTGTCTGTCCTGGTAGGCGGAATCCTTGGGATGGAACGCGGCAAAAAAAACCGTCCGGCAGGGCTTAGGACTTACATTCTCGTATGTCTCGGCTCCGCACTGGTAATGATGACAAATCAGTATGTATATATCACCTACCAGACCGGGGACCCTATGCGTCTGGGGGCGCAGGTAATCAGCGGCGTCGGATTCCTCGGCGCCGGAACTATCATATTGACCGGAAGGAACAAGATAACGGGAATCACCACCGCAGCCGGTCTTTGGACGGCGGCCTGCAGTGGTTTGGCTATCGGAATCGGGTTTTACGAGGGCGCTATTCTCGGCGGAATCGCAATCGCATTCACTGTATCCGGACTTCTAAAGTTCGATATCTGGCTTAGGAAAAAGTCCCGGTATCTGGATCTCTATATCGAATACAATGCGGAAAAAGGAAACTTCAGCGGTTTTCTGCAATATGCCAAAGAACACCGGCTGGAAGTACATAATATACAGATAAGCCGGGACTATTCATGGGGCGGCGCGGATGAAAAACACCGGACGCTCAGTTATATTGTGACTGTCTCCAGCCAAACGCACCGCACCCACGCAGAAATCATTGAAGTCCTGGCTCACGAAAAAGGCGTCCAGTTCGTAGAAGAATTATAGCGGCGTGATATCAATTACTTTTGTTGCGGCCATCTCCCGGAATCTTACATCATGCTCCACCACAAGCATGGCCGGTTTGTACAGCAGCAGCAGTTCCTCTATCTGCATCCGGGAAAATACATCGATATAGTTTAACGGCTCATCCCATATATATAAATGAGCGGGAGTGAGCAGGCTTGCCGCAATCAATACCTTCTTTTTCTGTCCTTCGGAAAAATCCTGCATTTCTTTCCCGAATTGGACTCTGTCCATGTCCAGCCGGCGCAAAATTGCCAGAAACAAGCTCTCCTGAAGCCGCTGCTTTCTGCAGAAGTCCTTAAGACTCCCCCGCAGAGAAGAAGTATCCTGGCTGACATAGGATATGACAAGTCCGGACGCCGTCCGAAGGATTCCGCTCTCTTCCAAATCAGAAACGCTCTCTTCCTCCTCGTCTTTCCCTGCCGCGCGCAGGATGGCTTTTATAAGACTTGATTTTCCGCAGCCATTAGGACCGTTAATAAATACTCTCTCTCCCTGGTTCACCTCAAAGCTTAAACCATGAAAAACCTCTTTCTCGGCTCCTTTGTATTTCAATCCGTATTGACTGGCCGCAATCAACGTCTTTTTATGATGCTCAAGCGGCATGATTCTCAGACTCTGCGGCTCCTCTATATCCAGGAGAAGCCCCTCCTTTTCTTCCATCTCCCTCTCAAGACGCCTCTCTGTCTGTCTGGCCCTGCTCTGCATTTTCTTCGTCTTTGCCCCGATATATGCACGCGTGGCTATGCAGCGCTCCGGTTCTTTCACTGGGTCGAATCCTATTTTTGTCCGCTCATTTTTATCTGCCCACTGTCTCGTCTGTCTGGCCGCCGTCTTTAATTTGACAATCTCTTTCCTGTGCTTTTCATTTTCCATCCGCATATGATTGTCCATGCGCTTTTTATTCTCCCACCAGCTTGAAAAGTTTCCGGCCTGCACTTCTATCGTCTTCCTGTTAAACACTAACACATGATCTATACATGCATCCAGGAAATCTCTGTCGTGGGACACAAGGATAAAGCCTTTTTTCTGTTTCAGATATTCCTTTACCGTCTCTCTCGCACCTGCGTCCAGATGATTGGCAGGCTCGTCAATCAGCAGAAAGTCATTTTCCCCGGAAAATAACACTGCGAGCAAAAGCTTCGTCTGCTCTCCAAAGCTCAAAGTACAAAACGGGCGGTACAATACCTGCGCGTCAAGTTTCAGCTTCTCCATCTCACAGATAATGCGCCACTGTTCACAGCCGGCCTTTAACTCACAGACAAATTCCGCAGCCGGCAGTCTTCGATAGCCCTCCTTGATTTGATACGGAAAATAATCGAAAACCGTACTCGAAGTAATAGTGCCTTTATACTCGTACTTTCCAAGTAAAAGATTTAAAAATGTCGTCTTTCCTTTCCCGTTCCGTCCGATAAATCCGAGTTTCCAGTCTGTATCCACCATAAAGGACACATTTTCAAAAATATTGTCATAGCTTCCCTCATAATAAAACGTGAGGTTATTCACTCCAAGCTGTGCCATAAAAGATTCCTCCTCCCTGTGATTGCCAAAGGAAAACATATGCCCGGATAACCTCACGCCGCAATGTATAAAGCCAAAAATATTCGGCCCGGCCTTTATTTTTTTACACCAAAAAAGAGAGGTTATGAGAACATAATCCACTTTTGGCAACATAAAACATCTATCTTCCGGACACACCGGACGATAATAACAAAAAGCTTCATGTTTTCAAAAGCAAATTATATCCTCATCTTTTCACCTCTCTCACTCTTAATGTAAAATCATTATAGAGAAATAATCTCCGGCTGTCAAGCCGCAATTATCTTTCCATTTAATTCCCGGTCGGGATATACGGCCGTAACGCTCCTGCCACATTACTAATCGGCATTGTCTGCAGCCATACCTTTCCCGGCCCGGTAATAACCGTATTGAAAAATCCCTCTCCGCCAAACAGCATATTCTTTACGCCCGGCACGCTCTGGATATCCATACTGCAGGTTGCCGCCATAGCTGCAAGATGTCCCGTATCAATAACAATCTGCTGTCCCGGCTGCAATTCATACTCCACCACATGTCCGTCAAACTCTGCAAACATAATCCCCTGTCCGCTCACCTTCTGCATGATAAAGCCCTCGCCGCCGAACAGCCCTGAGCCAATCTTCTTCCTAAAATGCATCGATAGCTGCACGCCTGCCTCGCTCGCAAGGAAAGCGCTTTTCTGGAAGATCATGTCCTGCCCCGGCGTAATCTCAAACGCCCGGATAGAACCCGGAAAGCTGGACGCAAATGCAATCATTCCCGGCCCGCCCTGTGCGGTATAAATATTCTGGAACATCTTTTCTCCGGAAAAAGCTCTTCCAAATGCTTTTCCGATTCCGCCGTTGCTTGTCGTCTCCATCTTCATGTTCGGCGACATCCATGACATAGCGCCGCCCTCCGTAATCATCCTCTCTCCTGCCTCAAGCTCACAGATAACTACCGGAAGCGTCTCGCCCTGTATCTGATATCTCATGTCATCTTACCTCCTGCCGTATTTTATACTACCAGTTTACCAACTATCCGGTATATCGTCAATTACATTGTGCGGTTATCTGGAACACCGGAATAACAGCTCGTCCCATCTTCTGTCCACTTCCTTTTGAAATTCCTCAATCAAATACTCGTTCCCTTTTTTAAACAGATGTCTAAAACGGCCCTGAGGCATTAAGAAATCTTCAATCGGAAGCTTCTTTTTCGGCTCGTAGTTTAAGGTCCACTTCCCTTCCGCCACTTCAAACAGCGGCCAATAGCAGGTCTCAACGCCCAGCCGACAGATTTCCATAATATCCGGCGTGTTGTATCTCCATCCGCGCGGGCACGGCGCCATAATATTCAGAAAAGCCGCTCCCGGAGTGTAGATTGCCTTCTCCGACTTCACATGCAGGTCTTTAAAATTCTGCACAAAGGTCGTCTGAGCCACGTACGGCACGTCATGGGCAGCGATAATTGCCGCCAGGTCTTTCCTGTTCTGCGGTTTCCCGCTGCTCTGGCTTCCTACCGGCGTCGTAGTGGTATCCGCATACATCGGCGTGGCGGAAGAACGCTGGATACCTGTATTCATATATGCGCCGTTATCATAACAGACGTACACCATGTCATGGTTTCGCTCCATCGCCCCGGAAAGAGACTGGAAACCGATATCATAGGTACCGCCGTCGCCGCCAAAGGTAATGAATTTATAATTTTCTTTAAGCTTTCCCTTTTTCTTTAACGCCTTGTACGCCCCTTCAACTCCGCTCATTGTCGCTCCCGCGTTCTCAAAAGCATTGTGAATGTAGCTGTCCTCCCAGGACGTATAAGGATAGGTAAACGTGGATACCTCAAGGCATCCTGTCGCATTGCCGATTACCGCCCTGTCGCCTTCATGGAGGCCCCGGAGCACGTTTCTTACCGCAATGGTCCCTCCGCAGCCTGCGCACATTCTGTGTCCCGGAGCAAGACGTTCCGGTTTGTTCATCGTTTCTTTAAAATTATAACTCAACTTTCTCGTCCCTCCTTATTCCCTGATACCCATATAACGATATGTTTCACCGGCATCATCATCGTCAATTATCTGCTGCAGGTCCGCAAACACTTTCTCTATGTCCTCTACCCGCACATCGCGCCCTCCGAGCCCATAAATGATATTAACCGCATGAGCCGCAGACTTTGCCCGAAAAAGCGCCGCCATCACATCTGCGCCTAACGGCCCGCCGTGGTTTGTGTATCCTTCCGCACGGTCCATGATTGCAACCGCTTTTATATTCTTTAATGCCTCGGCGACCGCCTTTGCCGGAAACGGGCGGAACAGACGTATTTTAATCAGCCCGGCCTTTACTCCCCGCTCTCTGAGCCTGTCGACGGCATCTTTTGCCGTGCCCGCCGCAGAACCGATCATTACCACTGCCTTCTCTGCGTCCTCCATCCGATAGCTTTCAAACAGCCCGTACGCTCTCCCGGACAATGCCTTAAATTTCTCCGCCACGTCAAGAACCGCCTGCTCAGCATGTCTCATGCCCTCCGCCTGGCTGCGCTTTGCTTCCATGTAATAATCCGTGACGGAATACGGGCCTGCCGCCATAGGGCACTCCGGATTCAGGAGATAATTTTCCGGCTCATATTCACCGACAAATTGTTTTACTTCTTCGTCCTCTAAAAGTTCAATATTTTCCACGGCATGGCTTGTGATAAACCCGTCCTGGCAAATCATAATCGGCAGCCTGACGTCTTTATGCTCAGAGATACAAAACGCCTGCACCATATTGTCATAGGCTTCCTGGTTGTTTTCCGCATATATCTGAATCCAGCCTGCATCCCTTGCTCCCATGCTGTCAGAATGATCGCAGTTAATGTTGATTGGTCCGGAAAGAGCCCGGTTCACCAATGCTAATGCCAGCGGAAGACGGTTGGACGCCGCTATGTATAATTCCTCCCACATATATGCAAGCCCGCAGGAGGAGGTTGCCGTAAGGCTCCTTGCCCCGGCTGCCGAAGCTCCGATTGCCGCACTCATGGAACTATGCTCGCTCTCCACCGGGATAAACTCCGTATCTACCAGCCCGTTTGCTGCAAAAGAAGCAAAATACTGCGGAATCTCCGTGGACGGAGTGATGGGAAACGCCGGAAACACATCCGGGTTAATCTGGCGGAGCGCAATTGCCACAGCCTCATTTCCTGATAATCGATCTCTTTTAGCCATCTTAATTCACCCCTTCCATCGTAATCGCCCCAAACGGACATGCCTTTACGCAGATGCCGCATCCTTTGCAGTGCTCATAGTCAAATGCCCCCCGCTTCATATCCTTAACCGGAATGGAGCTGTCCGGACAGACCGGAACGCAGAGCAGGCATTGCTTACATTTGTCTTCAATAAACACAGGCTTGGTATTGGACCACTCGCCGGTATTGAACGCTTTTGACGTACCGGCACCGGCAATCACCATTCCCTCGGTCAAATCCTGCCATCTGGTTTTCAATCCTAATTTACTAATATCCGTTGCCACTACCGCACCTCCTTAAGCGCCATCTCAAGCGCCTTCATATTGCCCTCAATCACTTCCGGCTTGCTGGCAAACTTGTGATGAAAGGACGCCCTCATCTCTTTTAAAAACGTGTCCTCGTCCATGATTCCCGCCACCTTCACAATCGCGGCAAGCAGCGGCGTATTGGGGAAATATTTCCCGATAGCCTCAAGAGACACTTTCTTCGCATCAATCGTATAGACCTTTCCTTTATAGCCTTTCAGATGAGGGATTACCTCCTCTTTCGGACGTTCTGTATTAATCAGTATCGCCCCGTCCTCTTTAAGCCCGCTTGTGACGTCAACCGCCTCAAGAAGAGATTCGTCTACAACAACTACGTACTGCGGGTCATAAATGTTAGAATGAGCCCGTATTACTGTATCACTGATCCGGTTGTAGGCCGTTATCGGGGCGCCCATACGCTCCGGGCCGTACTCCGGAAATCCCTGCACATATTTTCCGGTCTGAAAAGCCACGTCCGCCAAAAGCAGCGCAGCTGTCTTGGCACCCTGGCCGCCCCGGCCGTGCCATCTGATTTCTGTGTGGTTACTCATTTCCTTCTTCCTTTCTTCTATCATGGTTTCAGGAAACATTTTACCGCATCAGCGCATTAATGTAAATAGGGATTTTTTGTATTTCCACAGCAGCAGCACGGTAAAAAGAAGAGTCACAAGTTCCGATACAAGCGGCGTCCACCAGATTCCCGCCCCCTGATACAGAGCCGTTAGGACTGCCAGACAAATAGTAAGCGTTACGACGCTCCTTGACAGAGAGATAAAGGAAGCTGAAAAAGAATTTTCCACCGCAATAAAATATCCGCTGATGACCACATTGTACCCGGCCGCAAGGAAGGACAGCGCAAATATCCGGAATACCTTTACAGAATATTCTGTAAGCTCCTTCATCTCCCGATTTACAAACATCCCTACGATTTGCTCCGCCGACAGCATGCAGACTCCGGTAAACACAACGGATAGTACGGCCGCCGCTAAAATCCCGTATCTTAAAAGCCTTGTGCACCTCTCCATCCGCTTCTGTCCGTAATAATAACTGATTAGCGGCTGGTACCCCTGTGCTATTCCGACCATCGTCATAACTGCCAGAGAATTGACGTATGAAATAATTGTGTAGCTTACAAGCGCATCATCATTTAAAAACCGGATAATCGCCTGATTAAAAAGGAAAATGATAAAACCGGCCGAAAGTTCTGTAATGCCTGAGGAGAGGCCGTTTTTAAACTCCCGCCAGGCTAAGGATACATCCGGTTTAAATCTCCTGAATTTAATGACGCCGCTTTTTCCGCAAAAATGCAGCAGGTACAAAACTATTACTGCAGTATTTGAGATACCGGTGGCAACGGCCGCCCCTCTCACGCCCATATCCCACACCATTACCATCAGATAATCCAGGATAATGTTCATCAGCGCTCCCACCGTTACGATAATCGTTGCCTTTTTTGGGAATCCGTCTGTCTTAATCAGCATTTCAAAGGAATAGGAGAGCACGAATGCTCCGGAGAAGGGGATTAACGCCCCTAAATATTCCAAGACATACTCTTTATTCAGCTCTGTAGCCCCAAGAAATCCTGCAATTTTTTCAAGATTCAGCATAACTGCCGCTGTAATAATAATTGAAAAAACCGCCAGGAAGACAATATTCTGCGTAAATACTTCGTTCGCCCTCTGCGTATTTCTTTCTCCCAAAAGAATGGCGGTTACTGTTGACGTTCCCACCGCAAACAATATGGATATGGAAAACAACGCCATCGTATACGGCATGGAGATGTTCACCGCCGTAAGCGCCGTCTCCGACACTCCTCTTGCCACAAAGATTCCGTCCACAATTGTATATAGCGTAAATACCCACTGTGCCGCAATCGACGGTACAATAAACCGTATAAAATCTTTTTTCAAAGATGTTCCTTCCAGTCTCATAAATATCTCTTTCCTCTCTTTTCACATAAATCATTTTTACATTTTCTGCCTGTCTCTTGCAGTAAAATCATAAACCCTGGTATAATACCAAGGTCAAGAGTTTTTTACATATAACGATTTAACCGGAGGCTCTCCATGAAAAACTATTATAAAATCAATGAAATATCCAAATTGTACGGTATCGGCCCCGACTCCCTGCGCTATTACGAGCGTCTTGGAATATTGAAACCAAAGCGGGACACAAACCAGTACCGGCTGTACAGCCTGAAAGACCTTTACAAGCTGAATCTTATCTGTGACCTGCGTAAGCTTAATTTTTCCATGTCACAGATTAAGGACTACTTAGATTGCCAGACCGTCGGCAACACGTTAAATATCCTCCATCGGGAACAGGAGCTTCTGACGCAGAAGCTTCGGGAGCTCAAAGAGCGGGAACGGATGATTCGAGAACGCATCCACGATTTACGCACATCTGAAAAAATCGTGTCCGGGCAGATTTCCGAAAAAATATTTCCCCGCCGTCTTTATGTAAAAGAACAGGCATATATTACTCAGGATGAAGAAATGGATCTACTTATCCAAAAACTTCTGCGCAGACATGAGAATAAAATCCATAGTCTCGGCAGCCAGACTATCGGGGCGTTTCTCTCCCCTCAGGATTTAATGAAAGGTATCTCTAATGTTTATCAGTCGGTATTTTTTATTCTCGATACGGAAACTTCCGGATATGACGGCGAACTCCCGGCCGGAACCTACCTCTCCTGTTATTACCGCGGGAATTACAATCAGAACGCCGCCTGCTTGAAAGACATGATGGACTTTATCGAACATCATCGTCTTACCGTCTTAGGAGAACCCTTTGAGCTGTATGAGATAGATAACCGAGACACAATGAGAGAAGAAGAATTTCTGACAGAGATACAGATAAGAATCGGCGGACACGCACACTACGAGTAAGGGCCGGCGCCTGCATAAAGCAAGCGTCAGCCCCTTCCCGACCGAATGTATCTCATCTGTTGAATCTACTTAGTCCTTGTCTTCTTAGCCGAGCAGTAATAGCTGTAAATTTTTCTGCCGTTTACTGTCTTGTAAGAACGGATTTTATATTTATATACAGTCTTTGACTTTAGTTTACTATTTGTATAGGATGCCGTAGAACCCTTTTTAATCGTCTTTATCGTCACATACTTTTTCTTTGATGAATGATAGCGTTGAATTTCATACCCGCTGGCTCCCGGTATTTTATCCCACGTAAGCTTTATCTTGTCCGATGACATGGAAGACAGCTTTAACGTCGGTTTTCTGATAATAGTTATATGGGATTTTAAAATATAACCTGTCTTTTTTACCCCTCCGACCTTTAGAGTAATCCGATACCATGAACCGTTTGTCCCTGTTATAGACACACCCGTGTTAATGCCTAAAGTTTTCAGCTTCCCTTTTGACACTGCCGGCCCTTTTCTCACCGGAACGCTTGTCCGGTTCGTCTTCCCGGTCATCGTAGAGTGCGTCTTGACACTGACCTCATTGGACGGCGCCGAGTATGCCGTACTTCCGCCCGAAGTCTTATAGACTCTCACATAGTATTTATAGGTTGTCGCCATTATCCTTCCGGTGTCCATGTAAGAAGTCGTACCCGCACCGTTTATGACCGCCGTTTTCTCATAGGAAGACGAAGATTTGTTATATCGGTAAATAATATATCCTGATGCTTCCGGCACCTTCTCCCACGTAAGCTTCACCTTGTCATAGGATTCGGCCTTTCCGGAAAGCGTTGTCTTAGGCGGAGTCGTCACCGACATCGTTCCGTTTCCCGGAGGCGCATACCAGAAATTTAAATCTACGTTCCCGTTAATTCCTGTCACATGTCCCGCCTCCGTATACTGCCAGAAGCTGTAATCTCCCGAATAATCTGTCGACGACGTATAATGAGCCAGCCATACCGGATATTTACTGCTGATTTCCGACGCATATAAATCATCCTTCAGCATACTCTTATTGGCATATACAAGCGGTGCGTAGCCCGCCGCCGCAACCCTCTCGCAAAACGCAAGACAGATATCCGTCCTCTGCCTGTTTGAAAGCCTGGCCGCTGCCAGACGGCCTCCATCATAATATTCGTAGTCGAACACCAACGGCATTGTAATATGATAGCCTTTTACGGATTTAACCAGATAATCCGCTTCCTCTCTTGCTTCCTTTACCGAAATTGCCTGAGAGAATATGTAAGCGCCCACCTTTATTCCGGCCGCATCCGCATTTTTCATATTTGACGCAGCATAAGCATCCGCGGCCAAACCGCCCTTTTCATAACCTCTGTATGAAGTGCGGACAAATGCAAAATCAATTCCGGCGTTCTTTACCTCCGCCCATTTAATCGTCCCGTTCCATTTGGATACGTCAACACCGTTTAATATATCATACCCGGCAAACCTGCTGTTATGTTTGATACCGGCTGCCATTGCGCGCATTCTTTTGCCCGCATCATAAAACTCCTCCGGCACGTTCCCTTGAAGCCTTCCTTTCCCTGGGTCGTCATCCTCTGCGGATACATCCTCCGGCTCCGTCATTTCCGATTGCTCTTCCGGCTGCTGCTCTTCCGGCTCATTTTCCGGCCATTCCTTTACATCGGGAATTTCTGCCTGCGGCGTATCTTTATGCTGTGTAGTCTCCGGCTGTGTATCCTCTGGCGGGACTTCCTCCCCAAAGCTTCCGGCAGGCTCTGTATCCGCCTGCTCTTTTGGCGGCGTCTGCGGCTGCGGAAGTTCTACTTTCGTTTCTTCCTCAATCGTTTCTTCCCTCTGAACATTTTCCGTATCTGAGGAAATCGTTTCTGCATCCTGTGCGGATACTCTTCCCGGTATGACAGAAACACACAGGAAGATAACAAGTAATATTGCTGTTATTTTGTACTTTCTGTTCATTTTTTTCCCCTTATTATCAATGTCAATGTCTTATCCTTATTTGCTGTTAATAACCAATGTAAATGCACTTCCCTTTCCCCATTCACTGGTTACATGAAGCTCGCCCCCGTGAATCCTGGCAATCCTGTACGCAAGAGACAGGCCAAGTCCGAAGCCCTCCGAATTTCTTGACTTCTCAACGCGGTAAAACGGAGCAAAGATATGCGGCAAATCCTCCTCCCTGATTCCAATGCCAAAATCCCGCACCTCCAAAATGGCGGCACCTTCCCGATATTCGGTAGTAATCTTTACAGTTGCCGGAAGCGCACTGTACTTCACTGCATTCTGTATCAGATTCTGTATCACGATAAGTATAAGCCCAATATCAATCCTTGCCTTTACGCCCGAAAGCGAAAGCTCAAACCGCACATTGTCTTTTTCCCTAAATTCTATCTCATCACAGACCGAACGGACCATCTCGTCTAAATCCGCCTCTTCTACGTCCGGCACGATACGCCCGTTCTCTAAACGGTTCAAGTTCAAAAGCCTTTCAATAATCACGTTCGTCCTTTTCGTCTGGCGGTATATAACATCTATGGCTTCATCAAATTCCTCTTTTGTCCCGGCATATTCTTTTGCGTATTCACATTGGGCTAAAAGCACCGCAATCGGCGTCCGGAGTTCATGCGCCACGTCCGAGGAGAATCTCTTTTGTGTCTCAAACATCTCCTCCACGCGCTCAAGCATCCTGTTGTTGGTGGCGGCAAGAACTCCTAACTCCGTAATCCTTCCGCCATATTCCATACGTCTGGACAATTCCCCTTCTTTGCCAATCGTTTCCGCCGTCTTCGACATCTGCTTTAACGGCTCCGAAATCTTGCGGGACATCACAAGACCGGCGCCAAGTACAAGAACCAGAAACACAGGAATACTTGCGTACGATGTATATTTTATAAATTGGTATTTACTGTCAATGTCCTGCTTATTGACGATGCACCGGTTGTAAATAATATGCCCTGCCGCTTTTGTCATTCTCTTATTTATCCGGTCTACGATATAGTATTCTCCTTTATCGCCCACAACGGTTCGAAGCCTCTGGATGATTTCCGTCCGGGCGAACACTTCTCTCTCCGGGCTCTCGCCAAGTATAACCGTCCCGTCTTCCGAAAGTATCTGGAAATACATGCCGTCGTCTACATAGCGGAAATCATCTTCGGGTTTTATAATGTCGTCTTCGTAAATAACCTTTTTATTGTTCTTTACAAGCTCCTTAGTCAGCGCATTCTGGATATCATAGTATATCATCCTGTCAGCCAGGATGCTTACAAAAGCAACCATAAGAAGCGAAAGAGCAAAAATCAGCGCTATCAGATAGCTGATAATATACTTTGTTACAGAAACTTTTTTTATTCCTCGCATTTTAACATATATCCTGTTCCCCGTATTGTGCAAATCATCTTCTCTTCAAAATCGTCGTCAATCTTGCGCCGAAGATACCGGATATACACATCTACCAGATTCGAACTGACCTCTGACTGGAGTTTCCATATATTCGATTCAATCTGCTCCCTCGTCACGATAATGTTCTTATTCCTGACAAGATAGAGCAGCACTGCAAATTCTTTCGGTGAAAGAGAAATAGAAATGCCTTCTCTCGTCACTTCATGGGTATTATAATCAATCACCAAACCGCCGCACCGGTAAATATTCTCCTGAATCTCAGGCTTTCGCCGCGTCATCACCTTAATCCGCGCCAGTAATTCCTTGAACACAAACGGTTTCACCATATAATCATCCGCACCAATATCCAGGCCCTCCACGATGTCCTCTGTGTCCCCCCTGGCACTTAAGAACAACACCGGAGTCTGCTTTCCTGCCGCGCGCATCTTTTTCAGAACTTGAAACCCGTCCATGCCAGGAAGCATAATATCGAGTATCACGCCGTCGTATTCAGCCAGCATCAGGTAATCTATCGCCGTATTGCCGTCAAAACATCTGTCTACGTTATATCCCTCTTTTTCCAGTTTATTTACAAGGATATGATTCATATCCTTCTCATCTTCCACTACCAATAATCGCATTGTAATATCTCTCCTAACAATCTGAAAGTTATTATAACACGGGCATATGAGAAACATATTAAAAAACTCTTAAAATGTTCTTATCTTTTTCCTCTGCCATAATACAAGCCCCGCCGACATAATCACCAGCGTTCCTGCAAGAAGCTGGGAAACCGGAAGCTGCGTGCCCGGAATCAGTAGCTGGTCCGTGCGCAGTCCTTCTATCCAGAAACGTCCCAGCCCATAGCCGAAAAGATACAAAAGGAAGACTTCACCGTCAAATTTTTTCCGCCGTCTGTACAAAAGCAGGACGGCAAGCACCGTCATACACCACAACGATTCGTATAAAAATGTAGGATGTACCTGTATATAAGAGACTCCCTCCACTATCTCCGCATGTTTTCTCATAAGCTGCGTCACGTCCGATTCTCTCACGGCATCCAGCGGAAGACGCATAGCCAGGAGCCCGTCCGTATATTCTCCGAACGCCTCCCGGTTGAAAAAATTCCCCCATCTCCCAATCATCTGGCCCGCAACAAGCCCAAGCACCGCCGTATCAAAAAGAACCGGAGCCGAAAGCTTCTTCACTCTGGCAAACACAAGGACCGTAACCACTGCCGCTATCACTCCGCCATAGATGGCAAGCCCGCCCTGCCGAAGATTGAGGATGCTTTTCAAGTCCCCTTTGTACATGTCCCATGAAAACGCCACGTAATAAGCCCTTGCACCAATAATCGAACATACCACCGCATAGGTGGCAAGGTCATAGTAATTTTCCGGATTCTGACCGGTGCGCTTTGCTTCGGCAGCAGCAATAAAAATGCCGGCTAAAATCCCAAGACCTATAATCATTCCGTAATATGCAATATCAAAATTAAAGATAGTGATATGATTCCCCACATCGGAAAGATGTATTCCGATATTGGGGAACTCTATAGTCTTATGCATCGTCTGCTCTCCCTGCATAAAAATTAAACATTAAATCTAAACAGCATAATGTCTCCGTCCTTGACAACATACTCTTTGCCTTCCAAACGGATGAGCCCTTTTTCCTTCGCCGCCGCATGTGTCCCGCACGCCGTCAAATCATCATAGGACACTACCTCTGCACGGATAAAGCCTCTTTCGAAATCCGTATGAATCTTCCCGGCAGCCTGAGGCGCCTTCGTCCCTTTTTTAATCGTCCATGCGCGGACCTCCGGCTCGCCCGCCGTCAGATAACTGATTAGTCCCAATAACTTGTAACTGGCCTTAATCAGCTTTTCAAGGCCAGACTCAGAAAGTCCCAGCTCTTCAAGGAATAACTTCTTTTCATCTTCCTCAAGCTCAGCTATCTCCTGCTCAATCTGGGCGCACACGACAAAAACTTCGCTCTCTTCCTTTGCTGCATACTCCCTCACCTTCCGGACGCCCTCATTATCCGCACCGTCTTTTGCAAGCTCGTCTTCCGCAACATTCGCCGCATAGATAACCGGTTTATAAGTCAGGAGGTTATAGCTTTCAAGCCAGTTTTGTTCATCTTCATCCTCCGCTCCATTAAACGTCTTTGCGAGACGGTCATTTTCCAAATGTTCCTTGATTCTCTCAAGAAAAGCAAGCTCTTTTGCCGCCGTCTTATCATTCCTTGCCAACTTAGAGGTCTTCGCTATCCTTCTTTCAAGGATTTCCAAATCTGAAAAAATTAATTCCAGATTAATGGTCTCGATATCCCGGAGCGGGTTAATGCTTCCGTCTACATGGACAATATTGCTGTCCTCAAAGCAGCGCACCACATGGACGATTGCATCCACCTCCCGGATATTGGCAAGAAACTGATTGCCCAGTCCTTCACCCTTTGACGCGCCCTTTACCAGTCCTGCAATGTCAACAAACTCAATTGCCGCAGGAATGATTTTTTTTGTATGATACATCTCCCCCAATACGCCAAGCCGCTCATCCGGCACCGTTACTACCCCCACGTTCGGGTCAATGGTGCAGAACGGGTAGTTCGCTGACTCCGCACCCGCTTTCGTCAAAGAATTAAACAATGTACTTTTTCCGACATTCGGCAAACCTACGATTCCCAGTTTCATTTATCTTATATCCTTTCTCATTCTTCTGATTTATTCTTAGCCGCGCCTCATACGCAGCCCTCCTTTACACAGTCTCGTCCAAAGGAACGTCCCTCGTCTCCATCAGCACGACGATTCCGCCCTGAAAATCAATTACAGCCTCCTCGTCCTTTATCTGGTTGCTGACGCATAAGCTGTCGTATGCCGTGAGCGTATGATTCTTAAGCGGGTACACCGCCCCGGAAATATTAAAGCGGAAAACATCCTGCCCCAGAGGAAATACAGAAAAATACGGCCCGTACATCTCGCTTTTCCTTAAAACAGTCTTTCCTCCAATCAGCCGTATCCGATTCCGGCTGTCAAGAATCCTTGCGTCAATGCCGTTCTTAAACGGAATCGCAAGGCACTGCACGTTTGCCCATAAATGGTCTATCCGGCCGCCCGTCGCGCCAAGAATCAGCATCTTCTTACATCCAAGCGTCCCTGCAAGCCGGATGGCAATCTCTGTATCGGACGCATCCTTTACCGGATTAAATTCCCTAATCGGCACTGACGTCTCATTCCGGTAGTAATCCGCAATCTCAGGACGCACGCTGTCAAAATCCCCGACAATATAATTAGGCATAATATCATGGCTGTATAAAAACTCCACGCCCCTGTCCACGCCGATTACATAACAGGCATCCTCTTCTCTCAGGACCGACAGCACATATTCTTCCTCTAGTTTCCCTCCGCTTACAATTACAATCGTCTTACTCATAGGCATTCAATATCTCCATAAAAGCTCTGGTGTTCTCCCCCGGATTTCCATTAAACACGGCAGAGCCGGCAACGATTACATTTGCTCCGGCATCCAGTACTTCCTTTACATTGCTAAGATAAATCCCGCCGTCAACCTGAATATCCGTATTTAGCTTCTGCTCTTCTATCACTTTCCGTATCCGCCTTATTTTATCCAGAGATTCCAAAATAAACTTCTGTCCTCCAAACCCCGGATGCACGCTCATAACAAGCAGCATATCCACTTCCGGCAGGAGAAATTGCACCTCCTCCACAGGTGTCTCCGGACAAATGGATACTCCCGCCTTCATTTTGCATTCACGTATCTTCGCAATTGTCTTTCGGATATCCGTGCATGCCTCCAGATGAACCGTAACAATATCCGCTCCCGCTTTCTTAAAATCTTCAATATACCGTATCGGCTCCTGCACCATCAGATGTGCGTCCATTACCTGCGACGTTGCCCCATGAATCGATTTCAATACGGGCATGCCAAAGGAGATACTCGGCACAAACATCCCGTCCATCACGTCAAAGTGCAGATACTCGGCACCGTTTTCTTCCGTCTGTTTCATCTGATCGCCTAAAGCCTTAAAATCCGCCGCTAAAATCGACGGTGCTAAAATACGCTTCATATCAGTACCTCCTTTTTTCCTTTAACCCTTCGTACATTTCTTTGTAGCTGTCATAGCGCAAAGCGGCGATTGCTCCCTCCGAAACTCCCCGCTTTACGGCACAATCCGGCTCATGGATATGGCTGCATCCGTCAAAACGGCAGGCGCCTTCATACTTTATAAATTCAGGGAAAAAATATTTCAATTCCTCTTTTTCAAAATCGCTGATATATAAGGAGCTAAATCCCGGCGTATCCATAATATATGAACTACCGTTAATAGAAAACAGCTCCGAATGCCTTGTGGTATGTCTTCCGCGTTCGATTTTGCGGCTGATATCACCGGTCTGCATCCTTGCCTCCGGCAAAAGCGCATTGATAATCGACGACTTGCCTACTCCGGAGGGCCCCGCAATCACCGTCGTCTTTCCCTCCAGCAATTTTCTTACCTGTTCGATATTTCTCTCCTTCAAAGCGCTTGTAAATATACAGGGATACCCGCACCCCGAATAAAT